>NZ_AQOH01000243.1 GCF_000364705.1 Pseudomonas fuscovaginae SE-1 | reverse complement strand
AGGGGCCGCGATGGGGTTTCAAAGGTTTTCATACAGAACCTAAGAGCCCCTTGGACGCCTACTGGCGAGCTTTAGAGAAAAGGGCGGATCGATTCGTCAGCCCAATGCCGCTTCAAGTGACTTCCGCCCCCAATGACTCGCAAGTAGCTTGCGGTCGGCCATTGATCCGACCACTCCTGCCAGATGAAGAACCTCAAGGAAAAAGGGGCAGAAATCCTAATGTTTCCCAGCGTGCAAACCAGCCGAGAGTCGGATCCAAGCGCAAATTCTTTCGAAATTCGGAACGTCCATCCTGCTAGCCCTGTGCTAGCCCGCCCCAAAAATAAAAAAGGCCTGCATCGCTGCAAGCCTTGATTTTACTGGTGCCGGAGACAGGAATCGAACCTGCGACCTTCGCGTTACGAGTGCGCTGCTCTACCGACTGAGCTACACCGGCGTGGCGCTAACGCTAGCATCGGGCGACGAACGGAGCAAGCTAATCGGGCTTGATCGCGATTACGCCCTGGGCCCAGAAACGGGGTTGGAGATGTCCGCCGTATTGCTGCTGGTAGAGTTTGTTGCGCTCATCCAGGTGCGGCACATCGCGGATTGCCACGTAGGCCAGGAACAGTACGGCGGCGGTACTGATGCCCATCCATGACCAGTGGATGAAGGCATTGGGTTTGGCGGGCTCGCTTTTCCAGACATGAATGCCCATCAGCCAACCGACCACCAGGGACAGCCACAACTGGGAGTACGGCATCACGATCACGCCGTCGACCATCGATTGGGCCAGGGCGCCGATCAGGCTGGCGAACAGGCAGACGCGCAGCAGGTCGACCGGGTCGTTGGAGTCGGCGCGCTCGCGGACCAGGCGGAAGGTCGCCCAGAGCCCGCGGCCGACCAGCCACATTACCAGCAGGGTGGAGGGGATACCCCATTCGCAGGCCCATTGCAGGATGGCCTGGTGCGGGTGGGCGGCGATGGGGTTGTGGATATCGGCGAAGTGCATGGGGCCGAAGCCGAGCCAGGGGCGTTCGCGGATCATGTCCCAGGCTTGTTGCCAGATGACGTCCCGAGCGGAAAGGGAAGTGGTCAGGCGTTCGCTGACGACATTGGTGACTTCAATGCCAAGGTAGCCCGGAAAGGCACTGAAGAGGAGACAGTAGAGGGTAATGCCAGTAAAAATGGCCAACAGCTGCCATATTATCCAGCGTCTGCCGGAGCGGCCCACTGAAGACAATACGCAGGCCGCTAACGCCATTCCAAGCCAAGTACCACGAGTACCTCCGGTTATCGCGATAAGCCACCAAAAGCTCAAAAAAAAGAAGACCACAATACGCGAGGAGCGCTTGAGTGCGAACAGCAACAAGGGTAGAGACAGTATAGGGATAGTGAACGTCTGAAACTGACCATAAAAGCGTCTATTTGAAAAACCCTCAAAAAGCAGACTTGTATCTAAAATCCCCGCCCCGCCCCAAAAAACAGAGGTCACGCCAACAAAAAATTGAGCTATCTTGGCCGCGCACAAAAAAAAAGTAAAACCCAAAAATAACTTGTCACCCCGCTCCCCGGCAGACACCCTATAGCTATAGAACATCAGCGCAGAAGCTCCCAACACAATAAAAACCGAAAGCTCTACGAAAGCCCAGCCAACCTGATTACTGTCTAATGAAGAAAAAAAACCCAAAAGCACAATAAAAAAAAGGACACTAGCTACTCCCCCGCCCCAAAAACCACGAAACTTTTCCTTAGAAAAAAAACAAAAAAACACTATAAAAACCTGCCCCACCCTCTGCAAATCATGACCATACGGGGCGCAAGCAATGTAAACCATCACAAGAAAGCAAGAAAAAACCGCCCACCGAACATTGAGCACATGAAAAAACATTCGGCACCTCAAGCCAAAACAAAAAAGCGCCTCGAAAGACGCTTATATTGAAAACCAAAACTCTCAATCAACTGCCAACTTGTTTACACAGAACTGGCACAGCACCACTATTTTGAGTAGAAAGGCAACCACTTGCCGCATCAACACTCCAAGTCAAAGCCGCCGTACCCAAAACTGGATTAAGAATGAGAGTAGAGGCAGTACTTGTAGTCGCTGTAGGTGTTACGGTTATCTTCCCGTCGGTCACCGCGACACTACCCACGTGGGTCGTTGCGACACTCCCTGGAATCCCATTCGTCCCCAAGCTGCATCCAGTAAGTGTGCCTTTTTCCTGAGCACAAGAGGCCACAGCCGTTTGGTAAGTATTAGCGACAGACGTAACCTCAGAAAATTTTGCTCTGTATGTATAGTTTTGATACACGGGAAGCGCGACCGCTGCCAGAATCCCGACGATCGCCACAACGATCATCAGTTCGATCAAGGTGAAACCCTTTTGAGCATTCATATTTCGTCTCCAGACGTGAAAAGGCCGTGTGGCTCGTTTACACCAAAGCACGCGCCGTGCCATGCCTGACAGGACTGATCCACGCCGGCGATAAAGCATCTTCCGATGGCAAAGACTGCTCCGGAACAACAAAACCTGACATTTTTTGTCACTCCCCCATCCCCGATTTGGCACCACCGCCCGACTACGCTATAAAACTCGCAATGTCCGTGTCTGGTACCTACATGAACGATATCGCCCTCTCCGGCCTCGCCAAGCAGTTGGTGGCAGCCGAGCTGATTACCGACAAGAACGCTCAGCAGGCGTATCAGCAAGCCCAACGCAATCGGATGTCCCTGGTCAGCTACCTGGTGCAGAACAAGCTGGTGAAAAGCCGCGAGGTCGCGGAGATTGCCTCCGAACACTTTGGCGTCGCCCTGCTCGACCTGAACTGCCTCGACAAGGAAAGCCAGCCCAAGGGCCTGGTCAGTGAGAAACTGATCCGCCAGCACCATGTTCTGCCTCTATGGCGACGTGGCAACAAGCTGTTCGTCGGTATCTCCGACCCGAGCAACCACCAGGCGATCACCGATATCCAGTTCAGCACCGGCCTCAACACCGAGGCAATTCTGGTGGAGGACGACAAGCTCACCGACGCCATCGACAAATTTTTCGACAGCGGTACCAGCGGCCTCGAAGAGATGGCCGATGTCGATCTCGATGGCCTGGACATCGAATCAGCCCATGACAAGGAACACGACCCCATCGCCGGCCAGGACGCCGACGACGCCCCCGTCGTGCGCTTCGTCAACAAGATGCTGCTGGATGCCATCAAGGGCGGCTCTTCCGACCTGCACTTCGAGCCCTATGAAAAGGTCTACCGTGTGCGCCTGCGCACCGACGGCATGCTCCGGGAAGTCGCGCGGCCGCCGATTCACCTGGCAGGCCGGATCGCCGCCCGCCTGAAGGTCATGGCCAACCTGGATATTTCCGAGCGCCGCAAGCCGCAGGACGGCCGGATCAAGATGCGCATCTCGAAGACCAAGGCCATCGACTTCCGGGTCAACACCCTGCCGACGCTGTGGGGTGAGAAGATCGTGATGCGGATCCTCGATCCGTCCAGCGCGCAGATGGGCATCGATGCACTGGGCTACGAACCGGATCAGAAAGACCTCTACATGGCGGCCCTCAAGCAACCGCAGGGCATGATCCTGGTCACCGGCCCCACCGGCTCGGGTAAAACCGTTTCTCTGTATACGGGCCTGAATATCCTCAACACTGTGGATATCAACATTTCCACTGCCGAAGACCCGGTGGAAATCAACATGGAAGGCATCAACCAGGTCAACGTCAACCCGAAACAGGGGCTGGATTTCGCCCAGGCCCTGCGCTCGTTCCTGCGTCAGGACCCGGACGTGATCATGGTCGGCGAGATCCGTGACCTGGAAACCGCCGAAATCGCGATCAAGGCGGCTCAGACCGGCCACCTGGTGCTGTCGACCCTGCATACCAACAGCGCTGCGGAAACCCTGACCCGCCTGCAGAACATGGGTATCCCCGGGTTCAACATCGCCACCTCGGTGAGCTTGATCATTGCCCAGCGCCTGGCACGCAAACTGTGCCCGCACTGCAAAAAGGAAATCGACATTCCCCAGGAGACGCTCCTGAAAGAAGGCTTCCCCGCGGATCAGATCGGCAAGTTCAAGGTCTACGAACCTGTGGGCTGCGACCAATGCAATGGCGGCTACAAGGGCCGTGTCGGCATTTACGAGGTGGTGAAGAACACCCCCGACCTGCAACGATTGATCATGGCCGAAGGCAACGCGATCGAGATCGCCGAGCAGATGCGCAAGGAAGGCTTCAACGACCTGCGGACCTCAGGCCTGCGAAAGGCCATGCAGGGCCTGACCAGCCTGGAAGAAGTCAACCGGGTCACCAAGGACTGATTCATGGCGACGAAAGCGGCAAAGATAAGTACCTACGCCTGGGAAGGCACCGACAAGAAAGGCACCAAGGTCTCCGGCGAACTGACCGGCCACAATCCGGCACTGGTCAAGGCGCAGTTGCGCAAGCAGGGGATCAACCCGGGCCGGGTGCGCAAGAAAGGCACCTCGCTGTTCAGCAAGGGCAAGCGTATCAAGCCCCTGGACATCGCCCTGTTCACCCGCCAGATGGCCACCATGATGAAAGCCGGCGTGCCGCTGCTGCAGTCTTTCGACATCATCGCCGAGGGTTTCGACAACCCCAACATGCGCAAGCTGGTGGACGAGATCAAGCAGGAAGTCGCGGCGGGCAACAGCTTCGCGGCCTCCCTGCGCAAGAAACCGGAATATTTCGATGACCTGTACTGCAACCTGGTCGATGCGGGCGAACAGGCCGGCGCCCTGGAGAGCCTGCTCTCGCGGGTAGCGACCTACAAGGAAAAGACCGAGGCGCTCAAGGCCAAGATCAGGAAGGCCATGAACTACCCGATCGCGGTCATTCTGGTGGCGATCGTTGTCTCCGGGATCCTGCTGATCAAGGTGGTGCCACAGTTCCAGGCGATCTTTGCCGGCTTCGGCGCGGAACTGCCGGCCTTCACCCTGATGGTGATCGGGCTTTCGCAGATCCTGCAGGACTGGTGGTGGGTGGTGATCCTGGGCCTGGGCGGCGGTATCTATGGGCTGATACGCGCGCACAAGACATCCGCGCGCTTTCGCAACTGGATGGACCGCACGCTGCTGAAAATCCCGATCATCGGGCCGATCATCTACAAGTCCGCCGTGGCCCGCTTTGCCCGTACCCTGTCGACCACCTTCGCCGCCGGCGTACCGCTGGTCGAAGCCTTGGACTCGGTCTCGGGTGCAACCGGCAACGTGGTGTTCAGGAACGCCGTCAACCGGGTCAAGCAGGATGTTTCCACCGGCATGCAGTTGAACTTCTCCATGCGCACCACCGGGGTTTTCCCCAGCATGGCACTGCAGATGACCGCAATCGGCGAAGAGTCCGGCGCCCTCGACGACATGCTCGACAAGGTCGCGACCTACTATGAAACCGAAGTCGACAACAGCGTCGACAGCCTCACCAGCTTGATGGAACCGCTCATCATGGCCGTACTCGGCGTGATCGTCGGCGGCCTGGTGATCGCCATGTACCTGCCTATCTTCAAGCTTGGCCAAGTGGTCTAAACGATGCCCCTACCCGACTTCCTGGCCAGCCACCCGCTGGCCTTTGTTTTTTGCGCACTCATCCTCGGCCTGATCGTCGGCAGTTTCATCAACGTCGTCGTCTGGCGCCTGCCGAAAATGTTGGAGCGTGACTGGCGCGAGGAAGCCCACCGGATCCTCGACCTGCCCCTGCCCGAGCCTGCACCGACCTACAATCTGTTGTTGCCCCACTCCCACTGCCCGCACTGCAATCATCGCATCCGCGCCTGGGAAAACCTGCCGCTGCTCAGCTACGCGCTGCTGCGCGGCAAATGCTCCCGTTGCAAGGCCCCGATCAGCAAGCGCTACCCTCTGACCGAACTGGCCTGTGGCCTGCTGTCGGCATTCATCGCCTGGCATTTCGGCTTCGGCTGGCCCGCCGGCTTGCTGCTGGCGCTGACCTGGGGCCTGCTGGCGATGAGCCTGATCGACGCCGACCATCAGATACTGCCCGATGCGTTGGTCCTGCCCCTGCTCTGGCTGGGTCTGATCGCCAACCACTTCGCCCTATTCACCACCCTGAGCGATGCTCTCTGGGGGGCGGTCGCCGGCTACCTGAGCCTGTGGTCGGTGTATTGGATATTCAAGCTGCTGACCGGCAAGGAAGGCATGGGCCATGGTGACTTCAAGCTGCTGGCGATGCTCGGCGCCTGGGGCGGCTGGCAGATCCTGCCGCTGACGATCCTGCTGTCATCGCTGGTGGGCGCGATACTGGGGCTGATGCTGTTGCGCCTGCGCAACGCCCAGACCTCGACGCCAATCCCCTTTGGCCCCTATCTGGCGATTGCCGGCTGGATTGCATTGCTCTGGGGTGGTCAAATAACCACTTCCTATCTGCACTTTGCCGGCTTTCAATGACCACATCCGCGACAAAACCCTGGATCCTCGGCCTGACCGGCGGCATCGGCAGCGGCAAGAGCGCCGCCGCCCAGCACTTCATAGACCTGGGCATCCACGCCGTGGATGCCGACCACGCCGCCCGCTGGGTGGTGGAACCGGGGCGTCCGGCGCTGCTGAAGATCGCCGAGCACTTCGGCCCCGGCGTGCTGCAGGCCGACGGCCAACTGGACCGGAGCGCTCTGCGCCAGCTGATTTTCGCGGACGCCGAACAGCGACGCTGGCTCGAAGCGCTGCTGCATCCGCTGATTGCCGCGGAGATCGCCAGCCACCTGGCCAAGGCACAGTCGCCCTACGCGATCCTGGTCTCACCGCTGCTGATCGAGTCCGGCCAATACGCTACCACCCAGCGCGTGCTGGTGATCGATGCGCCGCAAGCGCTGCAGGTCGAGCGCACGCTGCTGCGCGACCAGACCAGCGAGGAGCAGGTTCAGGCCATTCTCAAGGCCCAGGCCAGCCGCGAGGAGCGCCTGAAATACGCCGATGACGTCCTGGTCAACGATCGCGACCTCGCCTGGCTGCACAGCGAAGTCGAGCGCCTGCACAACTTCTACCTGACTTTACGAGGAGGCCGAACATGAGCCAGCCCCTGACCGTCGAATGCCCAACCTGCGGAGCCCCCGTGGAATGGAAAGCGACCAACACCAACCGACCGTTCTGCTCCGACCGCTGCAAGCTGATCGACCTGGGCGCCTGGGCGGCGGAAGAGCACAAGATCCCGGTCGCCCCGGATGCCGAGGACGAGCTGTTCTCCGAAGAACTGTCGCCGCGCACTCACTGATCGCAAGGATCAGGGCCGCATGAAGCCGTAATCCTGATCGTCATCGAGGTTTTCGGCGAGAAACTGCAGCTCGTCGGCCAGATCCTCGGCACTGCGCACCGCCCTGCTCTGCTGCACCACCGCACTGAGCAGGGCGCGCAACCCCAGCCCCGGCTCGAAGCCTGCCGCGTGCGCGGCATCCAGGCTGGCCCGCACTTCCTGACGCGCCCATTCGTACACACTCATCACTGCGCCCCTCCCCGGGTGTTTTTCCGAGCATGAGCGCCATGCGGATCGGCTTACTTGATGCAGATCAACGAGAGTTCCCGGGCGGCTCGTTGTCCTTCCACGGTGCCGACAGGTAGCGTGTGCGGTTGAAGGTTTCCAGCCATTCGGGGCAGAACACCACCAGTGCACTGATCACCATGCCGTTGATGAACGCCTCGGGAAAGAGGATCAGCCACAGGTAGCCGATGAAGTCTTCCAGCCACTCCGGCATCGCGAAGCGCTCGTCGAACCACAGCAAAGCCAGGCTCGACAGCAGGCACAACAACGCCGCCAGGGCCGCGGCAAAGAAGCCCGAACAGAAGATGTAGACGAAGAGATTGCGTGGCTGGGCACGCTCCACCAGCACCGCACAGACCTCAGTGACCAACACTGGCAACAGGATCAACAACGTGCCATTGACGCCCAAGGCTGCCAGGTCCTGCCGCCCCAACAGCACCAGTCCGAGCTGCGCCACCAGTGCACCGACGATCGCCAACGGCCAGTCGAGCAGCAAGGTGACCGCGGTCAGGCCAATGAAGTGATAGGACACACCGCTATCGAAGTCACGACGCAGCAACCAGAGCAGGAACAGGGCGAACACAGTACCGAACAGCAGGTGCTGGCGGCGACTGTCGGTGAACAGCTCGACCCACGGCGAACGCCAGACTACCCAAAGCACCACCGGCAGATAGATCAGCCAGCCGATAACCAGACTGGCAGGCGACAGCAATTGCGCACCGATCATAAGCACCTCTGCGTCACACCTGGAACTCCCTGCCCGGATAAGCCCTACAGTCTACACGGGTAAACAACTGGCAGCCCGGAGATAGTCCCCGGGACACTACCTGTTGTCACGATTTCAACGCTAAGCTTGGGCCATGGACGACTCAGACTTCTTACGTTTGCTGACCATCCAGGCCGAGCAAGCCAACACGTTTCTATCCAATGCCCGCAAATGGGAGCGTGAGCGTTGGGTCTGCCAGCGCCTGCTGCAGGGACTGAACGTGCCCTACCGTCACGAGGACTTCCATCCCGCCGGCCAGGAGCCGCCGGACGCGCTGTTTCGCGATGCCCGCTTCGAGGTGTTCTTCGTCCTTGATGAAGGCCGTCGACTCAACGACGAATGGCGCGAGGAGCTCCAGCGTCGACGCAGCGCATTTTCCCTGAGCCAACTGGTGCGCCGCGAGGCCAAGCCGCGACGCATTCCCGCTTCCGAGCTGTTGCTGCGCCTGGCCCCGACCCTGCGCAAGAAGTCTCACAACTACAAGGAGCGCGGCCTGGACCTGAGCGAACTGGACATCATCGCGTTCGCCAGCCTGAAGCGCGAAGTGCTCGACCTCAACAGCCACTTCCCGCCGCCCACCGAGTACCTGCGTCAGGGCTGGCGCTCGCTGTCACTGGTGGGACCGACCTTCGCCCGGGTGCTGTTCGCCCACCCGGACGCGCCCGACTTCCTGCGTGGCAACCTGGGGCGCAGCATCGTCTTCGACGTGGGTATCAGCCTGTAATTTCGTGCCGAAATTGCCGCCGCCAATGATACAAAGCGTTATCATCTGCCGGAATCGTCCAGCAGCCAGAACCTTTTCCTGGCGGCTATGCTCAAATGAGCGCTGCAGGGGTTTCAGCTAGTGGGCATCGGGGACAGTGTTGCCCAGACATGCCCACATGTAGCGTTTGCACATTCGGTAACGTCTACCTGACAGAGACCTTCTTCATGAGCAGCCGACTGACCCCGCAAGACCAGAAACATGTCGACGAGTACCTGCAACTCTCCCAGCACCAGGTCGAGCGCCGGCCCTTTCGGCCGTGGATGCTCCTGGTGGTGGTGCTCGTCGCGGTGATCGGCCTGGGCCTGTTGAGCCGCCTCCTGAGTTATCTGGCGCTATGAGCTGCCTCGCGCTCGCCCGGGTAACGCAGGCACAGATTTCCTTTAGCCTTGCGAGATATCCCCATGACCCATCGTATCGTGATCGTTGGCGGCGGCGCCGGCGGCCTGGAGTTGGCGACCCGCCTGGGTAAGACTCTGGGTAAACGCGGCAGTGCCAGCATCGTGCTGGTCGACGCGAACCTGACCCACATCTGGAAGCCCCTGCTGCACGAAGTGGCCGCCGGCTCCCTGAACTCTTCGGAAGACGAACTCAACTATGTCGCCCAGGCGAAATGGAACCACTTCGAGTTCCAGCTCGGCCGCATGAGCGGGCTTGATCGCGCCGGTAAAAAAATCCAGTTGGCCGCGACCTACGACGAAAACGGCGTAGAGTTGCTGCCGGCTCGCGAGCTGGGCTACGACACCCTGGTGATCGCCGTCGGCAGTACCACCAATGACTTCGGCACCCAGGGCGCGGCGCAGCACTGCCTGTTCCTCGATACCCGCAAGCAGGCCGAGCGCTTCCACCAGCAGCTACTCAACCACTACCTGCGTGCCCATGCCGCCGGACACAACGACACGCCGGAACAGATGATCAGTGTCGCCATCGTCGGCGCCGGTGCCACCGGCGTGGAACTGGCCGCAGAACTGCACAACGCCGCCCATGAACTGGCGGCCTACGGCCTGGACCGGATCAAGCCGGAAAACATGCACATCACCCTGATCGAAGCCGGTCCGCGGGTGCTGCCAGCCTTGCCGGAGCGGATCAGCGGGCCGGTGCACAAGACCCTGGAAAAACTTGGCGTGCGGGTCATGACCAACGCGGCGGTCAGCGAGGTCACCACCGAAAGCCTGCTTACCGCCGATGGCCAGGTGATTCCGGCCAGCCTGAAGGTCTGGGCAGCCGGTATCCGCGCGCCTGGCTTCCTGAAGGACATTGACGGTCTGGAGACCAACCGGATCAACCAGCTCCAGGTCCTGCCGACGCTGCAGACCACTCGCGATGAAAACATCTTCGCCTTCGGCGACTGCGCGGCCTGCCCGCAGCCGGGCAGCGATCGCAATGTACCGCCACGCGCACAAGCGGCCCACCAGCAGGCGTCGCTGCTGGCCAAGTCGCTGAAGCAAAGGATCGAGGGCAAGGCTGGAGCCCTGCCGGAGTACCGCTACACCGACTATGGCTCGCTGATTTCGCTGTCGCGCTTCTCGGCGGTGGGCAACCTGATGGGCAACCTGACCGGCAGCGTGATGCTCGAAGGCTGGCTGGCGCGGATGTTCTATGTGTCGTTGTATCGCATGCACCAGATGGCGCTGTACGGCACGTTCCGTACGTTGATGCTGATGCTGGGGAGCCGGATCGGGCGTGGGACGGATCCGCGGTTGAAGTTACACTGATCGAGCGGTGTGTCGGCGGGGCGGCGTTGCGGCTGCCCTTGCCGGCAATGGCTTAGTGCCAGCGAGCAGCATGAAAAAACAGCCGTAAAACTCGCGAACACGATAGGCCCGGTATTCGGCGCGCACAGGCTTTGGGGGCGCTTCGCCCCCCAGCGCAGGCAAGCCTGCTCGCCACATGAGGTTGCGCTCCATATGGGAGTTGCTTTCCGGTTGACCGGGAAACTTTATTCAGGACGGGACAGTTCTCCTGAAAAACTCAGAAGCTGCAAACTCTACTCAGAACGAAATACGTGGGCAAAAAAAAGCACCCTTGCGGGTGCTTTTTTTCTGAATATGGTCGGGGTAAGGGGATTCGAACTCCTGACATCCTGCTCCCAAAGCAGGCGCGCTACCGGACTGCGCTATACCCCGGTTTGAAATTGGCTCCGTGACCAGGACTCGAACCTGGGACCCAATGATTAACAGTCATTTGCTCTACCGACTGAGCTATCACGGAACGACACATTTCAAGCTACAACTCTAACGCTTCACCCCATCGCTGGAAGCTTACTCTTCGTCACTTTCGCATTTCTGCGTTTGCGTCTCTGAGGCGCGTCATTTTACAACCTTTCAACTCTCTGTCAACCCCTAAATTGCTTTCAAGACACTGAATTTGCAATCTTTTTTTGGAATTCCCTTTGCGGGGGCGTTCCGGGGATGACCGTGTTGCGGGGCGCACTTTACAAGCCTTTTTCATTGAATTCAACGCCTTGGCGAAAAAAAAGGCCTCGCGATGCGAGGCCCTTCCTTCCAGTGCCGCAACCACTCAGGCAAAGACGATCTCGTCGTTCTCCACCTGGCCGGTGATGCTGCTCCCCGGCACGAAGCGTCCCGACAGGATCAACTGGGCCAGCGGGTTCTCGATCCAGCGCTGGATCGCCCGTTTCAGCGGCCGTGCGCCATAGACCGGGTCGTAGCCAACGGCGATCAACTTGTCCAGCGCCTCGTCGCTCAACGTCAGCGTCAGCTCGCGCTCGGCCAGGCGGCCACGCAGGCGGCCCAACTGGATCTCGGTGATACCGGCGATCTGCTCACGCGCCAGCGGCTCGAAGATCACCACTTCATCGACCCGGTTGATGAACTCCGGCCGGAAATGGCTGCCCAGGGCATCCATGACCGCCGCCCGCTGCGCCTCTCGATCACCCACCAGCTCCTGGATCTGCGTCGAGCCGAGGTTGGAGGTCATCACCACCACGGTGTTGCGGAAGTCCACGGTGCGGCCGTGACTGTCGGTCAGGCGACCATCTTCCAGCACCTGCAGCAGGATATTGAACACATCCGGGTGCGCCTTCTCGACCTCGTCCAGCAGGATCACCGAATATGGCTTGCGCCGCACGGCCTCGGTCAGGTAGCCACCTTCCTCATAACCGACATACCCTGGAGGCGCACCGATCAGGCGAGCCACGGAGTGTTTTTCCATGAACTCGGACATGTCGATCCGCACCATGGCCTCTTCGGTATCGAACAGGAACTCGGCCAGGGCCTTGCACAGTTCGGTCTTGCCCACCCCGGTCGGGCCGAGGAACATGAACGAACCGCTCGGACGATTCGGATCCGACAACCCGGCACGGGAACGCCGTACCGCGTTGGCCACCGCCACCACCGCCTCGCTCTGGCCGATGACACGCTGGTGCAGCAGGCTTTCCATCTTCAGCAGCTTCTCACGCTCGCCCTCGAGCATTTTCGAGACCGGGATGCCGGTCCACTTCGAAACCACCTCGGCGATCTCCTCCTCGGTGACCTTGCTGCGCAGCAACTGGTTCTCGCTGTGACCATGCTGGTCGACCATCTGCAGGCTGCGCTCCAGGTCCGGGATCACCCCATACTGCAGTTCCGCCATGCGATTGAGGTCGCCCTTGCGACGTGCCGCCTCCAGTTCCTGACGCGACTGCTCGATTTTCTGCTGGATCTGCGCCGAGCCCTGTACCTCGGCCTTTTCCGAGGCCCAGACGTCTTCCAGGTCGGAGTACTCACGCTCCAGCCGGGCAATGTCTTCCTGGAGCTTGTCAAGGCGCTTGATCGCTGCCTCGTCGTCCTCTTTCTTCAGGGCCTGGGCTTCGACCTTGAGCTGAATCAGGCGTCGCTCCAGGCGATCGAGCACTTCCGGCTTGGAGTCGATCTCCATGCGGATGCGGCTGGCGGCTTCGTCGATCAGGTCGATGGCCTTGTCCGGCAACTGGCGGTCAGTGATGTAGCGATGGCTGAGCTTGGCGGCCGCAATGATCGCGCCGTCGGTGATGGCCACCTTGTGGTGCACTTCATAACGCTCTTTCAGGCCGCGCAGGATGGCAATGGTGTCCTCCTCGCTCGGCTCGTCCACCAGCACCTTCTGGAAGCGCCGCTCAAGGGCCGCGTCCTTCTCTATATATTGACGGTACTCGTTGAGGGTGGTCGCACCGACACAATGCAGTTCGCCACGCGCCAGAGCCGGCTTGAGCATGTTGCCCGCATCCATCGAGCCTTCGCCCTTGCCGGCGCCGACCATGGTGTGCAGTTCGTCGATGAACAGAATGATCTGCCCTTCCTGCTTCGACAGTTCGTTGAGCAGTGCCTTGAGGCGCTCCTCGAACTCTCCGCGGTACTTGGCCCCGGCGATCAGCGCGCCCATGTCCAGCGACAGCAGACGCTTGCCCTTGAGGCCATCGGGCACTTCGCCATTGATGATGCGCTGGGCCAGGCCTTCGGCGATGGCGGTCTTGCCCACGCCAGGCTCGCCGATCAGCACCGGGTTGTTCTTGGTCCGCCGTTGCAGTACCTGAATGGTACGGCGAATCTCGTCGTCACGGCCGATCACCGGGTCGAGCTTGCCGTCTTCGGCACGCTTGGTCAGGTCGACGGTGTACTTGTCCAGGGCCTGGCGCGATTCCTCGACGTTGGCGTCATTGACCGCCGCGCCACCCCGCAGGTTGTTGATCGCGTTCTCCAGGGCCTTCTTGCTCACGCCCTGGCCCAGCAGCAACTTGCCGAGTTTGCTGTTCTCGTCCATGGCGGCGAGCAGCACCAGTTCGCTGGAGATGAATTGGTCGCCCTTCTGCTGGGCCAGGCGATCGGCCTGGTTCAACAGGCGCGCCAGATCCTGCGACATGTTCACATCGCCGGTGGGATTCTGGATTTTCGGCAGCTTGTCGAGCTCCTTGCTCAACTCCTTGCGCAGGCTGTTGACCTCGAAGCCAACCTGCATCAGCAGGGGTTTGATCGAACCACCCTGCTGTTCCAGCAATGCCTGCAACAGGTGGGTCGGTTCGATGGCCGGGTGATCCAGGCCGACGGCCAGGGATTGGGCATCGGACAAGGCCAACTGCAACTTGCTGGTTAATCGGTCTATACGCATTAGTCACCTTCCTTTTGAGCAGGCCGGAGCGATGGACACACCTGAATGGAGAAGCCTGCCAGATGCACCTATAGATACGGTCGATTCTGGGAGTTTCAAGCGTCGGACGATTGACGCAGATCAGAAGAGTCTAGTCGGCCAGCCAGACCAGAGAGGCGAAACGACCGGTACGCGGGTTGCGCCGGTAGGAATAGAAGCGCGGGTCGGACACCGTGCAGAAGCCGCCACCGTAGACGGCGGTGACTCCGCGCGCGGCCAGGCGCAGGCGGGCCAGGGCATAGATGTCGGCCATGAAACGGCCGGCGTTGCGGCTGGGAACGAAGGCCTCGACGGTTTCCGGATGAGTGGCAACGAAGGCCTCGCGCACTTCCGCGCCCACCTCGAAAGCCTGGGGACCGATCGCCGGGCCAAGCCAGACCAGTATTTCCGAAGACGCCACACCGAGACTGTCGACCGCTGCCTCCAGCACACCGGCTGCCAGGCCACGCCAACCGGCATGGGCCGCCGCCACGCGGGTCCCGGCACGATCGCAGAACAAGGCCGGCAGGCAATCGGCGGTCATCGCCGTACAAGCCACCCCGGGAGTCATCGTCCAACTGCCATCGGCCTCGGCGGTCACCTCCGGGTCAGCCTCGACCACCACCACGCCATGCACCTGGCGCAACCAGGCCGGGCGGATAGAGAAGGTCGTATTGAGGCGCCGACGGTTTTCCGCGACCGCGGCCGGGTCATCCTCGACATGATCGCCCAGGTTGAGGCTATCGAACGGCGCCTGGCTGACGCCCCCCGCACGAGTGGTCACGCAGGCCCTGACCCGCGCCGGCGCGGGCCAGTCCGGAATCAGGAAGTCGCTCACCCGACGAAGGCCTCGCGGTCCTGCTTGAGCAGCGACAGCAGCCAGACGAAATCGTCCGGCAGCGGCGACTCCCAACTCATGCGCTTGCCGGTGGTCGGATGTTCCAGCTCCAGGAACCGCGCATGCAGGGCCTGACGCGGGAAGTTTTTCAGCGAATCGACCATGGTCGGGCTGGCTGCCGGCGGAATGCGGAAACGGCCACCGTAGACAGGGTCACCCACCAACGGGAAGTTGATGTGCGCCATGTGCACGCGGATCTGGTGGGTCCGGCCGGTTTCCAGTTTCACCCGCACATGGGTATGGGAGCGGAAGCGCTCGAGTACACGATAGTGGCTGACCGCCGGCTTGCCGCCTTCCATCACGGCCATGCGCTGGCGCTGCTGGCCGTGCCGGCCGATCGGGGCATTGATCTTGCCGCCCGCGGTGACCACGCCGATCACGATGCACTCATAGATACGGCTGACGGTCCGGCTCTGCAACTGGGCCACCAGTTGCGTCTGCGCCTGGATGGTCTTGGCCACCACCATCAGCCCGGTGGTGTCCTTGTCCAGCCGGTGCACGATACCGGCGCGAGGCACGTTGACGATGTCCGGCACGTGGTGCAACAACGCGTTGAGCAGGGTACCGCTGGCATGTCCGGCCGCCGGGTGCACGACCAGCCCCGCCGGCTTGTTGATCACCAGGATATCGTCATCTTCGTAGACGATATCGAGCTCGATATCCTGGGCTACCCATTCACCCTGAGCTTCCTGTTCGGCGGTCAGTTCGAGAACGGAGCCGCCGTGGACGATATCGCGCGGGCGGATCACCGCACCATCCACCGTCAGGCGGCCGTCCTTGATCCAGGTGGAAAGGCGCGAGCGCGAGTGCTCGGAAAACAGTTGGGCGGCGACTTGATCGAGGCGTTGACCGCCCAGTTCGGACGGCACCTCTGCGCGAAGTTCAATTTTATCGGACATGCTCGGACTGGGCGTCGGCACAGCCTTTGGTTTCGGCTGCGCGCTTGTGGTTAAATACGGCGTCTTTTGCCCCGAGGCTTTTCAACGGGGCGTTCATCATAACAGGACGGCACCGCCCAAGACAGCGGCCGTCATAGGGACGCAAGCCGCCATGCAAGTGAAACACCTGCTGCTGATCGCCATCCTCGCACTGACCGCTGCTTGCTCGTCGAAGGAAGTCGTTGACGAAAACCTGAGCGAAGTCGAGCTGTACCAGCAGGCACAGGCCGACCTGGACAACAACAGCTATACCGCCGCCACCGCCAAGCTCAAGGCCCTGGAGTCGCGTTATCCGTTCGGACGCTATGCCGACCAGGCACAGCTCGAGCTGATCTACGCCAACTACAAGAACTCCGAGCCGGAAGCCGCCAAGTCCGCCGCCGAGCGTTTCATCCGCCTGCACCCGCAGCACCCGAACGTGGATTACGCCTACTACCTCAAGGGCCTGACCTCGTTCGACCAGGACGTTGGCCTGCTGGCGCGTTTCCTGCCGCTGGACATGACCAAGCGTGACCCGGGTGCCGCCCGCGACTCCTACAACGAGTTCGCCCAGTTGACCAGCCGCTACCCGAACAGCCGCTACGCGCCGGACGCCAAGCAGCGCATGATCTACCTGCGCAACCTGCTGGCGGCCTACGAAATCCACGTGGCCGACTACTACCTGACCCGTCAGGCCTATGTCGCCGCCGCCAACCGCGGCCGCTACGTGGTGGAAAACTTCCAGGAAACCCCTTCGGTCGGCGACGGCCTGGCGGTGATGGTCGAATCCTACCAGCGCCTGCACCTGGACGAACTGGCTGCCACCAGCCTGGAAGTGCTGAAGGCCAACTACCCGAACCACCCGAGCCTGGTCGACGGCCAGTTCGTGCCACGTGTCGCCGAGGCGGACAACCGCTCCTGGCTGAGCAAGGCCACCCTCGGCCTGATCGAGTCGCGCCCACCGCTGCCACCGGGAGAAACCCGCGCCAACCAGGACGTGATGAAACAGTTCCAGGACGCCAAGGACGCCATTCCGGCCGACCTGAAACCGACCGAAGGCGATGCCGCCCAGGAAGAGCAGCACGAAGCCGAAGGCAACAACAGCGACCGTTCGTGGTTCAGCTACATGACCTTCGGCCTGTTCGACTGAAAGCCAGGGTTGCCTACAGAAAAGAGCCTCTCGGGGCTCTTTTTTTTGCCTTGGGCCCAGCACCCCGCAATTGCACTGGGCTCGCGCCATGAGCTTGGCTAAACTGCCGGATCATTCGTCGAAAAGCGGGTTGCCATGCTTCGTCTACTGTTCTGGATCGCACTGATCGCCGCTGCCGTATGGTTCTGGCGCAAGTTCAAACGGGCCGCAACCGCCAGCCGTCCCGCCGACGAACCCAACGCCCCGCCCATGGTGCGCTGTGCCCATTGTGGCGTTCACCTGCCCCGCGACCGCGCCCTGAGCCAGCAACAAGAGTGGTATTGCAGCCAGGCTCACCTCGAGCAAGGCCCGAGCCCTCGTGACCGCTGAGACCTTCAGTCTCGGCGGAGCCCAGGCGCAGCGCCTGCTCAGGCTCTACAACCTCTACCGCTTGAGCATCGGCATCGCCCTGGTCCTGCTGATTTCCAGCAGGATGGACGACAAGCTGCTGGAACTGACCGACGGCGAACTGTTTCGCACCGGCAGCTGGATCTACCTGATCCTGAACATCCTGGTAGTGGTGCTGCTGGAAAATCCCAGGCGCCAGGCCCAGGTCTTCAGCCTGGCACTGGCCGACGCGGTGATGCTGTCGGGCCTGTTCTATGCCGCAGGTGGCCCGCCGAGTGGTCTCGGCAACCTGCTGATCGCCTCGGTCGCCATCAGCAACGTGCTGCTGCGCGGCCGCATGGGGTTGCTGATCGCGGCCATTTCAGCCAGCGGCATCATCTACCTGACCTTCTACCTGAGCTTCAGCCTCCCGGCGGCAGCCAACTACTATGTGCAAGCCGGGCTGCTGGGCGTGCTGTGCTTCGCCGCGTCCTTCCTCGTCCAGGGGCTGACCCGCCTGCTGAACGTCAGCGAAACCCTGGCCGAACAACGTGCCAGCGATGTGACCAAGCTTGAGGAACTCAATGCCCTGATCCTGCAGCGCATGCATACCGGCATCCTCGTGCTCGACGCCGAGCATCGCGTGCAACTGGCCAACCAGAGTGGGCTGATGCTGCTGGGCCAGGAGCATCTGCTCGGGCGACTGATCGAATCCTACTCACCGGAGCTGATCGCCCGCCTGCGCCTGTGGCAGAGCAACCCAACATTGCGTCCGCAAAGCCTCAAGGTCGCCGGCAGTGACGTGGTCCTGCAGCCCAGCTTCATCGCCCTGCAGCGGGGCGAGCAGCGCCAGACGCTGATCTTCCTCGAAGACCTGTCGAAAATCGCCCAACAGGCCCAGCAACTCAAACTCGCCGCCCTGGGCCGGCTGACCGCCGGGATCGCCCACGAAATCCGCAATCCCCTCGGAGCCATCAGCCACGCCGCCCAACTGCTGCTGGAATCGGAGGAACTGCAAGATCCCGACCGACGTCTCACGCAAATAATCCAGGACCAGTCCAAGCGCATGAATCTGGTGATCGAGAACGTCCTGCAACTGTCGCGGCGACGCCAGGCCGAGCCGCAATTGCTCGACCTGAGCCCCTGGCTGCAAGCCTTTGTCAGCGACTGGCGCGAAAGAGCCGGCCCAGGCCAGCACTTGCATCTGCGGATCGAGAACGACTGGCTGAAAACCCATGCCGACCCGCAGCAAATGACCCAGGTGCTGAACAACCTGCTGGAGAACGGCCTGCGCTACAGCGCCCAACTGCATGAGCAGGCCGAGGTCTGGCTGACATTGTCGCGCGAGCGCAAGAACGACCTGCCGACGCTTGAAATCCGCGACAACGGCCCCGGCGTCGCCGCAGAACAGTTGCAGCACCTGTTCGAACCCTTCTTCACCACCGAAAGCCAGGGCACGGGTCTGGGCCTGTACCTGTCCCGCGAGTTATGCGAAAGCAACCAGGCCCGCCTAGACTATTCCAGGCACGAAGGCGGCAGTTGCTTTCGCATCACCTTCGCACACGTACTGAGACAGAGTTGAACATGAGCCCACGGCAAAAGGTCCTGATCGTCGATGATGAGCCGGATATCCGCGAACTCCTGGAAATCACCCTGGGCCGAATGAAGCTCGACACCCAGAGCGCCCGCAATGTCGGCGAAGCCCGCGACAAGCTGACCCGAGACACCTTTGATCTGTGCCTGACGGATATGCGCCTGCCGGACGGCACCGGCCTGGAGCTGGTGCAGCACATCCAGCAGCGGCACCCCCAGGTACCGGTGGCGATGATCACCGCCTACGGCAGCCTCGATACCGCCATCAATGCACTCAAGTCCGGCGCCTTCGACTTTCTCACCAAGCCGGTGGACCTGGCCCGCCTGCGCGAACTGGTCGCCAGCGCCCTGCGCCTGCCGGTGGCCGGGCACAAACCGGCGACCATCGACACCCGACTGCTCGGTGACTCGCTGCCGATGCGCGCCCTGCGCAAGCAGATCGACAAGCTGGCGCGCAGCCAGGCACCGGTGTACATCAGCGGCGAGTCGGGCAGTGGCAAGGAACTGGTGGCGCGCCTGATCCACGAGCAGGGCCCGCGGGCCGAACGACCGTTCGTACCGGTCAACTGCGGGGCAATTCCGTCGGAACTGATGGAAAGCGAGTTCTTCGGCCACCGCAAGGGCAGTTTCAGCGGCGCGGTCGAGGATAAGCCCGGGCTGTTCCAGGCGGCCAACGGCGGCACGCTGTTCCTCGACGAAGTGGCCGACCTGCCGCTGGCGATGCAGGTCAAACTGTTGCGGGCCATCCAGGAGAAGGCCATACGCAGTATCGGCGGGCAACAGGAGGAAGTGGTGGATGTGCGCATCCTTTGCGCCACCCACAAGGACCTGAACGCCGAAGTGGCTGCCGAGCGGTTTCGCCAGGACCTCTACTACCGGCTGAATGTCATCGAACTGCGTGTCCCGGCCCTGCGTGAGCGCCGGGACGATATCGAGCCCCTGGCGACCCATGTACTCGAACGTCTGGCCTCGGGCAGCGGCCAGCCGGCCGCCAGGCTGCACCCGCAAGCGTTGGATACGCTCAAGGGCTATCGTTTTCCCGGCAACGTGCGGGAACTGGAAAACATGCTCGAACGGGCCTACACCCTCTGCGAAAACGACCAGATCGAAGCCAGCGACCTGCGTCTGGCGGAAGCCGCGGGCAACATGGCCGAGGCCGGTGAACCCAGCCTGGCACAGATCGACAACCTTGAGGACTACCTGGAGAATGTCGAGCGCAAACTGATCCTCCAGGCCCTGGAGGAAACCCGCTGGAACCGGACCGCGGCAGCCCAGCGCTTGAGCCTGTCGTTTCGCTCGATGCGCTATCGCCTGAAGAAGCTGGGGCTGGACTGAGCCACCCAATCGTCCTCACTCTCCACCAAGGACAGCCCTTGTGGGAGCCGGCTTGCTGGCGATTGCGGTGTATCAGTCAACTACGCTATCGAATGGCAGATTGCCATCACCAGCAAGCCGGTTCCTACAGAATGCGTCCGGCAGGCGCGTAAGGCGCAGGATCGATGATCGGCTCACGCCCCAGCAGCAGGTCGGCAAACAACTGGCAGGACGCTGGCGCCAATACCAAGCCATTGCGATAGTGGCCGCAGTTGAGCCAGAGCCCGTCGAAACCAGGCACCGGTCCGATGAAGGGAATCCCCTCCGGAGAGCCTGGCCGCAAGCCCGCCCAGTGGGCAACCGGCTCGACACCCGCGAGTGCTGGAATCAACTCCTGCGCCGACGCCTTGAGACTGTCCAGCGCCGGCACGGTCGGGGTCTTGTCGAAACCTTCATGCTCCAGGGTACTGCCAATCAGGATATGCCCGTCACGCCGCGGAATCGCATAACGGCCCTTGGCCAGAATCATGCTCGGCAGGAAGTCTGCCGCACATTTGTACAAAATCATCTGGCCCTTGACCGGCTCGACCGGCAGTTCCAACCCCAGGTTCTTCAGCAGTTCGCCACTCCAGGCACCGGCGGCCAGGACGATCTGCTCGGCACGCAGCTCACCCACCGAGGTGCGCACACCCACGACTTTATCGTCTTCGCGAATGAAGTCGCCGACTTCGCACTGCTCGTGGATCGTGACATTGGGCAATGCCTGCAGGGCTGCCTTGAGCGACTTCACCAGCCGCGGGTTGCGCACGTTGGCGACATGCGCCATATGGATCGCCCGGGAGTAGCCATCCCCCATCACCGGCACCGCGTCACGAACCGCCGAGATATCCACACGGCTCAGTGGGCGCTGCTCGCGCTCGGCCCAGGCCAGGGCTTCGGCCTCGTCATCGAGGTCCAGCCAGTAGAGGCCGGTGACATGGACTTCCGGATCGACGCCAGTGCTGGCGAACAGGCGCTCGCCCAACTGCGGGTAGAAATCCTGCGACCAATGGGCCAGGGCCGTGACGGCCGCGCTGTAGCGCCATGGATACAACGGCGAGACGATCCCGCCACCGGCCCAGGAGGACTCCCGGCCCAGGCCTGCGCGATCGAGCAGAATCACTCGCTCGACATTCCCCGCCAGATTGAAGGCGGTCAACAAGCCAATCACGCCGCCCCCCACGATTATCACTTGTTGCTGCCTGCTCATCTGTCGATCCAAACCTGTAGGGAGCGTGCTCAACCACTCCTGAAAAAAGTCAGCGCCCCCAACAGTCCTTTGTCGTCACACCTGAGCTGGCGCCCGGGTTGCTGCGTGCACCCGTCTGGGTAATGGTGAAACCGCCACACTTGTCGCCCACCATCATCGAGCCTGCCGCCGCCGTAGCTGCCAGGGTGAAATCCTGGGCGTTCAAGGTAGCGGCAATGGAGTAGTAGCCGTTCCCGGTGGAAACACTGGCGTTGGTGTAAAAGCCGTTCCTCGAATAGTAACGCTCCAGATTCTGTGCCTGCTCCGAGAGCAGTCCGGCAATCTCCGTGCGATGGGTACGCTTCGAGTACTCGATATAACTGGGATAGGCCACCGCCGCAAGGATACCGACAATGGCCACGACAATCATGAGTTCGATCAAGGTGAAGCCTTTGGCTGCCTGCGTCATACACGTTCTTTCCTATTGGATTTGTCGCCACATGATCCGTCGACTGCCGCCACCGCCTTTTTCCGCCATGGAGGTGGTGCCACCGCTGGAGTCGCTGAAGATTTTAGTCTGCCCCCCACTGCCGCCCATGATGCCGGTCAGGTTGGGGATGGCAGAAAAATTGAACCCGCTCGAACGCAGGTCACCACCGTCGACAACCCCGTCACCGCTGGTATCGAGCACGGCATAGCTGAGCATTTTCCCGGTGAACGCATCCAGCTCCACCACCCGGCCGGTACCGAAACTGGCGCAGGGATCGGTGGTATCGACGGCAGCGGTGGTGAAGACAATTCGCCCCAGGGTCGTGCGCGCCGGGTAGATCACCCGTTCCCCCGTGGCCACATTGTTATAGATCAGCGGCAGGTACCAGCCGCTCTGTGCCGGGTAAACCACCGGGTTTTCGCTGGTGGTGATGAACTGCACGCCATTGGAGGTGAAGACACCGGTAATCGACTGGGCCACCAGGTTGCTCACGGTGATCCTGCCTGCCCCGCCATCGGCATCCCATATACCGTAGAAGGCCTGCCCGTCCTTGCTCAACTTGTCAGAGGTTTCATTGAATTTCCCGGTACCGAAAAACACCATTTTGCCGTTGATCGGATGGTCGATCAGCAACGGTTGCGCGGTGATGGGCTGGCTGGCACCACCGGGTGCGGTAAACAATGGTGAACCGGCAAAGGCCAGGCCCCAGCTGTTGATCGTGGTGGAACTCAGGTCGAACTTCCACAGGCGCCCCTTGAGGTCGCCGCCATAGGCTGCCTGGACCACGTTCTGGGCATTCACCTTCAGCTTCACCGAGGATAGGCCATTGGTCGTTTCGCTACTGTCGACCACGATTTTTCTGATCAGCGAACCGTCACGGATATCGACGATGTACAACGCCGCGACACCGGAATTGCTGCCATAGCCGTTGGCGATGAACGCCGCCCAGCGGCCGTCGGGCAATCGGGCAACTTCGGGCCTGGCATAGGCGTAGCCGATATCGTTCAGCGGATTGCCGGTATCCGCGATGTCGGGGGCGCGTAACTCCCAGAGGGCGTTGTAGACATTGCCCAGCGTGGCATCGAACAACTGGACGGCAAAGAATGCCTTGCCGCCTGCCCCCACTCCACCCAGCGCCACGGTCTTCCAGGCACTGTTGTTGAACTGTGCATCGAATACGCCAACCTGACCATCATTGAGGAATTTATGGCTGGTACCGTTGATATAGGCCGGGTCGGCAATGAAATGCAGCGATGGCAGCACACTGCTGGGCATGTAGGCGTAAACCCGGGCACCGGTACTGGAATTGATCACGCTCATGAAGCCGTCGTTGCCATTGACCACCAGGTTGCTGTTCATCCTGCTGGCCTTGGTGCTCAGGTAGACGCTGTAGCTGCTGTCGCCCACCAGATCGGAAGCGGTCTGCTCGCTGGGCAAGGCCACCACCAGCGGCGAGTTGATGATATCGCCGAGCAACAGCGTACGCGTCTTCAGCCCGGTTTTGTTGGTGCCCTTGCTCCACTCCACCAGGTCATTGCCCACGATACCGCTGGGCAGGCCCAGGTTGAGCGCCGCTCGTTGCGTCGTGGAGAAGTTGTTGAATGCCAGGGCCACCACCGTGTTGCTCGTGGTATTCCATGACTGATACAGGGGCGCGGTGGAACTGGTCCTGATGGTGGTGTCGGTGCTCCAGTTCAACGCGGCGGTATTGACCGTACCATTGGTATTGAAGCCGTACGACTTGATCGTGCCGTGCCAGTCCGCCGGGTCATAGCCGGTCTGGAAGTAACTGGCGCTCGTGGAGGCGGTACCGGCAATGGCCGAACCCCCACCACCGGAACCGGCCTTGGAGGTGATGTCGCTGAAGGCGGCGGACAGCGCGGTACTCAGGCCGGCGCTGTCGATCGCCTGGTAGTACCTGCCCTGCCCATAGCTGGCGGCATCGGAGAGCATCTGGTTGGCCGCCGTGAACCCCACCGTGTAGGTGCTCATGTTCTGTTTTGGAAAATCGGCGCTGTTCCAGCTCTTGCCTGCGGCATCGGTTCCGGATGAACGCATGTCGATGTCATAGGCAAACTTGGCAATGTCATCGAGGTAAAGGCTGTCGCCCTCGCCATCCCCGCCCGTGGGGTTGTCGCCGTCGTTGTTTTTCCCATCCCAGTTGGGCAACCTGTTCGTCCCCTGGGCCTGGGGATCATTCGACGGAAACGTCCGGTCGTAGGTCGGCAACCCGTCGGTTATCACCACGCCATAGTTCTTCTGGCAGCGGTATTGGATAGGGCTGGTGTAGGTGCTCGGCGAGGCGTTGTAGTAGGGCGTCATGCCACGAAAGTAGCGGGTGATCTCGTAATAGGTTTCCGCCAATGGCGTGTTGGCAATGGCGCCCAAGCCATTGATGGAACTGATCAGCGAGTTGTAGTTGGTATTCGCCTGAGTCTGGGTCACCGAACCGCTGACGGGTGACAGGTCGGCGACCGAACGGACGATATAGCCGCCGGGACCGGGATCACTGAAGGTCGGCGGGTTGAAGGTCGCCAGGCCAATGCGCAGCGAACGGTTCTGCGTCACCAGGGTCTTGGAGACCTCCCGCGCAACGTTGATGCGATAGTCGTTGGGCACCAGCGTGCCCGTGGTGAAGTCGGTGTTCACCCCATTGGCCTTTCTCAGCAGGTAGGCCAGGTAGGCCGTCGAATAGCGGGTATTGCCGCCGCCCACCGGATCGGGCAGGCGCAAACACACGGACGACTGAAGAAGGCCTCTATAGAAACGATACCAGTTGCCGCTGAGGGAACAGCCGCCACCATAGAGGTTGCCAACGAAGACATTGGTGTCGTCGGCATCCAGCGTTTGCGAGCCGAGGCAAAGGAAGTCCGCACAGTTCACTACAGTCCCCCAGTTCGCATTGGGGTCGAAGTCGGCGGCCCAGATGATGCTGTTCATGCTGCCGGAATCATCGACCAGCAGCATGACATTGGGAGCGACGGCCGCCGCGCTCAGCAAGGGCGCGTCGGCGGGCGTGAAGGCATAGGCCGGGGCCGCGAGATACAGGCCCAGCAAGGCCCCCGCCGCTGCCTTCAGGCAACGCCGGGGCCAACTGTCGCGAGGTCTAGTACTTGGCATAGATGCTCTCCAGAACCGTGCGCGAATTGCCCGAAATGGCGACTGCGGTGATTCGATACAGGGTCGCGGAGGTATTGCTCGGCAGGCTGACTGCCGTCATCGACGTTCCGATGTTCTGTACCCCATAGAAACCGCCGCCCGCTGCGACCCAGACCACCCCTGACGTGGCATCCGTCTGCGCAGCAACCAGGGTCGCGGACTCGGGAGGCGGCGCACAACGGACGGCGTTTGTGCAGACCGCCAATGAGTAATTGCTCTGCTGGACCGCATTCTCGCCCATCCGCAGGACCGCCTCGGCGGTCTGGAATGACGTATTGCGCAAGGTCACGCTGCCCGCCATCTTTTCCTGCAATGTCGCGCTTTGCATGGAGGAAATGCCGATCAGGGTCAACAGCAGCAGAAACACCAGGCTGACCAGCAAGGCCATGCCGCTCTGCTGCCTGCGACCAATAGGGGGTGGGGCTTGCCGTGAGCGATTCATGCACTTACCTACTGAAGCCGGTTTCGCAAGGCGGCCACCGCCGTGAAAGTCTGGTTCCTGACTCGATTGCTCGGGTCGGATAGGGTGATGCTCAGACGTACGCTGCGGATGGTGGCGGGATCGCTGGGGTTGCTGTTGTAATTGAGCACGGCGGTGTCGGTAGCATTGGCCGCGACACCGAACCTCACGTCGAAAGCCGCGACATTGTTGACCAACGCCGCCCCGGTGCCAGTCCCCGTACCTGCCAGCAGCAATAGCTGGTTGCCGCTATAGGTGTAGGTCAGCTTGCGAATGGGGAACGCCTGCTGGCCGCTGGCGGGCGTCGCCGCTCCGGTATAGGCCGTGGCAGTGGTGCGACAGTCGGAAGTGATCGTCCAGGTGGGCACACCGCCCCCGGTGCCGATATCAGCCGTCACCAGGACCAGCGACTTGTTGGCATTGTTCCACGAGATCGGCGTGGTGGCGTTGGTGGCGAACGTGGCAGGATTGCTCCCGTCGACAATCGCGGCGGTCGTCAGGCAGCCGAACATTCCCACCATCCGTATTTCCTGGATCATCTTGCTCAGAATGAAGCGCGCATCCTCCTGCATGGCGGCGGCCGCGTTCTGGCTGGCGTAGGTGTTCCTGGCGGAGAGGAATATCTGGGTGATGCCGGCCACGATCACCAGGCCGAGGACGAGGGCGATCATCAGCTCGATCAGGCCAAAGCCCCTGGACAGCCTTTTCATGGTGTCGCCACCGGGTCGGTGGCCACCCGGCTGGTCAGCACGAAGGTGCGGGTCGGCGCATTCGCCGTCGTCGCATCGTCGGCCCGCTTGTCCCCCCAGCCGATGGTGATGGTCACCACGCGGTTGTTGACCGCAATGCTGCCGCTGCCATCCGTCGCGGCAAAATTGTTGATGTTGTTCTTGAAGTCGTAGAGGTCGGCATCCCGTGCCGCAGTCGAGCCCGCCGTCGCCGTGATGCTCTGCAGGTTGCTCACGGCGTAGTTCGCGTCCGGATTCGCACGGATACGATCGAGCATGTCATAGGCGATGAAGCTGGCCTGGCTGGTCATCATCGAACTGTCGGTATACTTCAGCGCATTGAGCTGGATAGCCGCCGCGCCCAGCAGACCCACGGCGAGAATCAGCACCGACACCATCACTTCGATCAGGGTCAGGCCAGCCTGCTTTCCACCGACGATGCATGCCATCAGCAACTCCCCAGGACGACCCTGCCGTTCGGACAGACATTCAAGGTACGGGTTTGCGCGCCGAGCGTGTAGACGAAGGTCGCAGCGGTGGAGACCCCACCCAGGTTGTTGAAATCCAGGCTGCCGACCCCGGCCGTCACATCCAACGTGGCGCCACTGCTCATCGGCGGGATGACCTGATAGTAGTTGGTGCGGCCGGCCGAATCGTCAGCCACCGACATCACCACCAGTTGGCTGGTCCAGGCGCCATTGGCAACCTGGGGACGGATACGCGTGCCGATCCCCCGGTCGATGGCTTCCAGGCGCGCATAACTGAGCCCCCGCATCAGATCGTTGACCTCGGTATCGGCCTTGGTTCTGTCGCTGGAGCTTTTATAGGATGGCAGCGCAATCGCCACGAGAATCGCGAAGACCGCGAGGGTGAGCATCAGCTCGACCAGCGTAAATCCCTTGTTACCACTGTCCATTGCGTACCCCTCAAGTACCTGGACTATAACTGGCTCTACAACCTGGAACATTCTTCGCCAGGACGTACGGTTGTTTTCTCGGGATCAACGCGAGTCTGTCGTCCCGGCCACTCCACGGAGGGAGAGCCCATGCACCAACGAGGCCTGAGCCTGGTGGAACTGCTGGCCGTGCTGGTGGTTATCGCCGTGCTGGCAAGGCTGGCGGCACCGTCATTCGGCGAGCGGCTCGCCTCACAACGTCGCCAACTGTCCGCCGAACAGCTCGCCCTCGGCCTGCAAACGGCCCGCACCGAGGCGATCCTGCGCAACCAGGCCGTGATCATCCACGCGCTGAACGATGACTGGAGCCAGGGCTGGCGTATCATTCTCGACCTGAGCGGCCAAGGCCCCGGAGACGACAGCAACCCAACCCTGGTCGAACGACAGGACAGCAGTGCCGGGCCGATTGTCGGCAATCAGCACGTAAGAAGTTTCGTGCGGTTCTCATCGATCGGTGCGCCGACCAACGACGGCGTGGCAGGCGGAACCCTGCACATCTGCGCCGCGAACAAGCCACTGAGCCAACACCGCGTGGTGCTCGCCAGGACAGGTCGGATCAGGCTAGAAACAGGCGAGAAGCAGGAGGCGCTCTGCGGCGCCCCAGGCTCAGGGGAGCGTGCGAACGCGTAGTTCCTTGGGCATGGAGAAGGTGATGTTCTCCTCGCGGCCGGCCAGCTCATCGGCACCGGTCGCACCCCAGGCCTGAAGCTGCTGGATCACGCCGCGCACCAGGACTTCCGGGGCAGAAGCGCCGGCGGTGATGCCGATCCGCTCGACACCGTCGAACCAACTGCGCTGCATGTCCTCGGCACCGTCGATCAGGTAGGCCGGTGTCGACATGCGCTCGGCCAGTTCACGCAGGCGGTTGGAATTGGAGCTGTTCGGGCTGCCCACCACCAGCACCACATCGCACTCGTCGGCCAGTTGCTTGACCGCATCCTGGCGATTCTGCGTGGCGTAGCAGATGTCGTCCTTGCGCGGCCCGCCAATCGCCGGGAAGCGCGTGCGCAGGGCATCGATGACGCGACTGGTGTCATCCATCGACAAGGTGGTCTGGGTCACGAACGCCAGCCTGTCGGGATTGCGCACCTGCAGGGCGGCGACGTCCTTCTCGTCCTCCACCAGGTAGATCGCACCACCGTTGCTGGCGTCGTACTGGCCCATGGTGCCTTCCACTTCCGGATGCCCGGCGTGGCCGATCAGGATGCACTCACGACCGTCACGGCTGTAGCGCGCCACTTCGATATGCACCTTGGTCACCAGCGGGCAGGTGGCATCGAAGACCTTCAGGCCACGCCCGGCCGCTTCGCTGCGCACGGCCTGGGAAACGCCGTGGGCACTGAAGATGACGATGACATCGTCCGGTACCTGGTCCAGTTCCTCGACGAAGACAGCACCGCGGGCACGCAGGTCTTCGACGACGAATTTGTTATGCACCACCTCGTGACGCACGTAGATCGGCGGACCGAAGACCTCCAGGGCCCGGTTGACGATTTCGATCGCCCGGTCCACGCCGGCGCAGAAGCCACGGGGGTTGGCGAGTTTGATTTGCATGCTGTGCCTCGTGTCTTGCGCGCAAGGGTTGGAACATTCTACCGCTTGCGCGGCATATCGCTACGGTATGGCGCCGCGAGGATGCGGCGCCTACCAGGGCGGAGTCTCAGGACAGTGCCTTGACTTCGATGATCTCCACATCGAAGGTCAGCACCTTGCCGGCCAGCGGGTGGTTGAAGTCGACGGTCACCTGGGCGTCGTCGAACGCCTTGACCACGCCCGGCAGCTCGGTATTGGCGGCGTCGTTGAAGATCACCAGCAGGCCTTCCGACAGCTCCATGTCCTGGAACTGCGAGCGTGGCATGACCTGCACGTTCTGTGGATTGGGCTGACCAAAGGCGTTTTCCACCGGGATGGTCAGGCTGCGCTTGTCGCCGGCCTTGAAGCCGAACAGCGCGGCCTCGAAACCGGGCAGCAGGTTGCCGTCACCGACCTTGAAGGTCGCCGGTGCCTTGTCGAACGTGCTGTCGACCGTGTCGCCGTTTTCCAGGCGCAGGGCGAAATGCAGGGTGACCTGGGTGTTCTGACCGATCCGTTGCTCAGCCACTGCGTGTTCAGTCATGAACGGGTTCTCCGGACTTTTTGCTCTTGAACATGTCCAGCGCCAGCATCACCGCGCCCACGGTGATGGCGCTGTCGGCAAAGTTGAACGCCGGGAAGTACCAGCGGTTCTGCCAGTGCACGAGAATGAAGTCGATGACATGGCCCAGTGCCATGCGATCGTAGAGGTTGCCCAGCGCCCCACCCAACACCAGCGACAGGGCGATGGCCAGCCAGGTCTCGTTGCGCCCCAGGCGCTTGAGCCAGACCACCAGAACCGCGCTGACCACTACCGCGATCAGGGCGAACAGCCAGCGCTGCCAGCCGGAGCTTTCGGCCAGAAAACTGAAGGCCGCCCCGGTGTTGTAGGCCAGGGTCCAACTGAAATAGTCGGGAATGATCACGATCTGCTGGTACAGGGTCAGCGAGCTTTCGAAGTGGAACTTGCTGGCCTGGTCGATGACCAGGACCAGCACGCTCAACCACAGCCAGCCCAGGCGGCCGAAACGGCCGGCACCGGCATTAGGCATAGTGACGCACCTCGCCTTCGCCACTGATGTTGTCGACGCAACGACCGCAGATTTCCGGATGCTCCGGGTTCACCCCGACATCCTCGCGGCAGTGCCAGCAGCGGGCGCACTTGGCGTGGCCGGACTTGACCACCTTGAGCTTCAGGCCCGGCACCTCGGTGGCCACCGCATCCGCCGGGGCCAGCGCCAGCGGCGCGACCGTCGCGGTGGAGGTGATCAGCACGAAGCGCAGTTCGTTGCTCAGCTTGTCCAGGTCGGCGACCAGCGCCTTTTCGGCGAACAGGGTCACTTCGGCCTGCAGGTTGCCGCCCACCGCCTTCGCGGCACGCTGCACTTCCAGTTCCTTGTTGACCGCGACCTTGACCGCCATGACTCGCTCCCAGTACTCGCGACCCAGCTCGAAGCCTTCCGGCAGCTCGCTGAGACCTTCATACCAGGTGTTGAGCATCACCGATTCGTTGCGCTCGCCCGGCAGGTACTGCCACAGCTCGTCGGCGGTGAACGCCAGGATCGGCGCGATCCAGCGCACCAGTGCCTCGGAGATGTGGAACAGAGCGGTCTGGCAGGAGCGCCGGGCCTTGCTGTTGGCGCCGGTGGTGTACTGGCGGTCCTTGATGATATCGAGATAGAAGCCGCCCAATTCCTGCACGCAGAAATTGTGCACCTTGGAGTAGACGTTCCAGAAGCGGTACTCGCCGTAGTGAGCTTCCAGCTCGCGTTGCAGCAGCAGCGTGCGGTCCACGGCCCAGCGATCCAGGGCGAGCATCTCCTCGGCCGGGACGATATCGGTGGCCGGATTGAAGCCGCTCAGGTTGGAGAGCAGGAAGCGCGCGGTGTTGCGGATACGCCGGTAGGCGTCGGCGCTGCGCTGCAGGATCTGCTCGGAAACGGCCATCTCGCCCGAGTAGTCGGTCGAGGCGACCCACAGGCGCATGATGTCGGCGCCCAGGGTGTCGTTGACCTTCTGCGGCGCGATCACGTTGCCCAGGGACTTGGACATCTTGCGGCCGGCCTCGTCGACGGTGAAACCGTGGGTCAGCAGCTCGCGGTACGGCGCGTGGTTGTCGATGGCGCAGCCGGTCAGCAGCGACGAGTGGAACCAGCCGCGGTGCTGGTCGGAGCCTTCCAGGTAGAGGTCGGCACGCGGGCCGTTCTCATGACCGAACGGGTGCGAACCGCGCAGGACGTGCCAGTGGGTGGTCCCCGAGTCGAACCACACGTCGAGGGTGTCGCTGATCTTGTCGTACTGCGCGGCCTCGTCGCCCAGCAGCTCGGCGGCGTCCAGCTTGAACCAGGCCTCGATGCCTTCCTTCTCGACGCGCTGGGCCACCTGTTCCATCAGTTCGACGGTGCGCGGGTGCAGCTCGCCGCTTTCCTTGTCGAGGAAGAACGGGATCGGCACGCCCCAGTTGCGCTGGCGGGAGATGCACCAGTCCGGACGGTTGGCGATCATCGAGTGCAGGCGCGCCTGCCCCCAGGCCGGGACGAACCGGGTGTCCTCGATGGCCTTGAGCGAACGTTCGCGCAGGGTGTCGCCGGCTACCGGCGCCTTGTCCATGCCGATGAACCACTGCGCGGTGGCGCGGTAGATCAGCGGAGTCTTGTGGCGCCAGCAGTGCATGTAGCTGTGGCTGATGGTTTCGGTGTGCAGCAGCGCACCGACTTCATTCAGCTTTTCGATGATGGCCGGGTTGGCCTTGAAGATGAACTGGCCGCCGAAGAACTCCAGGGAGTCGACATACACGCCATTGCTCTGCACCGGCGTGAGGATGTCGTCGTTACCCATCCCATAGTGCTTGCAGCTCTTGAAGTCGTCCTCGCCGTAGGCCGGTGCGGAGTGAACCACGCCGGTACCGGCGCCCAGTTCGACATACTCGGCCAGATACAGAGGCGACAGGCGGTCATAGAACGGGTGACGGAAGTTGATCAGTTCCAGGGCCTGACCCTTGGCGACCGCCACCACCGAACCTTCCAGCTTGTAACGCGCCAGGCACGACTCGACCAGTTCCTCGGCCAGCACCAGCAGGCGCTCGCCCACATCCACCAGCGCGTAGTTGAATTCCGGATGGACGTTCAGCGCCTGGTTGGCCGGAATGGTCCATGGGGTAGTGGTCCAGATCACGATCGCGGCCGGCTTGGCCAGGGACGCCAGGCCGAACGCAGCGGCCAGCCTGTCCTGGTCGGCGACCGGGAAGGCCACGTCGATGGTCTGGGACTTCTTGTCCTGGTATTCGACCTCGGCTTCGGCCAGCGCCGAGCCGCAATCGAAGCACCAGTTCACCGGCTTGAGGCCCTTGAACACGAAGCCGCCCTTGACGATTTCGGCCAGGGCGCGGATTTCCCCGGCCTCGTTCTTGAAGTCCATGGTCTTGTAGGGGTTGGCGAAGTCGCCCAGCACGCCCAGGCGGATGAACTCGGACTTCTGCCCCTCGATCTGCTCGCTGGCATAGGCGCGGCAGAGTTCACGGGTCTTGTCCGCGCCCAGGTTCTTGCCGTGGGTCACTTCGACCTTGTGTTCGATCGGCAGGCCATGGCAGTCCCAACCCGGCACATAGGGGGCGTCGAAGCCGGCCAGGGTCTTGGAGCGGACGATCATGTCCTTGAGAATCTTGTTCAGCGCGTGACCGATGTGAATCGTGCCGTTGGCGTAGGGAGGACCGTCGTGAAGGATGAACTTCGGACGATCCTTGCCAATCTCGCGCAACTTCCCGTACAGGCCAATGCTGTCCCAGCGCTGCAGAATCTGAGGTTCGCGCTGTGGCAGGCCGGCCTTCATCGGGAAGGCGGTGTCCGGGAGGTTAAGCGTGGCTTTGTAGTCGGTCATTTCAGGCTCTTTGTAAGCGGTGAACCCTGCCAATGGGCACGGGCGGCGGCGACGTCCGCATTGATCGCCGTCTTGAGCGCCTCCAGGGAGGCGAATCGCTGCTCATCGCGCAGCTTGTGGTGGAAAACCACGGTCAAACGCCGGTTATACAGATCACCGGCAAAATCCAGCAGATGCACTTCCAGGTGGGCATTGCCATCACCTGCTACCGTGGGCCGCACGCCGATATTGGCGACACCCGGCCACGGCTGGCCGTCGATCTCGACACTGGCCAGGTAGACCCCGGTCAATGGCACGCGACGGCGCTTGAGCTGTACGTTGGCCGTTGGCGTGCCCAGTTGGCGCGCCAGTTTCTGCCCATGCAGCACCCGCCCGGCGATCCGGAACGGACGCCCCAGCAGGCGTTCGGCCAAGGGGAAATCGGCCGCCGCCAGGGCATTACGCACCTGAGTGCTGCTGACCCGCAGGCCATCGAGTTCGACGGTCTGTGCCGCCTCGACGGTAAAGCCACTGGCCTTGCCGGCCTGCAGCAGGAAATCGAAATCACCGGCACGGTCGCAGCCGAAACGGAAGTCGTCGCCGACTTCCAGGTGCTGTACGCCCAGGCCTTCGACCAGGATGGTGTCGACGAACTCGGCGGCGCTGAGCTTGCTCAGACGCTGGTTGAACGCCAGGCACAGTACCCGGTCGACACCTTCGGCAGCCAGCAGCTGCAGCTTGTCGCGCAAGCGCGCCAGGCGTGCCGGAGCCGTCCGCAGAGCAAAGAACTCGCGCGGTTGCGGCTCGAAAATCACCACGCAGCTGGGCACCCCCAGCTCACGCGCACGCTCGCGCAACCGCGCCAGGATAGCCTGGTGACCACGATGAACACCGTCAAAGTTGCCAATGGTGGCGACACAGCCCCGGTGCCGGGGGCGCAGGTTGTGAAGGCCTCGAACCAGCTGCATAACGCGCTTCTTGCTCATAAAGTGGTCGATTATAACCATACCCGGCCGAGCTTAGTACCCGTCATGCGTCGACATCCGCCACTGCGATTACATCAACGACTTGCGATTGAAATGCCGCAGGCGCAGGCCCATCAGCAGCAACATGCCGAAGTAGGCCACCACACCGGCCACCACCAGGGCGCCCAGGCGCAGGAAGCGTTCGAGCATGTGCCCCTGATCCCAGGCCGGCATCACGTGCATCAGCCCCAGCAGTACGGCCGACATCACACTCACGGCCACCACCAGCTTCAACAGGTACAGGCCCCAGCCCGCCTGGGCGACGAACAGTTTCTGCCGGCGCAACTGCCAGAACAGCAGCCCGGCATTGAGACAGGCACCACCGCTGATGGCCAACGCCAGCCCGGCATGGGCCAGCGGGCCGACCAGGACCAGGTTGAGCAACTGGGTCACCGTCAGGGTGAAGACCGCGATCTTCACCGGCGTGCGAATGTTCTGCTGGGCATAAAAGCCGGGCGCCAGCACCTTGATCATGATGATGCCCAGCAGACCGACCGAATAGGCGATCAGCGCCCGCTGGGTCATGGCCGCATCGAAGGCGCTGAACTGGCCGTACTGGAACAGCGACACCGTCAGTGGCTCGGAGAGGATCGCCAGCGCCAGGGAACACGGCAGCACCAGCACGAAGCACAGCCGCAAGCCCCAGTCGAGAATCCGCGAGTACTCGTGGCGGTCCTTGTTGGCATAGGTCTTGGACAGGATCGGCAGCAGGATCGTGCCGAGCGCCACCCCGAGCACGCCGGAAGGCAACTCCATCAGGCGATCGGCGTAGTACATCCATGAGACCGAGCCGGCAACGAGGAACGAGGCGAAGATCGTGTTGATGATCAGCGAGATCTGACTGACCGACACCCCGAGGATCGCCGGCAGCATCTGCTTCATCACCCGCCACACGCCACTGTCGCGCAGATTGACCCGCGGCAACACCAGCATGCCGATTTTCTTCAGGTGCGGCAGTTGATAGAGCAACTGCGCCAGGCCACCGGCCAGCACCGCCCAGCCGAGCGCCATCACCGGCGGATCGAAGTACGGCGTCAGGAACAGGGCAAAGATGATCATGCTGATATTCAGCAGGGTCGGCACGAAGGCCGGGACCGAGAAACGGTTCCACGTGTTGAGGATCGCCCCGGCCAGGGACGACAGCGAGATCAGCAATATATAAGGAAAGGTCACCCGCAGCAGGTCGGAGGTCAGCCTGAACTTCTCCGGCGTATCGGCGAACCCGGGCGCAGTCGCCCAGATCACCCACGGCGCGGCGAGCATGCCCAATGCGGTCACCAGCGCCAGCACCAGGGTCAGCAGACCGCTGACATAAGCGATGAAGGTACGGGTCGCCTCCTCGCCCTTCTGGCTTTTGTACTCGGCCAGGATCGGCACGAACGCCTGGGAGAATGCGCCTTCGGCGAAGATCCGCCGCAGCAGGTTGGGCAATTTGAAGGCGATGAAGAAGGCATCGGTCGCCATCCCGGCACCAAAGGCCCGGGCCAGGATAGTGTCGCGCACGAAACCCAGCACCCGGGAAAGCATCGTGATGGAACTGACGGCAGCCAACGACTTGAGCAGATTCATTGAAAAATAGTGCGCCCTTGGATGAAGAAGCAGGCGAATATGGCGCCCGACTGTGCGATACTCCGCGCCGCAACAGCACAGAGCCAAAGCTCGCGAGTTTACAGGTCGTACGCTGGAAAGAAACATCCGGCGCTCCACATCTACCACTCGGCGGAGCGCATCGTTCGCCCTTGACAAGACTTCAACTCATCGGCATGATTCGCGGCCTATTTTGTTTGCTATTCCCTAAAAAGTCTTTCGAGGAGCTCGACGGTGGCCAACTCACCTTCCGCCAAAAAACGTGCTAAACAGGCTGAGAAGCGTCGCAGCCACAACGCCAGCCTGCGTTCCATGGTTCGTACCTACATCAAGAACGTAGTGAAAGCCATCGACGCAAAAGACGCCGCCAAAGCACAAGCCGCCTACGTTCTGGCCGTGCCTGTTATCGACCGCATGGCCGACAAGGGCATCATCCACAAGAACAAGGCCGCTCGTCATAAGAGCCGTCTGAATGGCCACATCAAGGCCCTGGCTGTTGCTGCCTAAGCGACCAGCCTGCTGAAAAACCGACCCAAGGGTCGGTTTTTTATTGCCTGCCTGCAGGAGCCGGGCTTGCCCGCGAAGCTTTTAACGATCTGAAGATCCCTTTCGCAGGCAAGCCTCACCCCTATAAAAAGGCGGCGCACACCAAGATGCGCACCGCCTCGAATCCTACTGATTCGGCCACGGCAGAATCGGAATCGCCGTCACCGCATTCTGCGGACTGCCCTCGATCAGACGATCGCTATAGACCAGGTAAACCAGGGTATTGCGCTTCTTGTCGAGGAAGCGCACCACCTGCATGGTCTTGAACACCAGCGAAGTGCGCTCCTTGAATACCTCATCGCCATCCTTGAGCTCACCACTGAAGCGGATCGGCCCGACCTGACGACAGGCGATCGACGCCTCGGCACGATCCTCCGCCAAGCCCAGACCACCCTTCAGGCCGCCGGTCTTGGCCCGCGACAGATAACAGGTCACACCTTCGACCTTTGGATCATCGAACGCCTCGACCACGATCCGGTCATTCGGCCCGACGAACTTGAACACCGTCGACACCTGGCCGATTTCCTCGGCCGACGCCAGCAACGGCAACGCCAGCAGCAACCCGAACAACCCTTTTGCCAAACCCATGGCCACTTTCCTCGAATCCATCACACCAGAATAAGATTGTCACGGTGAACCAGCTCCGGCTCCGCCATGTAGCCCAACAGGCCCACGATGGAGTCAGATGACTGCCCAATGATCTTCTGCGCCTCAAGCGCACTGTAGTTGGCCAGTCCGCGAGCAATTTCGCGACCGTCCGGCGCCACACACACCACCATTTCACCGCGACGGAAGCTGCCCTGGACCAGCTTGACCCCGACCGGCAACAGACTCTTGTGATCACGCGCCAACGCATTCACCGCCCCCTCGTCGAGCACCAGAGTGCCACGAGTCTGCAGATGACCGGCCAGCCATTGCTTGCGCGCCGCCAGCATGCCGCGCTCCGGCGACAACAGGGTACCGATGCGTTCACCCGCCTTGAGCCGATCCAATACCCGCTCCAGACGACCACCCACGATGATGGTATGCGCCCCCGAACGCGCCGCCAGACGCGCCGCGCGCAGCTTGGTCTGCATACCGCCACGCCCCAGCGCACCACCGGTACCACCCGCCACCGCATCCAGCGTCGGATCATCGGCACGCGCTTCATAGATCAACTGGGCATCGGGATTGTTGCGCGGGTCGGCATCGAACATGCCGTCGCGATCCGTCAGGATCACCAGCAGATCAGCCTCCACCAGATTGGCGACCAGCGCCGCCAGCGTATCGTTGTCACCGAAACGAATTTCATCGGTGACCACCGTGTCGTTCTCGTTGATCACCGGAATGACCTTGAGCTCCACCAGCGCCCGCAAGGTACTGCGCGCATTGAGGTAACGCTTGCGGTCGGACAGGTCGTCATGGGTCAGCAGGATCTGCGCGGTATGGCGACCATGCTCGGCAAAGCTCGACTCCCAGGCCTGCACCAGCCCCATCTGGCCGATCGCCGCCGCGGCCTGCAATTCATGCATGGCACTCGGTCGAGCAGTCCAGCCAAGCCGGCTCATGCCCGCCGCGACCGCGCCGGACGACACCAGCACCAGCTCCACGCCAGCCTCGTGCAAGGCCACCATCTGCTCAACCCAGACACCCATTGCCGTGCGATCCAGGCCCTTGCCGTCCGCTGTCAGCAGTGCGCTGCCGATCTTCACGACCCAACGCCGCGCACCTGTCACCTTGCTCCGCATGATCTTCCAACCCTTGCCAGCAGGCAGCGCAACCGGGCGCTACCCACGCGATTATGTGATTTACGTGTTACGGATACCAAAACGCCGCTCTGGGAGCGGCGTTCTAGTTTACCGAATGAATCAGTCGCGGACGTAAATGATTTCCGGGCCATCTTCATCATCGACATCTTCTTCGTCCCAGTCATCGTCGCCGATGTCGTGAACGCTCTTGACGCCGCTGCGACGCAGGGCACGCTGGTCATCCAGCGCCTGCAACTGGGCCCGCGCCTCGTCCTCGATCCGCTGGTCGAGCTCGCGCAACTCGTCGGCATAGGCCGGGTCGCTGGCCAGGCGATCGAGACGATCCTCCAGGTAGCGCATGATGTCACGCGTCAGACGCTCGGTACCCTCGCTGGCGATCGCCGAGATCACGTAGACCGGACCGGTCCACTGCAGACGATCGACCACTTCCTTGACCCGCGCCTCATGCTCCTCCTCGAGGATCTGGTCGCACTTGTTCAGCACCAGCCAGCGATCACGCTCCACCAGCGACGGACTGAAGCGCGCCAGCTCGTTGACGATCACTTCAGCCGCATCCGCGGCACTGCTTTCATCCAACGGCGCCATGTCGACGAGATGCAGCAGCAGACGAGTACGCGCCAGGTGCTTGAGGAAGCGAATCCCCAGGCCGGCACCCTCGGAGGCCCCCTCGATCAAGCCCGGAATGTCGGCGATGACGAAGCTTTTCCAACGATCGACACTGACCACGCCCAGGTTCGGCACCAGCGTGGTGAACGGATAGTCCGCCACTTTCGGACGAGCGGCCGACACCGAACGAATGAAAGTACTCTTGCCGGCATTCGGCAAGCCCAGCAGACCGACGTCGGCCAGCACCTTCATTTCCAGCTTGAGGTCACGCTGCTCGCCCGGCTTGCCCGGCGTGGTCTGGCGCGGCGCGCGGTTGGTACTGGACTTGAAGCGGGTGTTGCCCAGGCCATGCCAGCCACCATGAGCCACCAGCAGGCGCTGGCCGTGCTTGACCAGGTCGCCGATGACCTCCTGGGTCGCGGAATCGATCACCGTGGTGCCAACCGGTACGCGCAGGTCCAGATCATCACCTTTCTTGCCGGTGCAGTCGGTGCTGCCACCGTTCGAACCACGCTCGGCCTCGAAGTGCCGGGTATAGCGGTAATCCACCAGGGTATTGAGGTTTTCGTCGGCGATCATGTAGACCGAGCCGCCATCGCCACCATCACCGCCGTTGGGACCACCCTTCTCGATAAACTTTTCCCGACGAAAACTCATGCAACCGTTGCCGCCGTCGCCAGCCTTCACCCGAATCGATACTTCATCAACAAACTTCATAACACGCCTCTCGTCACCGGGACGAGCCGATGGAAATCAAGACATAAGACTCTTGCAAAGATGAGCGTAGCGCCACCTATCCACCCATGAAACCAGCGCACGGCTCACACGAACAGCTTTGCAAGAGACTCACCCCACAAACGAAAAAGCCCCGTCGCAAGACAGGGCTTCTCCAGCATTGCCGCGATTAAGCTGCGACGACGCTCACGTAACGACGACCGAAGGCGCCTTTTACTTCGAACTTGATCACGCCTTCGACTTTAGCGAACAGGGTGTGATCCTTACCCATGCCAACGCCATAACCGGCGTGGAATTGGGTGCCGCGCTGACGCACGATGATGTTGCCCGCTTTGATAGCCTGGCCGCCGTACATCTTCACGCCAAGTCGTTTGGCTTCTGAGTCGCGACCGTTACGGGTACTACCACCAGCTTTTTTGTGTGCCATGAGTTCAATACTCCAAAAAGGGGATTAGGCGAATTAAGCCTGAATACCGGTGATTTTGATCTCGGTGTACCACTGACGGTGACCCATGCGCTTCATGTGGTGCTTACGACGGCGGAACTTGATGATGCGGACCTTGTCGTGACGGCCTTGGGAAACCACTTCAGCCGAAACGGTAGCGCCAGCAACCACTGGAGCACCGATGTTCACGTCGTCGCCATTGGCAACCAACAGAACGCGATCAAAGGTAACGGATTCGCCGGTGGCGACTTCCAGTTTTTCAATCTTCAGGTATTCACCTGGGGCGACTTTGTACTGCTTGCCGCCGGTAACGATTACTGCGTAAGACATGGTATTTCTCCGATAATCCTGCTCACCCAGCGCTTAATAGGTAAAGGTATTGGCTGGCATGGCTGCATGGGGCTGGAACGGCCCAAGTGCAATTGCGTAAGGCAGGTGCTGCCCAGGAAGTTCAGGGTGCGCGATTGTACGCAAGCCACAGAATCCTTGCAAGTGGCAGGGTCTGGCGCCTTGACAGGCCGTACCCCCCGCCCTAGCATGCCGCGCAACCCCTATGGAGCGACTCTGGCTGATGCAACCCCAAGCTTTCTACCGCGCGGTGGCGGACGACTTTAGCGCCGTCGACGGCATCATCAAGAAGCAGCTGACTTCCCGGGTACCGCTGGTCTCGAAAATCGGTGACTACATTACCTCGGCCGGGGGCAAGCGCCTGCGTCCTTTATTGGTACTGCTGTGTGGCAAGGCACTCGGCCGCGAAGGCGAGGACCTGCGGCTGCTGGCGGCAACCATCGAATTCCTGCACACCGCCACCCTGTTGCATGACGATGTGGTCGACATGTCCGGCATGCGCCGCGGCCGCTCGACCGCCAACGCCATGTGGGGCAACGCACCCAGCGTCCTGGTCGGTGACTTCCTGTACTCGCGCTCCTTCGAGATGATGGTCGAACTCGGCTCGATGCCGGTGATGAAGATCCTCTCCCAGGCCACCCGCATCATCGCCGAAGGCGAAGTGCTGCAACTGTCCAAGGTCCGCGACGCCAGCACCACCGAAGAAACCTATATGGAAGTCATCCGCGGCAAGACCGCGATGCTCTTCGAGGCCTCGACCCATAGCGCCGCCGCCCTGTGCGGCGCGACAGCGGAACAGGCCGAGGCCCTGCGTACCTTTGGCGACCACCTGGGCGTGGCCTTCCAACTGGTCGACGACCTGCTGGACTACAAGGGCGACGCCGAAACCCTGGGCAAGAACGTCGGCGACGACCTGGCCGAAGGCAAGCCTACCCTGCCGCTGATCTACACCATGCGCGAAGGTACGCCGGAACAGGCCGCCCTGGTCCGCCAGGCGATCCAGAAAGGCGGGATCGAGGACCTGGAGAGTATCCGCGTTGCCGTGGAAGCCTCCGGCTCCCTGCAATACACCGCCCAGTTGGCCCGTGACTACGTGGCCCGCGCCATCGCCTGCCTGGAAGCCCTGCCTGCCAGCGAGTACCGCGACGCGCTGGTCGAGCTGAGCGAATTCGCCATCGCCCGCACCCACTAAAAGACGACATCCCACTTGCAGGAGCAACCTGCCCGCGAATGACGCCTTGAGGCCGCCAAAAGCTTCGCGGCCAGGCCTCGCTCCTACAAGCGTCCGCATCGCCCGCCCGCTCGCTGACAAAACCCTATATAATGTGCGCTTTTAGCCTTCCCAGAACCTGAGGAGCCCTAGTGAGCACGTTGCCACCCTGCCCCAAATGCAATTCCGAATTCACCTACGAAGATGGCGTCCAACTGGTCTGCCCGGAGTGCGCCCATGAGTGGTCCGCCAACGGCGAAGCCGAGGCGGCGTCCGACGACAACGTGAAGAAGGACTCCGTGGGCAACATCCTCCAGGACGGCGACACCATCACCGTGATCAAGGACCTCAAGGTCAAGGGCACCTCCCTGGTGGTCAAGGTCGGCACCAAGGTCAAGAACATCCGCTTGTGCGACGGCGACCACGACATCGACTGCAAGATCGACGGCATCGGCCCGATGAAGCTCAAGTCGGAATTCGTCAGGAAAGCCTGAGGAAATACCGCGCTGGCGATACCCCCCTGTCGCCAGCAGCCCCGCCCCTGCCACAAGCATCTGCCTGCCCCCTTCGTCCCTCCCTGTCGTTGATTTCAGACAAATTCCCCCACAGAAAAACCAGGAATCCATCAATAGGCACTTGCTATTCTTTGAATAAGAATTATTCTCATTGCAACCCATCAAGGAGATGAGACCATGACTTATTTGATCGATGCCTGGCTGGACCGCCCACACCCTTACCTGCGCATCCTGCATCGGGAAACGGGTGAAGTCTGTGCGGTACTGGAGGAAGAAGCGCTGCATGAGCTGCAGGACCAGGGCGACCTGGATGTCAGCGGGTTGAGTTCCAGCGAACCGCTGGTGCTCAAGGAAATGGTGCGCAACCTGTTCCTGTTCTGCTACGCCCGGGCATTGCGCCCGACGGCGGACCTGAATGCCAGGATCCAGTTGTGACACGCATGTGCTTTACGTGGGAGCCGGCTTGCTGGCGATTGCAGCCTGTCATTCAGCCAATTGACTGCCTGACACCCCGCGATCGCCAGCAGTCGACGCTTCCACGGCACGGCCTACCAGGTGACCCCGTGAAAGCCGACCGATGATCATTACAGAACGGCGAGCAGCTCGACGTCGAATACCAGCACACTGTGCGGCGGGATGCTGCCAACGCCCTGGGCGCCGTAGGCCAGTTCGCTCGGCACGTACAGGCGCCACTTGCTGCCGGCGTTCATCAGTTGCAGGGCCTCGGTCCAACCGGCGATAACGCCGCCGACCGGGAATTCGGCAGGTTGGCCACGCTCGTAGGAGCTGTCGAACACGCTGCCGTCGATCAGGGTGCCGTGGTAGTGGGTACGCACGGTGTCCTCACGGGTCGGCTTGGCGCCGTCACCTTGAGTCAGCACTTCGAACTGCAGGCCCGAAGCCAGTGTGGTGATACCGTCACGCTTGGCGTTTTCAGCCAGGAATGCCAGACCGGCACCGGCTGCGGCCTCAGCCTTGGCCGCTGCTTCGGCCTGCATGATTTCACGGATGACCTTGAAGCTGGCGGACAGTTCTGCCTGGCCCACACGGCTTGGCTGGCCGTTGAAGGCGTCGGTCAGACCGGCCAGGATCGCGTCCAGGCTGACGCCTGGTGGCGGGTTGTCGCGCAGCTGGTCACCCAGCTGACGGCCAATGCCGTAGCTGACGCGGGTTTCGTCGGTGGACAGATTTACTTCGGACATCATACTGCTCCGCTGTGGGACTGCTCCGGAACATACCCTGAAAACACGGCATCTCCCCTCGCGCCCGGAACCAAAAAGGGCAGGCAGACTAGCACAGAAGCACTCGCGGTTAGCAGCCTCCGGTAGCCTGCACGGCTAATTCGCCGACTCACGGCCACCCGTCCGGAAACGACACCGCCCGTGCGTTTCACAACGAACGGGCGGCGCGAGTCGGCGGAGCAGCCGGGGATCAGTGCTTGGTCACCTTGTCCAGGTAACCCATGGCGAACGCCGAAACCACAAATGTCATGTGGATGATCACATACCACTGCAGATGCACCGGATCGACATTCTTGGCATCCATGAACACCCGCAGCAGGTGGATCGATGAGATCGCCACGATGGACGCCGCCACTTTCATTTTCAACGAAGTGGAGTCCATCTTGCCCAGCCAGCTGAGCTTTTCCTTGTCGTCGGAAATATCCAGCTGGGAAACGAAGTTCTCGTAGCCGGACATCATCACCATCACCAGCAGGCCGCCCACCAGCGCCATGTCGATCATCGACAGCAGCACCAGAATCAGCTCGGACTCGGCCATGGAAAACACGTTGGGAATGACATGAAACACTTCCTGGAAGAATTTCAGGGCCAGTGCCAGCAAGCCCAGGGACAAGCCGAAGTAGATCGGCGCCAACAGCCAGCGCGATGCATACATCGCATTTTCGATAAACCGTTCCATGAATCTCACATATCGCCTGAAAATGTCCGCGAGTATACCAGCGCCTAAACCCGAGAGAAAAAGCCCGCGTCCACACACCTCGTTCAACGGCAGGACAGCTGCGTCCGTGCAATTTTCTGCTAGTGTCGGCATCAATGACATCGCGCGTGTACTGTGGACAGGAAACTGAACAATGGATTTGCGACGCCCCCTGGGCTGCCTCGGACTCTCGGTCGCTCTGCTGCTGAACGCTTGCTCGCCCCACGACAAGCCGCCACAGGCCAGCCTTGAGGAACGGACCGCACAGTTCGAGAAAACCCTGGACAGCATTCAGGACCCCAAGCTCAAGGACGCCGTGGCGGACCTCGGCGGCTCGTTGCTGCTGCTCGAGCGGGCCCGCCTGCGCCTGCGCGACAGACCGATCGAGACCGAGTACGCTGACGATGCCCTGGCGCTGCTCAAGCACTACGCGACCCCGCAGGCCCTGGCCGAGACCTACATCGACGGGCTGTTCGTGCTGCGCAAGAGATCCAGCTCCGACTACCTGACCGATCTGCAGCCGATCTTCCCGTTCAGCTTCAACTACCCGACCGAGTTCCCCTTCCCCCACGCGTTGGAATGGCAGTCGGTGACCCTCAGCAACAAGGAGGTGATCCCCTTCCAGCCCGAGTGGTCGGAAACCGATCCCGGTATCCAGTTGAGCCCGTCCAGCGCCAACCTGACCAACCCGGATGACCTGACCATCAGCTACCCCTATATCGAGGGGCTGGAGATCGACAACAGCAAGCAGCCGCAGCCCGTCACCCTGCATGGCAAGATCGAGGTGATCGCTCCCCGCCGGATCGTGAGCTTCAGCCTGACCGGCAAGGACATCGGCAAGCGCCAGGTCCAGGGCAACATCAGCCTGACCCTGGTGTCCCTCGACAGGAACAATGCCGAAATCGAACTGAGCAACAGCGCGCCGCAAGCCCCACAACTCGGCGATACCCCCTTGAACCCGCTGATCGTCCAGGCCCGGGACAAGACCGGACAATTCCTCTCACGCTCGGGTTCGATCAACGAGAACGCTGCCCAGCTCGCCTTCTATCAGAAGCAACTGGACGAAATGCTCCGGCAGAAGAGCTGGAGCGAGGAATTCGAGAAAAAACTCGACGACGAACAGAAAGCCTTCCAAGCCGGCCAGCCCAACCGTTACACCCGCGTGTACTTCAATGGCCTGGTCGACAGGCTCGAAATCAGCGTGATGGATTTCTCCGATGCGGTGGTCAACCGCAAGGACCTGGACCTGCCGGTGCGCCAATTCGACAACACCACCGGCAAGGACATCCAGCCGCTGCCGATGCCGGTGGTGGTCTACGACGACCAGGCCGCCAACTACCTCAAGGACGCCAACCTCGATGCCGAACGCCTGAAGAAAAGCGTCAGCATCAGCCAGTCGGTCGAGGATGCCAGCGCCGCGCGCATCGAGTTCGATCACCCCAGGACCTTCAACGACGAACTGCTCGGCACCTCCTTCAGCCTCGGCGACAGCCCGGTGACCTTTTTCGCCGAAGACGAACGGGGCAAGCGCGGCGAGCCACTGGAACTGCCCAAGGAAGCCTTCGAAGTCGACCCGATGGAAGGCTCGATCACCTATGATCTCAACCTGTTTCCGGAAACACCGGCCTACGCCATCGGCTCGATCCCGCTGTTCCTCGCCAACATCCAGAAGAACAGCCTTGATGTCCACCGGTTGCCCAAGGGCCTGGAGCTACGCGGCAATGCCCTGGTGGTCGACCAGAAACAGTTCCCCGCCGAGGCCTGGCGCTTTTATGCCAAGGACGACAGCGGCAACTACCTGAAAGAGATTCTCACCAGCCACCACGACGAAAAAGCCGGCTCGGCGCCGGCTTATGAGGTGCATTACTTCTATGGCCAGCCCACGCAACTGGAAAGCTATCAGCGCACCGAGCTGCAGACCGTCGAGTACGGCTTCGAGGTCAAGCTCGACAAGGTCCAGAACAACGAACCGGCCGAATGATTGCTCAATGCAGTTGTCGGCCGCGCTCGCCGTTGATCTGCCGTAGCTGCGCCTGCAGATGCAGCCGCCAGATCTGCGGCTCCTCGGCCAACTGGTAGCCGTGCAGGGTCAGGCTTTCGACGATCGAGTCGAGGATGGATTCGGCGACGAAGGGGCCATGGAACGGGCCCTGGGACTTGATCGCGGAGGGTTGCTCACCGGCCATTCCAGCGGCGAACAGCAGGGTCCACATGCCGTTATCCCCGGCAAGTGGGCGAATGACACATTCGATGCGGGTGACCAGACCCAGACATTGGCGGGTGAGACACAGGCTGCGCGACATGACGGCGACCCTCGGTAGATCCTGTCTTCAGACCCCGATGGAGCCTGTATCGTTCCAGTGACTACAGTGGATGTCCTTACCCAGAGAATAGAATAAATCCAGGCAGGACAAGAGCCTGGAGGACAAACGGACACCTTTTCGCAAAACGTCAAACTCTTGACCCAAGCTCGTGCGAAGCAGGCGCCCTTGAGGGCGCCAGAAAAGCTTCGCGGGCAAGCGGAGCGCCGCCCGGCCGGCTCCCACAGTGACCGCGCCAGGATCTTACCCTGTGGGTGCAGGATTTACCGAGGCGTCGGACCGCCGCGAATGGGCCCTCCAGTCTCGCACCAGACCATAGCCCCCCACAGGAAACCGGCTGCTACGCGCCCGTCAGGACGGCTTGACCTCCGCCAACGCCTGCTCGGCGGCCTCTTTCTCGGCCTCCTTGAGATCGTCCTCGCTGATCAATTCGGCAATCGCCCGCAGGCGTTCCACCACTCGCGCGTTGACGCTGCCTTCCGGGAACTGGCCATCGGCGTCCGGTTCACCGGCAGGTTCGCCCACCAACAGGCTCAGTGCCTCATCGGCCTGACGCACCGCATACACATGGAACATCCCGGCCCGCACCGCCTGCAATACCTTCTCGTCGAGCATCAGCGTCGCGACGTTGGCCTGCGGGATGATCGCGCCCTGCTCGCCGGTCAGGCCACGGGCCTCGCAGAGCCGGAAGAAGCCCTCGATCTTCTCGTTGACCCCACCGACCGCCTGCACCTCGCCGAACTGGTTGATCGAGCCGGTAATGGCAAAACACTGCTTGAGCGGTGTCTTCGACAGGGCTGAAATCAGCGTACAGGCCTCGCCGAGGGACGCGCTGTCGCCGTCGACATAACCGTAGGACTGCTCCAGGGCGATGCTCGCTGAGATCGCCAAGGGAAACTCCTGGGCATACCGGCTACCCAGGTAGCCGGTGAGAATCATTACCCCCTTGGAGTGAATCGGCTGGCCAAGGTTCACCTCGCGCTCGATATCGACGATACCGCTGCCCCCCGGATAGACCGTGGCGGAAATCCGCGCCGGCACGCCAAACGCCGAATCGCCGACTTCCAGCACCGTCAGCCCGTTGCACTTGCCGACCGCGGCCCCGTCGGTATCGATCAGGATGATACCGGCCAGCATGTCGTCGAGAATCCGCGCCGACACCCGGCCAGTGCGCGTCGCCTTGGCCTTCAGCGCCCGTTCGATATGCCCGGCATCGGTGCGCTCGTCACCGGCCAGGTGACGGATGAAATCCGCCTCGCTGACCAGTTGGAACAGATCGCCGATGCGCGCCGACAAGCGCCCCTGGTGCTCGGCCAGCCGCGCGCTGTAGGTGGCCAGGCGCGCCACCGCATCGGCGGTCAGCGGCGCCATGCCCTCTTCCGAGGTACGGGTCTTGAGCAACTGGGCGAACTGCTCCAGGCTCTCGTCGACCATGGGAATGTCTTCGTCGAAGTCCACCAGCACGCGGAACATCTCCTGGAAGTCCGGGTCCAGGTCCTGCAGCGTGTAGTACAGATGGCGCGCGCCGATGATGATGACCTTGAGCTGCAGCGGAATCATCTGCGGCGTCAGAGTCACGGTCGCCAGGCGCCCCAGCTCGCCCAACGGCGACTCCATCTTCAGCTTGCGCGACTGCAAGGCACGCTTGAGGGCATCCCAGACGAACGGCTCGCTGAGCATCTTCTCGGCTTCGAGGATCAGGAAGCCGCCATTGGCCCGATGCAGCGCACCCGGGCGCAATTGCCGGTAGGTGGTGTACAGCGCCCCCTGGTCGGTGCTGTATTCGATCCGACCGAACAGGTTGTCGTAGGTCGGATGCGGTTCGAACACCACCGGTGCGCCACCGCTGGCCGGATGACCGACCACCAGGCTCGGGGCATACTGCTCCTCGAGCAACTTGCGCGCCACGGCGTCGGTCTTGCTGTCATCCACCAACTGTTCGACCACGGTGCGCAGCAGGTTGACCTGCATGGCCTGCAGATAACCGCAGACCGCCGCGTTTTCCGCATACTTTTCCGACAGTGGTGCCAGCAGCGGCTGCAGCGTCAGGGTGATGGTTTCCTCGTTCAACTGGCGCAACTGATTGCTCGACTCACGCTTCCACTGCGGCAGGCTGGCCAGTTCCTCGTTGAGGCGTTCCTCGAGTTCGGCGATATCGTTGTGGAAACGCTCGCGCTCGGCCTCCGGCAATTGGGAGAACTCCGCCTCGTCGAGGGCCTTGCCGTCGCTCATCGGCGTGAACGCGATATTGCTGCTGTCGCGGTACAGCGCGACTTCCTTTTCCAGCGCCAGGCGTTCGATCACGTCGAGGGCGCGGTCATAACGCTGGTTGAAGGCACGGTCGATGCCGCTCTTTTTCTGCTGGTAGGACGGGTGCTCGAAAACCGCCGGAAAGGTCGCCAGCAGGTTGTCGATCAGGCCACCGATATCGCTGATGAAGGCACCGGCCTCGCCCGCAGGCAGCTCCAGCGCCCGCGGCTCGCGCGGCTCATCGAAATTGTTGACATAGACCCAGTCCGAAGGGGTCTGCAGGCGTTTGCCCTCGGCCTTCAGGTAACGTTTGACGAACGAGAAGCGGCCGGTTCCCGGCTCGCCCATGACGAATACGTTGTAACCGGGGCGTGGCATCGCCACACCGAACTGCAACGCTTCGACCGCACGTTCCTGGCCGAGCACACCGCGAAAAGGCTCCAGATCATTGGTGGTGGAGAAGCTGAACTGTTCAGCGGAAAAAGGGCGAGTCAGCGCTTCGGGCGCAAGACGCAGGCTGGCAGCAACAGAATCAGACATCGGGCTTCCTTACATCAGGCGGGGCGGATAAGGCATTCTGGCGCTGGCCGCACCCGGCTGGCAAGGCAACAGACAGGTGAATCCTGCGGGGAAGGCAAAAGCCCTCGGAACCTGCCTACGCGCCATACACCTCAATATTCAAGCAAAAAATCACGGAACCCTTGGAACGTGCCTAAACTCCAACGTGCGCGGCCGGAGAGATAACCGGCCCACCGGCGCTGGCACAGGCCGGCTCCTTGTTTTGGCATGCACATAAAGAGAACAAAGCTATGAAACGGATTCTTCTCGGTACTCTCTTCACCGTTGTCTCGATCCAGGCCATGGCCCAGGCGCCAGGTGGCCCGGATTGCGGTTGGGGCAACATGCTGTTCAAAGGCCAGCGCGGTACCCCGGCGCACTTCCTGGCCTCCACCACCAACGGCACCTCCGGTAACGCCACCTTCGGCATGACCTCCGGGACCAACGGCTGTTCGACCAAGGACGCGCTGACCTATGGCGGCAAATCCTGGATCGCCATGAATGGCATGATGAACGAACTGTCGGAAGACATGGCCAAGGGCCAAGGCGAAGCCCTGACCACCTACGCCGTGGTACTCGGCGTGGCACCGGAAGATCGTGCGCATTTCGCCGCCGTGACCCACGAGCACTTCCAGCAGATCTTCAACAAGGCCGACGTGACCGCCGACGACGTGCATACCAACACCCTGGCCGTTCTCAAGAACGACCCACGCCTGGCCAAGTACGCCACCCAGGCCTGAGCTTGACCCGCCCGCCCCTCGGGGCGGGCATTCCCTGCCCGACCCGGACAACAGTTGCCCACCATGCTCAAACGCCTTGCCTATCTGGCGCTCTGTGCCTGCACTCCGCTCCAGGCCGCTTCACACCTCGACGATCAACGTTTGCAGCAACTGGCCAACGATCCCTTCTGGATATCCCTGGGCCACTACGAACACGCCAAGCTCGGCGGCTGGCGCAGCTATGTCAGCGACAGCAAGTTCTTTCTCGCCACCGATGGCGCCCATCATCCCGATGCGGAGCTGAAGGCCACCGTCACCGCACTCTACGCACCGGCCAGCGCCGGCAACCAGCACGCCCAGTGCGTCTACCCGGCACGCACGCGCTGGCTCAAGGCGCAATTGCAACTCAAGAACCTGCCGACACCGGACTGCTCGGAATTCAACCAGTGGTTCAAGGATGTCTCGCCCCACAGCACGGTGATGATCTTTCCCGCGGCCTACCTGAACAGCCCGTCGTCGATGTTCGGTCACACCCTGCTGCGAATCGACCAGGCCGACGTGCAGCGTGACCAGACCTCGCTGCTCAGCTACGCGATCAACTTCGGCGCCTATATCGAAGGCTCGGACAACAGCATTCTCTATGCCTGGAAGGGCCTGATGGGCGGCTATCCGGGGCTGTTCGCCCTGGTGCCCTACCAGGAAAAGCTTTCCGAATACCGCAGTCTGGAAAACCGCGACCTGTGGGAGTACCGGCTGAACCTGACCCCGGAAGAAACCGCGCGCATGGTCGAACACGTCTGGGAGCTGAAGCAGGTCCAGTTCGACTACTTCTTCTTCGATGAAAACTGCTCCTACCGCCTGCTGGAACTGTTGCAGGTCGCCCGCCCCAGCCTGCGCCTCACCGGGCAGTTCCCGCTGACAGCGATCCCCACCGACACCGTGAAGGCGGTCAAGGCGGCGGGCCTGGTGGAGAAGGTCGACTACCGCCCGTCCCGCGAACGCGAGTTGCTGGAGCGGGCCAAGCCGCTGGACCCGGAGGAACAGCAGTGGGTACTTCAAGTCAGCGCCGACCAGAACGCTCTGCAGGACCCGGCCTTCAAGGCCCAGCCACGTGATCGCCAGGCGCTGATCATCGACGCCGCCTACCGGCTCGAGCGCTACCGGGCCAACGGCCAGGAACGCGACCCGGTGCGTGCGCAACGCAGCTTCGAGCTACTGCGGGCGATCAACCGCAACCCGGCGCCGGAGTTGCAGATCACCCCGCCGGGGCTGCCGGAAAACGGCCATGAATCACGTACCTGGCAGGCCGGGCTCGGCACCCGCGGCAGCCAGGCCTTCGGCGAATACGGCCTGCGCATGGCCTACCACGACCTGAACGACAACGCCGAAAGTTTTCCGCTCGGTGCCCAGATCGAAATCCTGCAGATGAAACTGCGCCAGTACGAGGGCAACCACTGGCAACTGCAACGACTGGACCTGGCGACCATCCGTTCGCTGACGCCGCGCAATGCACTGCTGCAGCCGTGGTCCTGGCAAGTCACCGGAGGCCTGGAGCGGGTGCCCGGCAAGCATGACGACCAGACCCTGGTCAGCCACGTCAACGGCGGCGCCGGTGGCACCTGGCAGTTGAGCGACGACCTGCTCGGCTTTGCCCTGGGCACCGTGCGCCTGGAGCACAATGCCGATTTCGCCGCCTTCGTCTCGCCAGCCAGTGGTTTCAATACCGGCCTGCTGTGGAAAAACCCGCTGGGCAATCTGAGCCTGGAGGCCAAGGGCGACTACTTCACCAACGGTGAAGTGCGCCGCAGCCTGAGCCTCAACCAGCAATGGGAACTGTCGCGCAACCTCGGTCTGCGCCTGAGCGCCCAACGTGAATTCAGCAAACTGGCTTCAGCGGAAAATGAAGTGATGCTCGAGGTGAAGTGGTATCACTATTGATCGTACTCAAGTCGGGCCCGCGGCAGGGCGGGCCACGATGTTTCTCCAGATCAGTGACACAGGTCCTGGGTGCGCGCGGGGTCATGATAGCGATCGCGATCGCGCTCCAATGCCTGCTCCAGCAGACGCTGGCAATGTTGCTGATCGCGCCTGATCATATTATCGATGCTGATGTTGCCGACGCTCTCCGGCGGCGACCGCTCCTCGAAGCGAATATTCACTGCCGGTAGCTCGGGCTGCAGCTTGAACAGGCTGGGAGGTTCTTCGGCGGGTTTGCTGGCTGGCTCCTTCACGGTAGCAGCGGGTAAATCCTCCACGGTCATGCCATAACGGCTCAACAGGGAACTCTCGGGCAGGGGCTCACCCATGGCAACGCAGGCCGACAAGGTCAGGCCGACACCCATGCCATGGGCTTTGAAACAACTCATACACACTCTCTTTCTTTGACGACAACCGTCCCCGCACACGGGCGCGGGGCTGAAACACCCGGCGCAGAGCGCTCGAAACGCTACTGACCGACATCGCATGATAACGACCTGCACCCGGAAAATTTACCCATCGGCGGCATAAACCGCTCAAGCGCAACGGATTGACGACAGCGCCTTCACCTCCCACTCACAAAGAACGACCTACACTCAAAGACGGGCGAATCAAGCGATCAGGGTGTCGGAAATGTGGCGTTGGCTGTTGTTGGGCGTGGTGATCACATTCGCCGGTTGCGAGTCGACCCACGACCATCTGCTCATGCAAGGCTATCCACCGGCCTTCGCCGACGGTTTTGACGACGGTTGCAGCAGCGGCCGACAAGCGGCCGGAGCGATCACCGGCCAATTCAGGAAAAACGTGCCCCGCTACCTCCAGCAGCATGAGTACGCCACCGGCTGGGACGACGGTTTCCGCCAGTGCCAGGCCATGCGCGAGAACGAGGATCGCGAGGCCTACAGGGACCGCCACTGGGACGAACGCGAGCGGGCCTGGCAGCAGGAAAAGGACCGCGACGCGGCACGGGCCTACCGTTCGCAGTAGGTCGCTTTCGGACAACCGTGAGTTTTCGGATCCTGCGAGCATGGTGCCCATGCCATCCAGGGGAGAACGCCATGAGTCGCGCCTTCGTCAATGAAGACAGCGCCGCCGCCCAAGCCAGCCAGCCGGTTGAGCGCCAGGTCAGCACGCAACCCAACTACGTCACCCCGGCGGGCCTGGCCCAGTTGCAGGCGCGTGTCGCCGACCTGCAAGCCGAACATGCCCAGCAGGGCGCCTTGGGTGAACAGGCCGACAAGCAGCGCCTGGCCGACATCGAACGTGACCTGCGCTATTTCCACCAGCGCCTGGCCAGCGCCCAGCTCGCCGCGCCGGCGACTTCCAGCGAAGTGGTGCAGATTGGCAGCCAGGTGACCTTCATCGATGAACAGGAGCAGCAACAGCAGGTGCAACTGGTGGGGGAAGACCAGGCCGACTACGCCAGCGGCCTGATCAACTGGGCCTCGCCCCTGGGACGGGCGCTGCTGGGCGCCCGCCTCGGCGATGAAGTGCTGTGGAAACGTCCGGCCGGCGACCAGATGATCGAGATCACCCGGATCGACCCGGCCTAGTGTCGGTCAGACCACGCCCTGGGCCAGCATCGCTTCGGCGACCTTGACGAAACCGGCGATATTCGCGCCCTTGACGTAGTTGACCCGGCCATTCTCCTCGCCGTAGTGCACGCAGGCATGGTGGATCGACTGCATGATGCCGTGCAGCTTGCTGTCGACCTCACCGGCGGTCCACAGCAGGCGCATGGCGTTCTGCGACATTTCCAGGCCGCTGACCGCCACGCCACCGGCATTCGAAGCCTTGCCCGGGGCGAACAGGGTGCCGGCCTCGATAAAGATATCCACAGCCTCCAGGGTGGTCGGCATGTTCGCGCCTTCGGCCACGCAGATGCAGCCGTTGCACAGCAGAGTCCGGGCGGCCTCGGCATCCAGCTCGTTCTGGGTCGCACAGGGCAGCGCGATGTCGCAGCTCAGGTTCCATGGGTGCTCACCGGCCAGGAACTCCAGGCCGAAACGTTGCGCCAGCTCGCTGATCCGCCCGCGCTGGACGTTCTTCAGGTCCATCAGCGCCTGCCATTGCTCTTCGCTCAAGCCCGCCTCGCAGTACAGCGTGCCTTCGGAGTCGGACAGCGAGATCACCTTGCCGCCCAGGTCCATGACCTTGCGCGCCGCGTACTGGGCGACGTTGCCGGAACCGGAGATCGCCGCCCGCTTGCCTTCGACGCGGTCGCCGTTGCGCTTGAGCATTTCCTCGGCGAAGTACACGCAACCGAAGCCGGTGGCTTCCGGACGGATCAGGCTGCCGCCGTAGCTCATGCCCTTGCCGGTCAGCACCGAAGTGAACTGGTTGGCCAGGCGCTTGTACTGCCCGAAGAGGAAGCCGATCTCGCGGGCTCCGACGCCGATGTCACCGGCCGGCACATCCAAGTCTGCACCGATGTGGCGATACAGCTCGCTCATGAACGCCTGGCAGAAGCGCATGACTTCCGCGTCGCTCTTGCCCTTGGGATCGAAGTCCGAGCCACCCTTGCCGCCGCCCATCGGCAGCGAGGTCAGGGCGTTCTTGAAGCTCTGCTCGAAAGCGAGGAACTTCAGCACGCCGAGGTTCACCGACGGATGGAAGCGCAAGCCGCCCTTGTACGGGCCGATGGCGCTGTTCATCTGGATGCGGAAGCCACGATTGACCTGAACCTTGCCCTGATCGTCGACCCACGACACGCGAAACGTGATGGCCCGTTCCGGCTCACACAGACGCTCGAGGATGCCCGAGCTCAGGTAGTGCGGATTGGCCTCCAGAAAAGGCCACAGGCTGCGCAGAACCTCCTCCACCGCCTGGTGGAATTCCGGTTGGTCCGGATCGCGTTTTTTCAGACGGGCAAGGAAGTGGTCGACTGATTCGATCATGGGGAAGGGTCTCGTCAATGAGTTGTCGTTTTCAATAAGTCGACCCGGACTTTAGCAACTGATCTGGCACTATAACAGTGCAAAATGTCGCACTTATGAATTTAAATGGTGCTTTTTATGTAAGTTCGTAAGAAAAACAGGCCCTGAAAGCACCAAAAAAAAGCATAAAACCACTACGACGCACCAAGGCGGAAACAGCGCAAAGGCGCACATAAAAAAACGGAGCCCGAGGGCTCCGCTTTTTTCCACCACCGGCCCGATCAGGCCAGTTTCTTGTGCCGCACGCGATGCGGCTGGGCCGCCGCGTCGCCGAGGCGCTTCTTGCGATCGGCTTCGTACTCGGTGTAGTTGCCTTCGAAGAACACCGCTTGCGAATCGTCCTCGTAGGCCAGGATGTGGGTGGCCACGCGGTCCAGGAACCAACGGTCGTGGGAGATCACGATGGCCGCGCCAGGGAAGTCCAGCAGGGCTTCTTCCAGGGAACGCAGGGTCTCGACGTCGAGGTCGTTGGACGGTTCGTCGAGCAGCAGGACGTTGCCGCCCTCCTTCAGGGTCAGGGCCAGATGCAGGCGACCGCGCTCACCACCGGACAGGTCCTTGACGAACTTCTGCTGGTCGCCGCCCTTGAAGTTGAAGCGACCGACGTAGGTGCGCGAGGGGATCTCGTAGTTGCCGATGCGGATCTGGTCGGAACCGTCGGAGATCTGCTGGAACACGGTCTTGCTGCCGTCCAGGTCCTCGCGACTCTGGTCGACACAGGCCAGTTGTACGGTTTCGCCGATCTCGATGGTGCCCGAGTCCGGGGTTTCCTTGCCCATGATCATACGGAACAGTGTCGATTTACCGGCACCGTTACCCCCGATCACACCGACGATTGCGCCCTTGGGCATGCTGAACGACAGGTTGTCGATCAGAACGCGATCACCGTAACCCTTGGTGACGTTCTTGAATTCGATGACCTTGTCACCCAGGCGTGGGCCGGCCGGGATGTAGATCTCGTTGGTCTCGCTGCGCTTCTGGAATTCCTGCGACTGCATTTCCTCGAAGCGCTGCAGACGGGCCTTGGATTTCGACTGGCGTGCCTTGGCGCCCTTGCGCACCCACTCCAGTTCTTCCTTCATGGCCTTCTCGTGAGCCGACTGCTGCTTGGACTCCTGGGCCAGACGCTCGGACTTGGCCTCCAGCCAGCCCGAGTAGTTGCCTTCGTACGGAATACCGGCGCCGCGGTCGAGTTCGAGAATCCAGCCGGCGACGTTGTCCAGGAAGTAACGGTCGTGGGTGATCGCCACCACGGTACCCGGGAAGTCGTGCAGGAAGTGCTCCAGCCAGGCGACGGAGTCGGCGTCCAGGTGGTTGGTCGGTTCGTCGAGCAGCAGCATGTCCGGGGCCGACAGCAGCAAGCGGCACAGGGCCACGCGACGCTTCTCGCCACCGGACAGGTGTTCGACACGGGCATCCCAGGCCGGCAGGCGCAGCGCATCGGCGGCGACTTCCAGCTGGCGCTCCAGATTGTGGCCATCGCTGGCCTGCAGGATCGCTTCCAGCCTGGCCTGTTCGGCGGCCAGCTTGTCGAAGTCGGCATCCGGCTCGGCGTAGGCGGCGTAGACCTCGTCCAGGCGGGTCTGGGCATCCTTGATCACGCTGACCGCTTCCTCGACCACTTCGCGCACGCTCTTGGTCGGATCCAGT
>NZ_AQOH01000242.1 GCF_000364705.1 Pseudomonas fuscovaginae SE-1 | reverse complement strand
TGCTCCTGCGGCAGGTAGCCGATATTCAGGTCCGGCATCGGCCGCGCTTCACCGTCGAACTCGGTGTCGACGCCGGCCATGATTTTCAACAGGGTGGACTTACCCGAGCCGTTCAGGCCAAGGACGCCGATCTTGGCGCCCGGGAAAAACGACAGGGAGATGTTTTTCAGGATTTCCCGCTTCGGCGGCACAACTTTGCTCAGCCGATGCATGGTGAAGACGTATTGAGCCATGGAGAACCTAGCGTCAGTGACTGATGAAATATGAAGGCGCAGCCCGGACCGGCAGCATTGCGCGGCATGCGTTATGCATCATCGAATGCAGCGCCAATCCTGCGTCAGCCATGGGAGCGCAAAAACGCCCGCGTAACAGGTAAAATTACCTGAATGTGTGCACCAGGGCAAACCACCAGCCGGAACAGGACTGGCACTTTGCCACAAGTCAAGGCATGCTAGCCGCCCTTCGGGCGTCCGGCTTATAGTGCACGTCGCGCCAATCCAGCCCAACCGCAGGATCACAGTTTGAGCAACGCCAACCCGCCATCGTCCGCGCGCGCATCCCGCCAGGTGTCCGGCACGCCCCTGCGCGGCACCATCAAGGCTGTCCTGGCGATCCTGGTGCTGCTCATGCTCGCCGTACTGTTCTGGCAACTGATCGACCAGTTCCAGCAGACCCGCAAGGTCCAGCGCCAGTACAGCATCGACTACAGCGCCGAGCTGGCTGATCGCATCAGCCTGAACATGAAGCTGGATGCGCAGATCGCCGCCAACCTGCTGCCGATCTTCGAGAAACCCGAGACCCGCGAACAGCAACGGCAACTGCTCGAGAAACTGCGCCTGTCCCTGCCCGCCATCAGGAGCTTCGCCCTGTTCGATAACAAGGGCAACCTGATCGGCGACAGCGCCACCGACAGCCATGACATCGACTACCTGAGCGAGCTGGTCAGGCACAGCAACCGGACCCAGGCCTATTACTTCACCAACGACGACGAGGGTTTGATCGTTCACCTGCTGCTGCACCAGGCCAGCGGCGAGACCAACGGCTACTGGGCGCTGCGCCTGGGGCCGAGCCTGTTCCAGAGCCTGACCCGCCAGACCGGACAGAAATTCCGCCCGACCTGGGTGATCGAAAACCGCCTGAACCATCGCGTGCTCAGCCGCGACAGCGACATCAGTCCGCGGCCGTCGGTGCTGCAACCGGATGACGAGGCCAACAGCGTACTGATCGCGCCACTGTCCAACAGCGACTGGCAACTGCGCGGTCTGTTCGACCAGCGCAAGATGCTCGAGGAACTGCTGCCGGCCCTGATCGGCAAGTGCCTGCTGGGCCTGGGCCTGTCGATGCTGCCGGTGCTGGCGCTGATCAACATGCGGCGTCGCCAGCACCAGGTGCATGAAGGTCGCCGGCGCTACCAGGAAATCTTCGAAGGCACTGGCGTGGCGCTGTGCGTCCTCGATCTCTCCAGCCTGCCGGGGTTCCTGGAAAGCCATCGGCTGGGCGACAGCGAAAGCCTCAAGAAATGGCTCGCCCACGATCCGCAACACCGCCGCCAGTTGTTCGAGCAACTGCGCATCACCGAAATCAATCTGGTCGCGCTGCGCCTGCTCAATGTCGACTCCCGCGAAAGCGCCTGGAGCTGCCTGGTCGAGGGTTGCCCGACCCAGGTCACCGGTATCGGCTACCCGCTGGTCGATGCCCTGCTCAACCAGCAGAGCCAACTGGAACTGGAGATCAAGCAGACCGACGCCCACGGCCAGGACCAGCACCTGTGGCTGGTCCTGCGCCTGCCGGAAGACCCCAGCGACTACAACGCGGTGATCCTGAGCATCAGCGATATCACCAGTCGCAAGCTGATCGAACTGTCGCTGCTCGAACGCGAAGGCTTCTGGTCGGACGTAGTCCGGACGGTACCCGACCACCTCTACGTCCAGGACGTGATCAGCCAGCGGATGATCTTCAGCAACCACCACCTGGGCCAGACGCTCGGCTACAGCAAGAGCGAGCTGCACCAGATGGGCGAGTACTTCTGGGAGATCCTGCTGCACCCCGAGGATGCCGAGCACTATCACCGCCTGCGCCACCAGCAGCGCCACGCCAGCTACAGCCAGTTGCTGCAGTGCCAGCTGCGCTTCCGTCATCGCGACGGCCAGTGGCGGCGCTTCGAGATCCGCGAACAGGCCCTGGCCCGGGACAAGTACGACCAGGTCACGCGGATCATCGGCGTGGCCAAGGACATCACCGACCAGATCGAAGCCAGCGAATCGCTGCGCGACAGCGAACAGCGCTACCGGATGCTGGCCGAAAGCATCAGCGACGTGATTTTCTCCACCGACAGCAAGCTGCAACTGAACTACGTCAGCCCCTCGGTACAGACCGTGCTCGGTTATGAAGCGGACTGGGTGTTCAAGCACGGCTGGCACTCGACCATCGCCAACCCGGCACAACTGACCGGCATCTATCAAATGATGGAACGCGTCAGCAAGGCCCTGGACAAGCCCGAGCAACTGGCCGAGCTGCGCAGCCAGGTCCAGACCCAGCTGTTCCTGTTCGACTGCCTGCGGGCCGACGGACGCAAGATCCCGATCGAGCTGCGACTGGTGCTGGTCTGGGACGAGCACGGCGCGTTCGAAGGCATCCTCGGCGTCGGCCGCGATATCAGCCAGCAACGCCGGGCGGAAAAAGACCTGCGCATGGCGGCGACGGTCTTCGAGCACTCGACCTCGGCGATCCTGATCACCGACCCGGCCGGCTACATCGTCCAGGCCAACGAAGCCTTCAGCCGCGTCAGCGGTTACGCGGTGTCCGATGTGCTGGACCAGTTGCCCAACATGCTGACGGTCGACGACCAGCAGGAAGCCCACCTGCGCTACGTGCTCAAACAACTGGAGCAGCACAACACCTGGGAAGGCGAAGTCTGGCTCAAGCGCCGCAGCGGCGAGCACTACCCGGCCTGGGTCGGCATTACTGCCGTGCTCGACGATGAAGGCGACCTGGCCAGCTACGTGTGCTTCTTCAGCGACATCAGCGAGCGCAAGGCCAGCGAGCAGCGGATCCACCGCCTGGCCTACTATGACGCCCTCACCCACCTGCCCAACCGCACGCTGTTCCAGGACCGCCTGCACACCGCGCTGCAGCAGGCCGAGCGGCAGAAATCGTGGGTGGTGCTGATGTTCCTCGACCTTGACCGTTTCAAGCCGATCAACGACTCCCTCGGGCATGCCGCCGGCGACCGCATGCTCAAGGAAATGGGCACCCGCCTGCTGGCCTGCGTCGCCGAGGACGACACCGTGGCGCGCATGGGAGGCGACGAGTTCACCCTGCTGCTGCAACCACGAGCCACCCGCGAGATGGCCCTGAACCGGGCGATTCACGTCGCCGAACAGATTCTCACCAGCCTGATCACGCCGTTCGTGCTCGAAGGGCGCGAGTTCTTCGTCACCGCCAGTATCGGTATCGCCCTGAGCCCACAGGACGGCAGCGAACTCAGCCAACTGATGAAAAACGCCGATACCGCGATGTACCACGCCAAGGAGCGCGGCAAGAACAACTTCCAGTTCTACCAGGCCGACATGAACGCCAGCGCCCTGGAGCGCCTGGAGCTGGAAAGCGACCTGCGCCACGCCCTGGAACAGAACGAATTCGTGCTCTACTACCAGCCGCAGTTCAGTGGCGACGGCAAGCGCCTGACCGGTGCCGAAGCGCTGCTGCGCTGGCGTCATCCACGCCGCGGCCTGGTGCCGCCGGGGGACTTCATCCCGGTGCTCGAAGAACTCGGGCTGGTGGTGGATGTTGGCGACTGGGTGCTGGCCGAGGCCTGCCGCCAGCTCAAGACCTGGCACCAGAACAAGGTCCGCGTGCCCAAGGTCTCGGTGAACATCTCCGCCCGGCAGTTCTCCGACGGCCAGTTGGGGACGCGCATCGCCACCATCCTGCGCGACACCGGACTGCCGCCAGCGTGCCTGGAGCTGGAGCTGACCGAAAGCATCCTGATGCGCGAGGTCAGCGAAGCCATGCTGATCCTCGCCGGCCTCAAGAACCTCGGCCTGAGTATCGCGGTGGACGACTTCGGCACCGGCTACTCGTCGCTCAACTACCTCAAGCAGTTCCCGATCGACGTACTGAAGATCGACCGCACCTTCGTCGACGGCCTGCCGTCGGGCGAACAGGATGCACAGATCGCCCGGGCGATCATCGCCATGGCCCACAGCCTGAACCTGGCGGTGATCGCCGAAGGCGTGGAGACCCACGAACAGCTGGACTTCCTGCGTGAACACGGCTGCGACGAGGTGCAGGGCTACCTGTTCGGCCGGCCGATGGCGGCGGGCCGCTTCGAGGCGCAGTTCAGCAATGATGCGCTGTTCATGTTCGACTGACGGCCTGCGCCGCAGCGACTGACGCTATCGCCAGCAAACGGAGCGCCGCCCGGCCGGCTCCCACAGTGACCGCGCCAGGTTCTTACCTTATGGGAGGAGTTACCGAGGCGTCGGACCGCCGCGAATGGGCCCGCCAGTCCTGCACCCGACCATAGAATCTCCCACAAGGGGCGGCGCTCGGCCCGCGAAAAAGCCCCCGCGAACCCAACCTGAACACCACTTATCTGCGACATGATGCCCTTTCATATGCCAGATAAAAGCCATTGGGTTAGAATGCCCACCTTTCTGCCCCCGATCCTTGAGGACCGCCATGTTCAGCCGTGATTTGACTATTGCCAAGTACGACGCCGATCTCTTTGCCGCCATGGAGCAAGAAGCTCAGCGCCAGGAAGAGCACATCGAGCTGATCGCCTCGGAAAACTACACCAGCCCCGCGGTGATGGAAGCCCAGGGCTCGGTGCTGACCAACAAGTACGCCGAAGGCTACCCAGGCAAGCGCTACTATGGCGGTTGCGAATACGTCGACGTGGTTGAGCAACTGGCCATCGACCGCGCCAAGGAGCTGTTCGGCGCCGACTACGCCAACGTCCAGCCGCACGCCGGCTCCCAGGCCAACGCCGCTGTCTACCTGGCCCTGCTGCAAGGTGGCGACACCATCCTGGGCATGAGCCTGGCCCACGGCGGTCACCTGACCCACGGCGCCAGCGTTTCCTCCTCCGGCAAACTGTACAACGCCGTGCAGTACGGCATCGACGCCAACGGCCTGATCGACTACGACGAAGTCGAGCGCCTGGCGGTCGAGCACAAGCCGAAAATGATCGTGGCCGGTTTCTCCGCCTACTCGCAGGTGCTGGACTTCGCCCGTTTCCGCGCCATTGCCGACAAGGTCGGTGCCTACCTGTTCGTCGACATGGCCCACGTCGCCGGCCTGGTCGCCGCTGGCGTCTACCCGAACCCGGTGCCGTTCGCCGACGTGGTCACCACCACCACTCACAAGACCCTGCGCGGTCCGCGTGGCGGCCTGATCCTGGCTCGCGCCAACGCCGACATCGAGAAGAAGCTGAACTCCGCGGTCTTCCCGGGTGCCCAGGGCGGCCCGCTGGAGCATGTGATCGCGGCCAAGGCGATCTGCTTCAAGGAAGCGCTGCAGCCTGAGTTCAAGGCCTACCAGCAACAAGTGGTGAAGAACGCCCAGGCCATGGCCGAAGTGTTCATCGCCCGCGGCTTCGACGTGGTTTCCGGCGGTACCCAGAACCACCTGTTCCTGCTGTCGCTGATCAAGCAGGACATCTCCGGCAAAGACGCCGATGCCGCACTGGGCAAGGCCTTCATCACCGTGAACAAGAACTCGGTACCGAACGACCCACGCTCCCCGTTCATCACCTCCGGCCTGCGTTTCGGTACCCCGGCTGTCACCACCCGCGGCTTCAAGGAAACCGAATGCCGCGAGCTGGCTGGCTGGATCTGCGACATCCTGGCCGACCTGAACAACGAAGCGGTGATCGACGCCGTTCGCGAGAAGGTCAAGGCCATCTGCAAGAAGCTGCCGGTATACGGCGCCTGATAGGCCCGCATCCCCCAGCACAAGAGAGCCCGGTCAGCGACCGGGCTTTTTTTCGCCCCTCGGAAAATCACTCACCCCGGTAAGGAGCAGGGCTTGTCGGGGCACCAAACCGCCGCGAGACTTTTAGCGCCCTCGAGCCCCCTTCGCGAGCAAACCCTGCGCCTGCAAACCGAGTGCATACTGCGACAACTGGTCAGACCGGTCGAACCAAATTTTCGAAAAACCGCTTGTGATCCCAGAAAATCCGGGCGTAGACTGAACTCGCACTGGACATACCGGTAAGACCACAACAATTAAGTTCCAATGCCGCGACCACAGGTCCGGACCCGGAACGCCGACCAGGATCCTCCCCATGCTCAAATGGTGCTCGCGTTCGATTTTCCTTCAGGTCGTCCTTGGATTGGTGCTGGGCATCATCTTCGGACTCACCCTTCCCGAATACTCAACCCAGCTCAAACCCCTGGGCGACGGCTTCATCAAGCTGATCAAGATGCTCATCGGGCTGATCGTCTTCTGCGTGGTAGTCAGCGGAATTTCCGGCGCCGGCGACCTGAAGAAGGTCGGCCGCATCGGCCTCAAGTCGGTGATCTACTTCGAGGTGCTGACCACCATCGCGCTGCTGATCGGACTGGTCCTGGCCTTCTCCACCGGCATCGGCAACGGCGCCAACATCCATCTGGAGCAACTGTCCAAGGCCGCCCTGGGCGACCTCGCCGATCGCGGCCAGCACCTGCGCGGGGCCACGCAGTTCCTGATGGACCTGATCCCCAACTCGGTGCTCAGCGCCTTTGCCGACAACAACATCCTGCAAGTGCTGCTGTTCTCGGTGCTGTTCGGCAGCGCCCTGAACCTGGTGGGCGAGTCGGCATCGGGCATCTCGCGCCTGATCAACGAACTGAGCCACGTGATCTTCCGCATCATGGGCATGATCGTACGACTGGCGCCGATCGGCGTATTCGGCGCCATCGCCTTCACCACCAGCACCTACGGCCTGGAATCACTGCGGCAGTTGGGCAATCTGGTGGCGCTGTTCTACATCACCTGCCTGGCCTTCGTGCTGCTGATCCTCGGCCTGGTCATGCGGGTGTCGGGCCTGCGGATCCTGCCGTTCCTCAAGTACTTCCGGGAAGACCTGCTGATCGTCATGGGCACGGCCTCCTCCGATGCCGTCCTGCCACAGGTGATGCGCAAGCTCGAACATCTGGGCATCGGCAGTTCGACGGTCGGCCTGGTGATCCCGACCGGCTATTCGTTCAACCTCGACGGTTTCTCGATCTACCTGACCCTGGCCATCGTCTTCATCGCCAACGCCACCGGCACCCCGCTGGCCATGACGGACCTGCTGACCATCCTGCTGGTGTCGCTGATCACCTCCAAGGGCGCGCACGGCATCCCCGGCTCGGCCCTGGTGATCCTGGCCGCGACCCTGTCGGCGATCCCGGCGATTCCGGTGGTCGGCCTGGTGCTGGTGCTGGCGGTCGACTGGTTCATGGGCATCGGCCGGGCCATGACCAACCTGATCGGCAACTGCGTGGCGACCGTGGCGATCGCCCGCTGGGAAAAGGACATCGACCTGCAACGAGCCCACAAGGTGCTTGAAGGCCAGCAGGGTTATGCCTTCACTCCGAGAAAGCCGAACACCTCAAGTCATCAGCAGGAGTTCTGATGCGATCCGCCCATGGACGGGCACTTGTACCGACCCACCAGCGGCAGCCTCAAGACTGCCCACGGGTCATAGCCTGACCGTTTCACCTGGGAGAGCACCGTGATCAGCTCATCGACCGTCGTCAATTCCGTGGTAGAAAAACTCCGCGCAGCCCTGGCCCGTGGCCAGTGGCGCTCGGGAGAAATGCTGCCGGGCCAGCGCGAGCTGGCCGAACAACTGGGCATCAGCCGCCCGAGCCTGCGTGAAGCGGTAACCGTACTGGAAACCCTGGGCCTGGTGCGCTCCATGCCCGGCAAAGGCGTGCTGGTACTGGACGCCACTCACGAGAGCGTCACCGCCCACAACGGCGTGGCCGAAGCCAGCCTCGAAGACATCCTGCAACTGCGCTACACCCTGGAGCCGTTCATCGTCGGCCTGGTGGCGCAATCGATCAGCAGCAAGGAGGTCGGCCAGTTGCGCCTGACCCTGATGGACATGCGCGAGGCCCTGGACGCCAGCGACAGCGTGGCCGGCATGAACGCCTACCTGGCCTTCCATGAAGAACTGTTCACCCTGACCTCCAACCCGATTTTCCAGAACGTGGTGCAACAGACACGCAACGCACTCAAGCAGAGCGCCGAAGTCCTGCGCAACTCGCCGGAACACCTGGCCGAACGCCTGCGGGAAAACGAAGCCGTGGTCCGTGCCATCCGTAACAGGAACAGTGCCCTGGCGAGTGCGGAAATGCGCCGACACATCCTTCAGGAAGGCCTGCGCATGGGCATCGAACTCACCATCCCGGATGACCTTCCAGGCAGTACCGAGCAGTAATTCACCCGTCGAAGGGAGACCGTTCATGAACAGCGTTGCGACACTTCAGCCCTTCACCGCCCCGCGCGCACGCCGGCAATTCCACATCCGGCCAGCACTGCCCTGCGCCGACGGCCTGTATGCCCGGGTCTTCGAAGACATTCTCGACGGGCAATTCAGCACAGGGCTGAGTGAAGAGCTGCTGATGAGAACCTACAATGCCGGCCGCAGCCAGGTACGCCGAGTCGTGACACGACTGACCCACCAGGGGATCATCTTCGCCCGCCCGAATCAGCGGGCCCACGTCGCCGAACCGGACGCCGAACAGATCCGGCAGGTCCTGCAGGCGCGACGGATGGCTGAAGGCAGTATTATTGAGCGGCTTTGCACGACCACTACCAGACAGGCACTTGAACCGCTGCGCGCGATAGTCGCCCGAGAGCGTCAAAGCGGCGAAACCAGCCGTCAGAGTACAACCACGAGACTAGGCGTCGAGTTTCATCTGGAGCTGGCGCGCATGGCTGGAAATACACCGCTGGTACATTTTCTTGAGGAGCTGGCGCCGTTGACCGGCCTGGCCCTGATGCAGCACCCTTGCAGAACCGAGGATTGGCGATCACGCGAGGCCATTGTCAACGCCATGGAGAATGGCGACGCTGTAACAGCAATGATGCAGATGACAATCTATCTGGATCGGCTGGTAGCCTTGCAGTGGACTCGAACAGGTTAACAACCTCTCCACAACAACCTCTCGCAGGGCTGATAACAATCACAGAACGTTCATTCGCAAAGCAATCTTGTGGGAGCGATCTGAGTTATTGGGAAGTTACGCTCATTCATGCCGGAAGCGTCCGATACACGCAGGACATGCAACACACCCATGCTCGTAGCCTGACTTATGGCAGGGGCACACCAGCATGGAAAGCAACCGTAATCTGCATACCAACTACAAACGAGTGATTGCTACGGCTGAGGAAGACTGGGATCTCTCTCAGAACAACAAACTATCCAACCTCAACGTCGAGGTCATACGACCAAATTATCTGAAGGATCAGTATGGTCGTTACCTGCATCATTTCTGCACCACGTCCTATCTGGGGCTCGACTACCACCCCGACCTTCTCAAGGGTGCAACCCAGGCGATAAGAAGCACTGGAACCTTACGTATCGCCAACTCGAAAAATCGCTGCAAGCTGTCGCTGCTTGAAGAATACGAAGCAGACCTATCCAACCTTTTTCAGAGTCACTGCCTGGCCACGCTATCTTGCAGTGCCGCCAGCGCAGGAGTGCTTCCACTGCTGGCAGCGGGGATCTTCACCGGAAACAAAGCTCCTGCCATGGCGTTTGACCGGTTTGCCCATTACTCGATGAACCATGTAAAGGCTGTTTGCGCGGACGAAACCGAAGTGCTTACCCTTCCACATAACGACATGGACCAACTGGAAAGCCTATGCCGCAGCCGACAGCGTGTCGCCTACATCGCAGATGGTTTCTACAGCATGGGCGGTGCCGCGAATATCAATAGCCTGCTCTATCTTCAAGATCGCTATGGCCTGTTTCTCTATCTGGACGACTCTCATGCGTTGTCGACCGTTGGCCACAAGGGCTGGGGGCACGCCCGCTCAAGCATTAATGAGCTCGGAGAAAATACCCTCATCGTTGCCTCACTGGGCAAGGCATTCGCAGCCGGCGGCGGTTTGGCGATGTTTGGTGATGCACGGCACAAACGCCTGGTACAACGCTATGGTGGCCCCAGCAACTGGTCACAAAGCCTGAATGTAGCGGCTATCGGAGCAGGGAAAGCCTCCATAGCACTCCATCACAGCCCACTACTGAATCACCGCCAGCAACAGTTGCAGGAAAACCTTCAGCTATTCGACTCACTGATTGGCTGTGAGCAATCATGCAGTCCCTCTCCCATCAGACTCATTCAGGTGACTGATGCAATCAAGGCGAACCGGGCTTCGGCGTACCTGGCAGATAATGGTTTCCTCACATCAGCAGTTTTCTTCCCCGTTGTGCCAAAGAACCAGGCAGCGGTGAGAATCACACTGCGAGCGGATATGGAGCCGTCTCTGATAAAGCTATTCTGCAAACACTTGGCGGAGTTCCTTGAATCAGATCACCCAAGGATCAGTTGTTGAGCCCAGAGCAATTCGTCGCGGCATGAACCAGCGCGCCATGCTGTTCGTTACCTGCCTTGCCGTATTGTTGGCACAGGCGGGAATCACGCTCTATCTGCCAGCATTGCCCCGTATTGCCGTAGAGCTCGGGGCTGACAGCTCATTCGCAGGCATGACACTCGGCATCTTTCTATTGGGGATGGGCGCCCCCATGCTGTTATGGGGGCGCCTATGCGCGACACACGGCACCTTTCGCATACTAAGTACCGCCTTGATCCTTTACGGCGCCAGTGGTTTGTTACTGGCCGCAGTCTCGGAAAGCTGGATGTTTCTTACTCTGCGCCTCCTGCAAGGAATTGGGGCTGGCGGAGCCTCTGTAAGCGCCCGGAGCCTGCTACGAGAACACTTTCATGGCTACCAGCTCGCAAAGGCACTGAGCGCCTTGTCCATTTGCTTTGTCTTGTCACTGGGGATCGTTCAATTTCTCGGTGCAGCCCTCGACACCTCAGTGGGATGGCGCTCGGGCTTCGCAGTGATCGGTATGACGGGGCTGTTGCTAGGCACAGCCCTGATCCCAGCAGCAAAGAGCGCAACCACCCCTCTCCATTCGCCAACATGGTCTGTCTACCTTGAGCTCTTGCGAACACCGTCCTTCATTCGCCCAGTGCTGGGAGGAGGTTTGGGCTACACGATTATCGTGCTTTTCAATGGCCTCGCGCCCGGTATTTTCCAACTGCAGTTCAGTTGGACGAGCCTGGATTACGGCATGCTTGGCTGGCCCATCAGCGCGGCTTACCTGCTGGGCACATTGCTGGTCAATCGGCTGGCCTCTCCTGCCCTGGATCACAGCAGGCTGTTCAACGCCGGACTGCTGATACTGCCTATAGGGGCAGTTCTGATGAGTTGTGGCACATTGTTATTTGCCGGGCACGGCGCATTTTTACTCTGGCTGCCTTACTGCCTGATCCTGGTCGGTCAGGGGATCAGCTATCCCCTCTGCCAACTTCTGGCCTGCCAGCAGGTCACGCACGGCCCGCAAGCCATGGCATTGATTGGCCTGCTTCACCAACTGATGGCGGTCGTCGCAGGAGCGTTGGTCAGCCTGCTACCCACCAAAAGCCAGGCGCTGGCGATAGCGTGCCTGGCGCTAGCCCTCACAGCCTGGCTATACGGCCGCACCACCCAAGTTCGCCAGCGCCCCTGAGGCAACACGCTGGAAGCCCTCACGTATTTTCTCTTCAGGCAGGTCGTCGGCAATGAAGACAATCACGCTCTCTCGTGCCGCCCCCTCTTCCCACTCGGTGTCCCAGTCGAAACCATAGAGTTTGAGCACGCCCTGGAACACCAGGCGCCGTGGCTCGCCGGCGATGTTCAGCACGCCCTTGTAGCGCAGCAACTGCTTGCCGTGCGCCTCCAGCAACTCGTTCATGAACTCGCTGAGCCGGTCGATATCCAGCGGCTGGTCGGTGCGCAGCACCAGGCTGGAAATGCGGTCGATGGAATGCCCCTGGCGGACCGGCCGCAGGCTCACGCCACCGCCCAGGTCGGCGTTGAGGTTGAAGCCACGGACATCCAGCAGTTCTGCCAGGTCGATATTGCCATGCTCGACGATGCGGATCGGTGCCCGCCGGTTGATCCGCGTCAGGCGCTCGCTCAAGGCGTCGAAGGTCGCTTCGTCGACCAGATCGCGCTTACTCACCAGCAGGCGGTCGGCAAAGCCGATCTGCGCCTGGGCAATGGTCTGGGTCAGGTGATGCTCGGCGTGGGCAGCGTCCACCAGGGTGATGATGCCGTCGAGCAGGTAGCGCTCGCGCAGCTCTTCATCGATGAAGAAGGTCTGCGCCACTGGCGCCGGATCGGCCAGCCCGGTGCACTCGATCACCAGCCGGTCGAAGAGGATTTCGCCACTGTCCAGGCGCTCGAGCAGCAGGTACAACGCCTTGGTCAGGTCGGTGTGGATGGTGCAGCAGACGCAGCCGTTGGACAGCGTCATGACCTGAACCGGTTCGGCGCCAAGCAGTTGGGTATCGATACCGGCGTCGCTGAATTCGTTCTCGATCACGGCGATTTTCAGGCCATGCTCGGCCTTGAGCAGATGGCGCAGCAAGGTGGTCTTGCCGGCGCCAAGAAAGCCGCTGAGGACGGTGACGGGGATAGGAACGGACAAACGCGAATCTCCCATAGGCTAAAAATGAATGTGGGAGCCGGCCGGGCGGCGATCCGCTTGCTGGCGATGGCGCTGTGTCAGACCAAGGAAAGATCGACAGTCAAAACGCTATCGCCAGCAAGCGGATCGCCGCCCGGCCGTCTCCCACAACGGAATGCGTCGAGTCAGTGACTCAACAACACTTCGGCCCACCCTTGCCGCCGTAACGGGCCTCCTGGCGTTCCCGGAAGAACGCCTCGTAGCTCATCACCGGCTTGTCCGGGTGCTTGGTCTGCATATGCTCGACATAGGTGTCGTAGTCGGGCATGCCGACCATCAGGCGCGCGGCCTGACCGAGGTACTTACCGAGGCGACTCAGGTCATTGAACATTGCAGTGCCCTCCCATCAGGCCCCAGGCACGGCCTGGAACGGTGTTTCCTTGTCCGTACGCTCCTTGTTGCCCCAGGCCGCGACACCGACCTTCAGGGCGTAGAACAGGATGCTGAAGACCACGAACAGGAACAGCGCGGTCAGCGTCGCGTTGGTGTACGCGTTGAAGATCACGTGCTGCATCTGGGTGATGTCCTTGGCCGGGGCCAGTACCTGCCCGGCCTCCAGCGCGCTGCTGTACTTCTTCGCCAGGGCAAGGAAGCCGATGGCCGGGTTGGCATCGAACAGCTTGATGAAGCCCGCGGTGGTGGTGCAGATCAGCAGCCACAGCGCCGGCAACAGGGTCACCCAGATGTAGCGCTGGCGCTTCATCTTGATCAGTACGACAGTGCCAAGCATCAGCGCGATACCCGCCAGCATCTGGTTGGAGATACCGAACAGCGGCCAAAGGGTGTTGATGCCCCCCAGCGGATCGATCACGCCCTGGTACAGCAGGTAGCCCCACAACGCCACGCAACCGGCGGTGGCGATCAGGTTGGCGGTCCAGGACTCGGTACGTTTGAGCGACGGCACGAAGGAACCGAGCAGGTCCTGCAGCATGAAGCGCCCGGCCCGGGTACCGGCATCGACCGCGGTCAGGATGAACAGCGCCTCGAACAGGATCGCGAAGTGGTACCAGAACGCCATGGTGTTCTCACCCGGCAGCACGTGGTGCAGGATCTGCGCGATACCGACCGCCAGGGTCGGGGCACCACCGGCACGCGCCAGGATGGTGGTTTCGCCGATGTCCCGGGCCACCGCCTGCAACGCATCCGGGGTGATCGTGAAGCCCCAACTGCTGACGGTCTGCGCCACGGCCACGGCATCCGCGCCGACCACTGCGGCCGGGCTGTTCATGGCGAAGTACACGCCCGGATCGATCACCGAGGCGGCAACCATCGCCATGATCGCCACGAACGACTCCATCAGCATGCCGCCGTAGCCGATGTAACGGGCGTTGGTTTCGTTATCCAGCAGCTTCGGCGTGGTCCCGGACGAGATCAACGCGTGGAAGCCGGACACCGCGCCACAGGCGATGGTGATGAACAGGAACGGGAACAGCCCGCCCTTCCACACCGGCCCGGTGCCGTCGACGAACTGGGTCAGCGCCGGCATCTTCAGCATCGGCATGGTGATCAGGATACCGATCGCCAGGGCGATGATGGTACCGATCTTGAGGAAGGTCGACAGGTAGTCCCGTGGCGCCAGGATCAGCCACACCGGCAGCACCGCGGCGACGAAGCCGTAGCCGATCAGCATCCAGGTGATCTGCACGCCGGTGAAGGTGAAGGCCTTGGCCCAGACCGGATCGGCGGCGATCTGCCCGCCCAGCCAGATCGAGCCGAGCAGCAGCAGGACGCCGATGATCGAGATCTCGCCGATGCGTCCCGGACGGATGTAGCGCATGTAGACGCCCATGAACATCGCGATCGGGATGGTCGCCATCACCGTGAAGATGCCCCATGGGCTCTCGGCCAGGGCCTTGACCACGATCAGCGCCAGCACCGCGAGAATGATGATCATGATCAGGAAGCAGCCGAACAGCGCGATGGTGCCCGGAATCCGGCCCATTTCCTCGCGCACCATGTCGCCCAGGGAACGACCGTTGCGACGGGTGGACAGGAACAGCACCATGAAGTCCTGGACCGCGCCGGCCAGCACCACCCCGGCGATCAGCCAGAGCGTGCCGGGCAGGTAGCCCATCTGCGCGGCCAGCACCGGGCCGACCAGCGGACCTGCACCGGCGATCGCCGCGAAATGGTGACCGAAAAGGATGTGTTTGTTAGTCGGCACATAGTCCAGACCGTCGTTGTTCAGCACGGCCGGTGTCGCCCGATTGCCATCGAGCTGCATGACCCTGTTGGCGATGAACAGACTGTAGTAACGATAGGCAACCAGATAGATCGCCACAGCAGCGACCACGATCCACAAGGCGTTGATCGCCTCGCCGCGGCGCAAGGCCACTACGCCCAGGGCGCACGCTCCTAAGATCGCCAGCACCAGCCAGGGAAGGTGGCGTAGCGGGCTATTATTATTTTTCATTTTGAGATTCCAGCCAGATGGACAGAAAGACAGCCACCCTGAGTTTAGCGCCAAAGCGCGTCATGACCATACCCGACCTTGGTATGGAGCGGTCTTTTCTTGCCGCCGGGACCATTTCCGGGACATCGCGCCGACGGATGAAAGGCCTTATCACGCCTGGCCGCTTGCCTGGCCCGGCATGGGGTCTATAGTCAGCAGAGTGCGCACAGGAACCTGAACATGAGTGACCATCCGATCAATCGTCGCCGTTTCAAGCGTATCGCGTTCGATGCCATCACCACCCTGAGCCAGGGGGATACGGTCTGGTCGGCGCAACTGATAGACCTGTCCCTCAAGGGACTGCTGGCCCATCAGCCGGACAAGTGGCCCGACGACGCGGCGGGCATCTTCCTGGTCGATATCCGCCTGGCGAAAAATGCCCATGTGAAGATGGATGCCGAGTTGGTCCATGTGGACCATCACCACCTGGGCTTCAAATGCCTGCACATCGGACTGGAGTCGATCCAGCACCTGCGCCGCCTGGTCGAGCTGAACCTGGGCGACGAAGAGGAGCTGGAACGGGAGCTGGACGCCCTGTTCGAGGATTGACCGGGCGTGCCCTCAAGGAAAGGCCGAGCGCTTGGGGAAGTCGCCCTCTGACTCCCAATAGGCCTTCTCCTCTCGCGACGACACTTGCCAGACATCGCCCTTGAGTCGATAGGTCCGGTAGGTGGTCACGAAATCGTCACCGTCCTCATTGGCCATCGACGACGACACCTGGAAAATCTCCGGCCGCGCGTCGCCGGCCTGCCAGGCCGCCTTGCCGGTCTGCGCGAGGAACAGCGGCTTGAGCGTGCCATCCTCCGCCTGGTACTGCATCGGCTGCAGCTTGCGCCGGGCCGGCATCAGCACCTGAGTCGCCGGGCCACTGTAGCTGCCCATGGGCGCGGTCTGGTCGACCGTGAGGAAAAACGCCGGGCTCGGCATGCCCTCCATGGTGGCCTTTTCCAGGGTCGCCAGCGGATAGGCAAGGCCCACGCTCTCGACCTCATCCCCGGATGCCGAGAGCAGCCGCAGGCGGGCCTCGACGATCGGTCGGCTGGCGACATCCTTCGCCAGTGCCTCGTCGTCAAAGGCATCCTCGTCGAATGCACTGCCATTGCCCCAGAGCGACTGATGCAGATCCGAGGTGATCCGCGCATCCTCCAGCAACTCCAGCTCGCCGCCATCCCCCGTGGGCATCTGCTGCGCCAGGCGATAGCCTTGCGGCACCGTGGCCGCGCCGGCCAGGCCGGCCCACAACATGCAACCTGCCAAACACATTGCCGCACCGACAATCCGCATCCCGCTGACTCCTTATCCGGTTATTCGAACAACGCGTCCAGCGCCTGCTCCAGGCGCGTGACCGCAATGATTTTCAAGCCCTGCGGCGACTCCTTCGGCGCATTGCCCTTGGGCACGATGGCGCGCTTGAAGCCATGCTTGGCCGCTTCCTTCAGGCGCTCCTGGCCACTGGGCACCGGCCGCACCTCCCCCGACAGGCCGACTTCGCCGAACACCAGCAGGTCATGGGGCAATGGCCGGTTGCGCAGGCTGGACATCACCGCCGCCATCAACGCCAGGTCGGACGCGGTCTCCAGCACCTTCACCCCCCCGACCACGTTGAGAAACACATCCTGGTCGTGGGTGGGAATGCCGCCATGTCGATGCAGGACCGCCAACAGCATCGCCAGACGGTTCTGGTCCAGGCCCAGGGTGACCCGGCGCGGGTTGGCCATGTGGCTGTCGTCGACCAGCGCCTGCACCTCCACCAGCATCGGCCGGGTGCCTTCCCAGGTGGCCATGACCACGCTGCCGGGGACTTCCTCCTGGGCGCGGGTGAGGAAAATCGCCGAAGGGTTGGAAACCTCCTTCAGACCCCGGTCGGTCATGCCGAACACGCCCAGCTCGTTGACCGCGCCGAAACGGTTCTTCACCGCCCGCAACAGGCGCAGGCGGCCATCGGACTCGCCTTCGAAATACAGCACCGTGTCGACCATGTGCTCCAGCACCCGCGGCCCGGCCAGAGCGCCCTCCTTGGTCACGTGGCCGACGAGAAAGATCGCCGTGCCGCTCTGCTTGGCATAACGGACCAGCAACGCCGCGCTCTCGCGCACCTGCGCCACGCCGCCCGGGGCGGACTGCAGTTGTTCGGTGAAAATCGTCTGGATCGAGTCGATCACCATGACCTTGGGCTTTTCCAGCCGGGCCGTGGCGATGATGCTTTCAATACAGGTCTCGGTCATCACCCGCAACTGATCCTGGGGCAAGCCCAGGCGCCGCGCGCGCATCGCCACCTGCTGCTGCGACTCCTCGCCGGTGACGTACAACGCCGGCATGCGCGTGGCGATATTGCACAGGGTCTGCAACAGGATGGTCGACTTGCCGATACCGGGGTCGCCACCGATCAGCACCACCGAACCATCCACCAGGCCACCGCCCAGCACCCGGTCGAGTTCGGCCGAGGCGGTGGAGAACCGCGGTATCTCCTCGACACTGACTTCGGCCAGGGTCTTGATCTGGGCCTGCTGCCCGGCCCAGCCGGTACGCCCGCTGGGGGCCGCGGCGCCGCCGCTTTCCACCAGGGTCTCGGTGAGGGTGTTCCAGGCCCCGCACTCGCCGCATTGCCCGGCCCACTTGGGAAAGGTCGCGCCGCACTCGGTGCAGCCGTACATGCGCTTGGCCTTGGCCATCTCGTCCACCCCAATGGAAAAACCGCGATGATAGCTCAGCCAGCGCCGATCAGCGCGTCGGTGGCGTACGGATTTGTCCCTCGGCCAGACGTGTCGCACTGTTGCCCAGCGGGTCCTCGGCCTGAAGGTCGGCGCCCTTGGCGGCCAGGGCCTCGAGCAGCGCGGTGCGCTTGAACAGCCCGGCATACATGGCCGCGGTCTGGCCGGCGGCATTGCGCTGGTCGGGATTGCAGTCGCTGTTCAACAGGCGTCGGGCAATGCGCACCTCGCCCTTGAAGATCGCCCCCATCAACGCGGTATTGCCGCGCTTGTCCTGGACACAGGCATTGGCCCCGGCCGCCAGCAGGCGCTCCACCGCCGGCCCCTGGCCATGGTAGGCGGCCAGGATCAGCGCGGTATAGCCCTGGGCGTCCTGGGTATCGAGCGGATAACCGGCCTCGATGAAGGTCTGCAGCATTTCGACGTCGCCACGGCGGGCGGCATCGAAGTAGTAGTCCTGGATCTGCGCCTTGAGCGCTTGCGGATCGGCGGGCACTGCCGGCTGATCGGCCGAGGCGTGGCAGGCACAGACCAGGAGGAACAACAGCACAGGGATACGCATTGAGTGACTCCTCGATAACCTCTCAATCCTCCCAGGCCCCCTCGTGGCAAGCGCCGCGAGGGGGCCTGGCCTTGATGCCGGCAGATCAGTCCACCAGCTTCGCCGCCAGCGCCTTGACCCGTGCCAGGTCGCCCTTGGCCACCCTGGTCACGCCGGCGCCGTACTCGGGATCGGCCTTGTAGAGGAACGACAGGATGATGTGCTTGCTCTCATCGTCGGTATCGGCCAGCGAGCCACCGAAGTTCTCGATCAGGTCCTGTTTCTCCTTCTGGCTGTAGGAGCGATACAGGTCCCCGGCCTGCTTGAAGTTCTGCTCACGCTGGATCTTCGCCTGCTGGGTGCTGCCCGACAGGGGCAACTGGCTGTAGCGCGCCGCCGGTTGCTCGTCACGGGGCATCAGCCGGCTTGGCTGGTAGTTCACCCCGGTGGTGCTGTGCCCGCTGTTCATCGCCCCATCCTGGTTGCCATTGTTCACCGCCACCCGCGGTGCGTTGATCGGCAGTTGCAGCGCATTCGGCCCCACGCGGTACATCTGCGTGTCGGCATAGGAGAACACCCGGCCCTGCAGCAGACGGTCCTCGGACGGTTCGATCCCCGGTACCAGGTTGGCCGGGGCCATGGCCACCTGCTCGGTTTCCTGGAACACGTTGGCCGGGTTGCGGTCGAGCACCATCTGGCCGACCTTGCGCTCCGGCACGCCGGGCCAGATCTTGGTGGCATCGAGCGGGTCGAAGTCGAACTTGCCCAGGTCCTGCGGCGTCAGCACCTGGACATAGAGATCCCATTTGGGAAACTCGCCCTTGTCGATATGGCTGACCAGGTCATGGGTCATGTGGCTGTAGTCGCGGCCCTGCACCTCGACGACCTGTTTCGGATCGAGGTTGCGGATGCCCTGCAGGCTCTTCCAGTGGAACTTGACGTAATGCACCTCGCCCTTGGCGTTGATCAGCTTGTAGGCATGCACACCGTTGCCATCCATCTCCCGGTAGCTGGCAGGCGTACCGGAGTCGGAATACAGCTCGGTCAGGGTGCGGGTGGCTTCAGGCACATGGGAGAAGAAATCGAAACGGCGCGAATCGTCATCCAGGTTGGTGCGCGGGTCGGGCTTGAAGGCATGAACCATATCCGGGAACTTGATCGCATCGCGGATGAAGAAGGTCGGGAAGTTGTTGCCCACCAGGTCCCAGTTGCCATCGGCGGTGTAGAACTTGGTGGCGAAACCCCGTGGGTCACGCAGGGTTTCCGGCGAGTGGTTGCCATGCACCACCGCCGAAAAACGCACGAATACCGGCGTCTTCTCACCGGCGGCGAACACCCTGGCCTTGGTCAGGTCACTCAGATCATCGGTGACGGTGAACGTGCCATGGGCGCCGGTACCGCGAGCGTGCACCACCCGCTCGGGGATGCGCTCGCGGTCGAAGCGCTGCAGTTTCTGGATCAGTTGCACGTCCTGTAGCAGCACCGGCCCGGTGGCTCCGGCGGTTTGCGAGTTCTGGTTGTCGCCCACCGCCGCGCCGTTGTCCCGGGTCAGGGTGGCGGCGTGAACGGAAAGGGATAGCAGGCTGGCGGTCAAAATACCCAGCACGCGCCGAGTGGGAACAGCTCCCGGAACAGGGATGATCTGCATGTCGGATTCCTCTTGATGTTGTGATGCGCATCCAGGTGCGCTCCACAGAGGCTAGAGACCGACTCGACGATTTCTAAATAGAAAAGCTCGAAGAGCCCGATTGAAAAATTCCACGGGGCAAGACGCGTCAGGAAGCGTATTTCGCGCGATTGGTGGCACTTTGCAAACTTATGGCCTGGCGGCAGGTCGATTGAGACGGGGGGTGTAGAGCCCGGCGTAGCGCAAGATACCCGTGGCTGAATTACACTGCGTTCACTCAACTCATCTGTAACAAGGAATTAGCTATGGGCGTACTCAGTGAGTTCAAGGCCTTCGCGGTCAAAGGCAATGTGGTCGACATGGCCGTGGGTATCATCATCGGTGCGGCCTTCGGCAAGATCGTCTCGTCCTTCGTCGGCGACGTGGTGATGCCACCGATCGGCCTGCTGATCGGCGGGGTGGACTTCAGCAACCTGGCGATCACTCTCAAGGCCGCCGAAGGCAATACTCCGGCCGTGGTACTGGCCTACGGCAAGTTCATCCAGACCTGCATCGACTTCTTCATCGTTGCGTTCGCCATCTTCATGGGCGTCAAGGTGATCAACCGCCTCAAACGCGAGGAAGCCGTGGCGCCGAGCGCGCCACCGGTGCCGACCAGACAGGAAGAACTGCTGGGCGAGATCCGCGACCTGCTCAAGGCTCAGAACAACAAGCCCTGAGCCATCGGCAAAAACCAACGGCACCCGCTGGGCGCCGTTTTTCTACCAGTAGTTTTCCACCGCCACCTGGCCTGGCCGGCGGCTCAGGCTGAGCTGCATGTCGCGCTGCTTGAGCACCTGGCGGGTATCATCGATCATCTGCGGGTTGCCGCAGATCATCACCCGCGAATGCACGGCCGTCAGCGCCAGCCCGGCCGCGCGCTCCAATTCGCCATTTTCGATCAGTTGCGGGATACGCCCTGACAGGGCTCCCGGCACCGTCTCACGAGTGACGATGGGCACGAACCGCAGCTTGTGCGCATGCTCGACCAGATAGTCACGTTCGGCCAACCCGGCAATCAGTTCGCGGTACGCCAGCTCGGCACCATGGCGCGCGCTGTAGACCAGCACGATCCGTTCGAAGCGCTCCCAGACCTCGAAGTCCTGAAGGATCGACAGGAATGGGGCCACCCCGGTGCCGGTGGCCAGCAGCCAGAGATCGCGCCCGTCGACGAAACGATCCAGGGTCAGATAGCCAATGGCCTGGCGCTCGATCAGCAGCGAGTCCCCCACGTTCAGGCGACTCAGTTCGCTGGTGAACGCCCCACCCGGCACGACGATGGAAAAGAATTCGAGAAAGTCGTCATGGGGCGAGGACACCATCGAATAGGCCCGCCACACCACGCCGCCATCGGCCCGGGTCACTCCCAGGCGGGCGAACTGACCGGCCCGAAAGCGAAATCCGGCATCCCGGGTGGTCCGCAGGGTGAACAGGCTGGGGGTCAGGGGGCAGACCTCGAGCAGGGTCTGCCGGGTGAACTTTTCGGCACTGACGGTCATGGCGCACTCCATCGAGAATGTGCTCCCAGTGTCGCGCAAAGCCGGCGACAGAAACACCGGCGATTTGTAGTGGTATAAGTTTTCCAGAAAAACATATACAAAAAAAACAAAAAGTACAGCAACCAATAAAAACATTAACTTATAAAAACATAAGCACCATCATCCGATAAAACTCAATCGCCCCACCTATTTTTCACCTTCCGGCAAAGCACTTAAAACCCACACGAGAGCGAAATGATATTATGCTCCGGGCGATAAACGAGCCACTTGAAAGGCGATAAAAATATCAGCGCAATATAAAAAAATCACACTCATATCAAGAATTTTCCTACACTACTCAAGCACGTTGGACTCAACGAATATTGCGTCAAGGAAGGGTACCTCAATGGAGAACTGGCAGGATAATCAACTGCACCAGCTCATGAGTGAAAAAGAAGAACAGGCAGTCTTCGATGCGGTTTTCAATCTGGCAGGTCAAATACGCTTCACCTTCGTATCATTCAGAGTCAGCAGCCTATCAGGAGGTTCTCAGCCCAATACGACATCCTTCAACAATTACCCCGCAGAATGGAATGCCTGCTATCAACGCAACAACTACATTGCCGTCGACCCTCTGCTCGCGCACTGCCATAACTCGGTGTTTCCCATCCTTTGGGGAGCCGAAGCCTTCAGGAGCGCGCCGGCACTCTGGCGTGACATGCAGGCCCATGGCCTCAATCACGGCTGGTCGCAGTCGGTTCACGACATTCGTGGCATCGTCAGCACCCTGAGCGTGTCACGGACCTGCGAGTCCATCACGTCCAACGAGTTCTACTCCAAGACGGGTCATGTGTTGTGGCTGTGCAACTGGTTGCATTCGTTCATGGCACAACGGTTGGCCAGTTCCCGTCCGCCGCAGAACAGCCATCCGCTGTCGCCGCGCGAGACCGAGATTCTCAAATGGACGGCCGAAGGCAAGACCGCCGCCGAGATCGCCAACATCCTCAACCTGACCACCCGCACCGTGGGCTTCCACATGAGCACCATCATGAGAAAGCTCGGCGTGAGCAACAAGGCATCGGCCGTGCTGCGTGCAGCCAAGTCCGGCCTGTTGTACTGATTGCGCCGCGCGCCCCTGGCAGAAGGATCTGCCACCTCCACACGCCACAGGCAATCTGCTTGAAACCCACGTAAAATCCCCCTCCTGCCATACCGTTGCCCACCTCGCCCGGTACGAACAGTCGTGCATGGCAGCCGTAACCGTCCCCCAGAGCCCGTGTCCCATGCCCCTGCTAGAAAGTCCGTTCGCCCGTCTCGACCTGATCCGCCAGCCTGAACAGCAGGGCGAACCCCTGCAGGCGTTCGACGCGGCCGATCAATACCTGCTCGACCACCTGGCCGGACAAGGCGTCTCGCAGGAGACCCGGGTGCTGGTGCTCAACGACAGCTTCGGGGCCCTGGCCGCCAGCCTGGAAGGCCATGTGCAGCTCACCAGCAGTGGTGATTCGTTCCTTGCCGCGCTGGGCCTGGAGAAGAACCTGGCGCGCAACGGCAAGGCCTTCGACGCGGTCCGTCATGTACCGGCCAGCGAGACGCCGCGCGGCCCGTTCGACCGGGTGCTGATCCGCGTACCCAAGACCCTGGCCCTGCTGGAGGAACAACTGATTCGCCTGCAGGGCCAACTGGCCCCCGGTGCCCAGGTGGTCGCCGGGGCCATGGTCAAGCACCTGCCGCGGGCCGCCGGCGACCTGCTGGAGCGCCATATCGGCACCGTGCAGGCCTCGCTGGCAGTGAAGAAGGCCCGTCTGCTGATCGCCACGCCCGAGCCCCGTCCCGCTGCCTCGTCGCCCTACCCGACCCGCTACCGGCTCGAGCGCCCGGCGATCGAGCTGCTCAACCATGCCAACGTGTTCTGTCGCGAGGGCCTGGATATCGGCACACGCGCCTTCCTTCCACACCTGCCGGAAAACCTGGGGCACGCCCGCGTCGCCGACCTGGGTTGCGGCAATGGCGTCCTGGCGATTGCCAGCGCCCTGCAGAATCCGCAGGCCCACTACACGCTGGTGGACGAGTCGTTCATGGCCGTGCGATCGGCTCGGGAAAACTGGCAGGCGATCCTGGGCGAACGCGAAGTGACCGTGCGCGCTGGCGATGGCCTGGCGGGGCAGGCAGCACAGTCGCTGGACGTAGTGCTGTGCAATCCGCCCTTCCACCAGCAGCAGGTGGTCGGCGACTTCCTCGCCTGGCGGATGTTCCAGCAGGCCCGCGAAGCATTGGTGGTCGGCGGCGCGCTGTACATCGTCGGCAACCGCCACCTGGGCTATCACAGCAAGCTGGCGCGGCTGTTCCGTGGCGTCGAACAGGTGGCGGCGACGCCGAAGTTCGTGATTCTCAAGGCCCGCAAGTAAGCCCATGCCACTGGACTGCCCCCAAGGAGCTGGACACACATTCAATCCTTTCGGGGGCAGTCCACAACTGTGGGAGCCGGCTTGCTGGCGATAACGCCGGGTCAGGCGACATCTTCGCCGACTGATGCGCCGTTATCGCCAGCAAGCCGGCTCCTACAGGGATGGTGTCAATCAGCCAAAGAGCGCCAGCCGCTCAATGGGTGGTCAATCCAGCCGCGTTCATGAACAGGCGCATCAGGCTGGCGACCACGAACAACGCCAGCACGCTGCCAGTCCAGATCATCGCCAGCCAGCCCAGACGCTGCCAGAGCGGTTTCCGCTCGGCCTCTTCGATTTCCTGCAATGAAGGCTTGCCACGCATATCCGCTTCCTCGTCATCGAAACGGCGGCCCCCCGGGCGCCACCGGCAGGTTCTAGTGATAGCCGTCCTCGTGGGTCACCTTGCCGCGGAACACGTAGTAGCTCCAGAAGGTGTAGCCCAGGATGAACGGAATGATGAACAGCGTTCCCACCAGCATGAAGCCCTGGCTCTGCGGTGGCGCGGCAGCGTCCCAGATCGAGATCGACGGCGGGATGATATGCGGCCACAGGCTGATACCGAGGCCGCTGTAGCCGAGGAAGATCAGCACCAGGGTCAGCAGGAACGGCGTGTAATGCGCATTGCGCGCCACCGCCCGGATCAACCCGTACAGCGTGACCAGCACCAGGACCGGCACCGGCAGGAACCAGAACAGGTTCGGCAGGGTGAACCAGCGTGCCGCGATCTCGGCATGGGTCAGCGGCGTCCAGATACTGACGATGCCGATCACCGCCAGCAGGACGAATGCCAGCGGCCGCGCCAGGTCATGCATCTGCTCCTGCAGCCTGCCTTCGGTCTTCATGATCAGCCAGGTGCAGCCGAGCAAGGCATAGGCCACCACCAGCGCCACGCCGCAGAACAGCGTGAACGGGGTCAGCCAGTCCAGCGAACCGCCGGCGAACTGCCGGTCGACCACCTTGATCCCGTCGATGAAGGCGCCCAGCGCCACGCCCTGGAAGAACGTTGCGGCGATCGAACCGCCGATGAACGCCTTGTCCCAGATATGCCGCTTGTCGTCCTTGGCCTTGAAGCGGAACTCGAACGCCACGCCACGAAAGATCAGCCCGATCAGCATGAAAATCAGCGGCAGGTACAACGCCGACAGCACCACTGAGTAAGCCAGCGGGAAGGCGCCGAACAGCGCCGCGCCACCGAGCACCAGCCAGGTTTCGTTGCCATCCCAGACCGGGGCCACGGTGTTCATCATGACATCGCGGTCACGATCGCCCTTGATGAAGGGAAAGAGAATGCCGATGCCCAGGTCGAAACCATCCATGACCACGTACATCATGATGCCGAAGATGATGATCACGGCCCAGATCAGCGCAAGATCGATACCCATGATTCAGTTCCCCTTGTTCAGGCTGTCGCCGTGGCCGTTTTCGCTGTCTTCATCGGCAGCGGAAAGCGGACGGGCCGGCGTGCGTTTCTGGCCAGGCCCCCCATGACTGGTTTCCGCGCCTTCGTTGGTCTTCGGTCCCTTGCGCACCAGGCGCATCATGTAGCCCAGGCCAACACCGAACAGAGAGAAATACACCACAACGAACAGTGCCAGGGTGATGCTCATCTGCATGACGCTGTGCCCGGAGGAGGCATCCGCCGTGCGCAACAGGCCATAGACCACCCACGGCTGGCGGCCGATTTCGGTGGTGAACCAGCCGGCCAGGATCGCGATCAGGCCGGACGGCCCCATCCACAACGCCAGATGAAGGAACGCACGGTTCTCGTACAGGCGATCACGCTTGCGCAGCCACAGCGCCCACAGACCGGTGAAGATCATCAGCAAGCCCAGGCCGACCATGACCCGGAACGACCAGAACACGATGGTCGAGTTCGGCCGGTCCTCGGGCGGAAATTCCTTGAGCGCCGGCACCTGCTTGTCCAGGGTGTGGGTCAGGATCATGCTGCCCAGGTAGGGAATCTCCAGGGCGAAGCGGGTCTTCTCGGCCTGCATGTCCGGCCAGCCGAACAGGATCAGCGGAGTCGGCTCATTGCCGACGTTTTCCCAGTGGCCCTCGATCGCGGCGATCTTCGCCGGCTGGTGCTTGAGGGTATTGAGCCCGTGGAAGTCGCCGATCACCGCCTGGATCGGCGCGACGATCAGCGCCATCCACATGGCCATCGACAGCATGGTGCGGATCGCCGGGTTGTCGCGGCCGCGCAACAGGTGCCAGGCGGCCGAGGAGCCGACGAAAAACGCCGTCGCGACGAACGCGGCGGTCGCCATGTGCATCAGTCGATACGGGAAGGACGGGTTGAACACCACCGCCAGCCAATCCACCGGAATCACCCGGCCATCGATGATTTCGTAACCCTGGGGCGTCTGCATCCAGCTGTTGGACGAGAGAATCCAGAACGTCGAAATCAACGTGCCGATCGCCACCATGACGGTGGAAAAGAAGTGCAGCCCCCGGCCGACGCGGTTCCAGCCGAACAGCATCACGCCGAGGAAGCCGGCTTCGAGGAAGAAGGCGGTGAGCACTTCGTAGGTCAGCAACGGCCCGGTCACGGCGCCGGCGAAGTCCGAGAAACGGCTCCAGTTTGTGCCGAACTGATAGGCCATGACCAGCCCGGAGACCACCCCCATGCCGAAGTTGACGGCAAAGATCTTCGACCAGAAATGGTACAGGTCGCGATAGGTGTCGTTGCGCGTCTTCAGCCACAGGCCTTCGAGCACCGCCAGGTAGCTCGCCAGGCCAATGGTGATGGCCGGGAACAGGATGTGGAAGGAAACGGTGAATGCGAACTGGATTCGGGCGAGATCTAGAGCCTCTAAACCGAACATAAGCTTTCCTCTGTCAGGTAATACCGGCTGTCGCCCCACAGGCCCAGCCACTGCCCCCACGAATATGGAGTGCGGCGAATTTGGCTTCGTTCTCTTTTTTCAACCCATCGCAACGCAGGGAGTCGGACCCTGATCACTGTCAGAAAGACAATTGACCTGGATCAATCAACGTTAAAAGAGTAGTCCCATTACGACGAACGGGTGACGTGGTCGGTTGCCGCGCGACAGGTTGCCTCAGGAGCAGATGGCAACTGATCCGCAAAAATCTTCCGGGGGCGGCAGAACATGCATAGCTAAGTAACCTTTTGTTACATCGGAGTGATAACCTTCCCCTTTCCTCCGCCCAGGCGAGCCCTTTCCGATGTCCACCGAGACACCCTTGCTGCTGCGTCATCACCGCCCCTTCCTCGCGTTCTGGCTGGCGCGGATCTTCACCGCCAGCGGCTTTCAGATGCTCACCGTGGCCATTGGCTGGAACCTCTATCAACTGACCGGCAACGTGCTCGACCTGGGGCTGGTCGGGCTGGTGGAGTTCGCGCCACGGGTGCTGTTCATGCTGCACACCGGGCATGTCGCCGACCGCTACGACCGGCGTCGGGTCGCCGCCCTGTGCCAGACCCTGCAGGCGTTGATCGCCCTGAGCCTGGCGGTCGGCAGCCTGACCAACCAGGTCAGCCGCGAGATGATCTTCATCCTCGCGTTCCTGCTCGGCGGCGCGCGCTCCTTCGAAATGCCCACCACCCAGGCGCTGCTGCCCTCCATCGTGCCGGCGACGCTGTTCCCCCGCGCCGTGGCCGCCGCGCAGTCGGCGCAGCAACTGGCGACCATCGTCGCGCCGGCCATCGGCGGCCTGCTGTATGCGCTCGGCAGTGTCTGGGTTTACGGGCCGACGGTGGCGCTGTACGTCGTGTCGTGCCTGCTGATGCTCAACCTGCCGGCACGGCAGACACCGCTGAACAAGGCCAAGGCCACCCTCGACTCGCTGCTGGCGGGCATCCGTTTCATCCGCAGCCGCCCGGACATTCTCGGCGCCATCTCGCTGGACCTGTTCGCGGTGCTGCTGGGCGGCGCCACCGCGCTGTTGCCGGTATTCGCCAAGGACATCCTGCTCACCGGTGCCTGGGGCCTGGGCCTGCTGCGCTCGGCGCCGGCGGTCGGCGCGCTGCTGATGTCGCTGTGGCTGGCGCGCTTCCCGGTGGAGCGCAAGGTCGGCCGGGTGATGTTCACCGCCGTCGGCGTGTTCGGCGTCGCCACCATCGCCTTCGGCCTGTCGACCTCGTTCTGGTTCTCCCTGGCCGTGCTGGTGGTACTCGGCGCCGCGGACATGATCAGCATGGTGATCCGCGCCTCGTTCGTGCAACTGGAAACCCCCGACGAGATGCGCGGCCGGGTCAGCGCCGTGAACGGCCTGTTCATCGGCGCTTCCAATCAGTTGGGCGAGTTCGAGTCGGGGCTGACCGCCCACTGGTTCGGCACCGTCCCCGCCGTGGTGCTGGGCGGGGTCGGCACCCTGCTGGTCACCGGCACCTGGATGAAACTGTTCCCGACCCTGGCCAACCGCGACCGCATGCACGAGCGCCGGGCCGAAACCGCCTGAAGCCCAGGCGGCGGGTGACGGCGATCAGTTGATGTCGATGGTCGCCGTCATCGTCTGCACCGGCATCGTGAGCGAGCGGTCGCTGAAGCTGAAGGTGCCCTGCTGCAAGTCCCCCAGGTCGTAGACGTAGCTGTAGCCGACCACAGCACCGCCACTGCACGGCACGAACGGCTTGTTGAACTCGCACAGGGAATTGCGCTGGCTGTAGTTGATCGGGCTGCCATTGAACGTGGCCCCCGGCGCCCGGCCATAACCCAGTTCCACCACCGTCACCGTGATGTTCGGCCCGCGATGGGCATTCTGCGTGCGCCGACGTCCGTCAGAAACATCCTCGATGATTCCCTGCGACGCGACTGTGTAGATAGCCACGCCTTTCAGGGCCGCCGCCGGCGCCGCCCGCAGCGGCCCAATGGCCGCCAGCGAGAGCAGGCCGACGCAGAGCAGCCGACCCATGGCACGGCAATTGCTGACTGATTTCATACTTCCTCCCTCTTTCCGTGCCGAGAGTATGCCTCAGCGGGCGGTTTTCGGAGTAGTTCGTGCACAGTCGCGGCGAAATGGGTGGCTCAACAGCCGTCCCTATTGCGCCGTCCGGCTGGTATGATGCGCGGTTTTTCCCACAGCCAAGTTTCATCAGACCATCAGCGTCTGTGCTTTGCTGTTGGGACCGATTCATTCAAGGCGCCGAAAGCGCCATTGGGGAGCAGAGATGCTGGAAAGGCTGTTTCAACTCAAGGCACACAATACCAATGTGCGCACCGAGATTCTCGCGGGCGTCACGACCTTCCTGGCCATGGCCTACATCCTGTTCGTCAACCCGAGCATTCTCGGCGAAACCGGCATGGACAAGGGCGCGGTCTTCGTCGCGACCTGCCTGGCCGCCGCCATCGGCTCGACCGTGATGGGCCTGATCGCCAACTACCCGATCGCCCTCGCACCGGGCATGGGCCTGAACGCCTTCTTCACCTACACCGTGGTCCTGCACATGGGCCACACCTGGCAGGTCGCGCTGGGCGCCGTGTTCATCTCGGCGGTGTGCTTCTTCCTGCTGTCGATCTTCCGCATCCGCGAATGGATCATCAACAGCATCCCGCTGCCGCTGCGCTCGGCGATCGCCGCGGGTATCGGCCTGTTCCTGGCGCTGATCGCCCTGCACAACGCCGGCATCGTGGTCGGCAACCCGGCGACCATGGTCGGCCTCGGCGACCTCAAGCAACCCGCGCCGATCCTCGCCACCCTGGGCTTTGCCGTGATCGTCGCCCTGGATGCACTGAAAATCCGTGGTGCGGTACTGATCGGCATCCTCGGCGTCACCGCCGTGTCGATCCTGATGGGCTTCAGCCCGTTCGCCGGCATCACCTCGGCACCGCCGTCGCTGGCCCCGACCTTCATGCAACTGGACATCAAGGGCGCTCTGGACATCGGCCTGGTCAGCGTGATCTTCGCCTTCCTGTTCGTCGACCTGTTCGACAACTCCGGCACCCTGATCGGCGTCGCCAAGCGCGCCGGGCTGATGGGCAAGGACGGCCACATGCCGAAAATGGGCCGCGCGCTGATCGCCGACAGCACCGCCGCGATGGCCGGCTCACTGCTGGGCACCTCGACCACCACCAGCTACATCGAGTCGGCTGCGGGCGTCAGCGCCGGCGGCCGTACCGGCCTGACCGCCATCGTGGTCGCCATCCTGTTCCTGCTGGCACTGTTCTTCTCGCCGCTGGCCGGTAGCGTACCGGCCTTCGCCACCGCGCCGGCGCTGCTGTTCGTCGCCGTGCTGATGACCTCGGGCCTGGCGGAAATCAACTGGGAGGACATCACCGAGGCCGCGCCCGTGGTGGTCACCGCCCTGGCGATGCCCTTCACCTACTCCATCGCCAACGGCATCGCCTTCGGCTTCATTGCCTGGACCGCGATCAAGCTGCTGTCCGGCCGTGGCCGCGAGCTGAGCCCGGCGCTGGTGATCCTGTCGATTCTGTTCGTGATCAAGCTGGGCTGGTTCAACGCATGACTTTCGATTCCTCGACCTACACCGTCCAGCTCAACGACAAGGTCGCGCGCCTGCGCGACCTGCTGGCGCCGTTCGCGGCCCCCGAGCCGCAAGTCTTCGACTCGCCCTTGCAGAACTTCCGCCTGCGCGCCGAGTTCCGCCTGTGGCGCGAAGCTGGCGAGCGCCATTACGCGATGTTTGCCCAGGACGACAAGCGCACGCCGATCCTCATCGAACAGTTCCCGATCGCCAGCCGGCGCATCAACGAACTGATGCCCCGGCTCAAGGCCGCCTGGCAGGCCAGTGCACCGTTGAGCCACAAGCTGTTCCAGGTGGAGTTCCTGACCACCCTGGCCGGCGACGCGATGATCACCCTGTGCTATCACCGCCCGCTCGACGAGCACTGGCAGACCGCCGCCGAGCAACTGGCGGCCGACCTCGGCGTCAGCATCATCGGCCGTTCCAAGGGCAAGCGCGTGGTGATCGGCCACGACTACGTGGTGGAGAAATTCGAGATCGCCGGGCGCAGCTTCAGCTACCGGCAACCGGAAGGCGCCTTCACCCAACCCAATGGCACGGTGAACCAGAAGATGCTCAACTGGGCTTATGAAGCATTGGGCGAGCGTCCGGATGACCTGCTGGAGTTGTACTGCGGCAACGGCAACTTCACCCTGCCGCTGGCGACCCGGGTGCGCAAGGTGCTGGCCACCGAGATCAGCAAGACCTCGGTGAATGCGGCACTGAGCAACCTCGACGAGAATGCCGTGGACAACGTGACGCTGGTACGGCTGTCGGCCGAGGAACTGACCGAAGCGCTGAACGAAGTGCGACCATTCCGTCGCCTGCAAGGCATCGACCTGAAGAGCTATGAGTTCGGCAGCGTCTTCGTCGACCCACCGCGTGCCGGCATGGACCCGGACACCTGCGAGCTGACCCGGCGCTTCGACAACATCCTGTACATCTCCTGCAACCCCGAGACCCTGGCGGCGAACATCGCGCAACTGCACGACACCCATCGAATCGAGCGTTGCGCACTGTTCGACCAGTTCCCCTGGACCCACCACATGGAATCCGGGGTCCTGCTGACCCGCCGCTGAACCCGGTGAGGGCCGGCTGAAGGGGTGTCAGTCGGCCAGGGTTTCATCTGACGGAGCGCCTTCGCGGGCAAGCCCGGCTCCTACAGTCCCTCGTCGTACATGTTCCTTGTTTACGACACAGGCCTGTAGGAGCCGGGCTGGCCCGCGAAAGCGACCGCCGCCGCTCCGCATACCCTCCGCATTACGCCCGAACGAAACCGAACAGTTCCGCCGCCGTGTTGCACAGCAGATGCTGGCGCAAGGGCACAGCGCAGGCCAGGCGGCGCAAGCTGGCGAACTCGCTGGCGAAATTCACCGCCTGCTCGTGCTGGGTATGCGGCCAGTCGCTGCCCCACAGCAAACGATCCGGCCCCAGACTCTGCAGCATCAGCGACAGGGCCTTTTCCGCGAAATGCAGATTCTGCGTCGGCGTCCCGCCGAGCCGGTAGATGCCCGAGACCTTGATCCACAGGCGCCCACTCTCCCCCAGCTCAAGCAGACGGGCAAACGCCGGCTGCTCGGCCCCCAGCCGGGCGTCGGGACGGCCGAAGTGATCGACCACCACCTTGCAGCCCATTGCCAGCAGCGGCTGGACCAACCCCGGCAGATCCTCCAGGTGGCGATGCAATTCCACATGCCAGTCCAACTGCCGCAGGTGCTGGAAAAACGCCTGCCAGCCAGCCTCGGCGAAATCCGGTAGGGGTTGGCCCATCAGGTTCAGGCGCACGCCTGCAACGCCAAGGGCAGCCATGCGCTGCAACTCGTCGAAAGCGATATCGCGCTCGACCACCACCACCCCGCGCAACCGCTCGGGTGCCTGTTGCAGCGCAGCCAGCAGATAGCTGTTGTCGGTGCCGAGAAAACTCGGCTGCACCAGCACGCCGTGGCTCAGGCCGTTTTCCTCCAGTCGTGCCAGATAGTCGGCCAGGGTGGCGTCATATTCCGGGGCATAACGGCGCACGGTCGCCAGCCCCAGGCCGCGTTCGAAGACATGGGCGTGGGCATCGATGCCGCGGATGGGCAATGGGCAAATCTCGGACATGGAACTCATCTATGAACTCAAGAACCCCGCCCCACCCTGTGGGAGCCGGCTTGCTGGCGATAGCGGCGTGTCAGATGACAAAGATGTCGGCCGACAGCCCCCTATCGCCAGCAAGCCGGCTCCCACACAGGCCAGGCAAGGCAGGGAAAAGGTGAAATCAGTGGGACAACTGGCCGGCGCCCTTGCCGGACTCCGCCTGCGGCGTGACGTCCTGCAAGTTGCGCCCGCGGGTTTCCGGTAGCGCCAATGCGGCCAATACCGCCACGCCGTAGGCGATCCCGGCATCGATACCGATGGCCGAACCGAGCGACATCGATTCGCTCATGTGCCCGACCATGAACGGGAACACCGCCGACAGCACCCGGCCGAAGTTGTAGCAGAACCCGACACCGGCACCGCGCACATCCGCCGGGTACAGCTCGTTGAAGAACGAGCCCAGGCTGGCCGGAATACCGGCGGCGAAGAAGCCCAGGGGGAACCCGAGGAACAGCATCTGCGCGTTGCTCAGCGGCAGGAACAGATAGCACTGCACCGTGATCACGCAGCAGAAGGCGAAGAGGATGATGTTCTTGCGCCGGCCAATACGGTCCAGCAGCATGCCGCTGACCACGCAGCCCAGAAAGAACGCGACGATGATCACCGCCAGGTAGCCGCCGGAACTCAGCACCGACAGATTGCGCTCGGTCTTGAGGAAGGTCGGCAGCCAGGTCATCACCGCGTGATACCCGCCGTGTGCGCCGAGGCCGAGGATGCCGCCCAGCAGCGTGACCCGTAGCAGCTCAGGGCGGAAGATCGCCGCCATCGATGCCAGCAGGCTGCGTTCGCGGACCCGGGCCTGGCGCTGGCTGGCATCGGGCTCGACCACGCTGCGACGCACGTAGATCACCAGCAGCGCCGGCAACAGGCCGACCAGGAACATCACCCGCCAGGCCATGGCCTCCGGCACGAAGGTGTAGACCAGGGTGAACACCCCGACCGCCGCGCCCCAGCCGACCGCCCAGGCGCTCTGCACCGCGCCCATCACCTTGCCGCGATAGCGCGACTGGATGGTCTCGGCCATCAGTACCGCGCCGGCGGCCCACTCACCGCCGATGCCGAAGCCCTGCAACGCCTTGACGACCAGCAACTGGTTGAAACCGGTGACGAAAGCCGAGAGGAAAGTGAACAGCGAAAACCAGAGGATCATCCATTGCAACGTCCGCACCCGGCCATAGCGATCGGACAGGGTGCCCCCCAGCCAGCCACCAATGGCCGAGGTCACCAGCGTCACGCCGCTGATCATCCCGGCTTCGCCCTTGCTCAAGGCAAACGCGGCGATCAGCGCCGGGATCGCCAGGCCGAACATTTGCACCTCCAGTGCATCCAGGGACCAGCCGCCAAAGCAGGCCCAGAACGTCTTGCGCTCCCTCGAAGTGATGTCGCGGTACCAACTGAACATGATTTCTTATCCTTGTAGACCAACAGGGAGCCCGGGCAGGGCTCAGCGAATCTCGACGCTGTAGCGGAAGTGGCTGGCATGGCCACGGGAGCGACGCCACTCCAGCGGCTGGCCGGCGTAGTCGCGGGCCAGTCGTTCGATCACCACCACCGGGCTGTCGGGCGCGATCTGCAACAGGCGGGCGTGCACCTCGCCCACGGCTTCGGCGGTCAGGCTCTCTTCGGCGCAGGCGACGACCTGGCCACAGAGTTCTTCGTAGATGGGATAGAGCAACGGGCCCTGCTGGTCGAGGTCGACCGTCAGCAACGCCTGGAAGGGGGCCCTGGGCAGCCAGATTTCCTCGGCCAGCACCGGCGTGCCTTCCAGCAGACGCAGGCGGACCAGGCGAATCACCTCGGCCTCGGGCGGCAGCCCCAGGACCTGGCTGACGGCCGACGGCGCGGGCAGCGAATCGATGGTCAGGATGCGGCTCTGCGGCAGCTGGCGTTCGCCGGCCAGGTTCTGGAAGCGGAAAAAGCGGAACAGCGAGGACTGGAACTGCGGCCGGCGGATGAAGGTGCCGCGTCCCTGGTGGCGCTCGAGCACGCCCTCTTCCACCAGCTTGTCGACGGCCTTGCGCACCGTGCCGATGGACAGTTGGTATTCACCGGCCAGCACGGCCTCGGTGGGAATCGCTTCGCCCGGACGCCAGCGGTTGTTGGCGATCTGCCGGGCCAGTTCGTCGCGCAGGCGCTGATAAAGCGGGAGACGTTCGTCGCTGGAGAGTGAATTCATTTTTTGTAGTTATCCAGTCATCTATATGAATTTTTGCGGAGTATTCTCCCTGGATGGAAAGGCGTCAAGTGCATCGATGCAAAGGTTAAGGACCCGCAGCCGCTGCAGCTCCAACACTGTCCGCTGATCGAACACAAAAAAGTGACGGCCATCCATGCCCTGTCTTGTTCATTTGACTGAATTAACCGGTTAGTACATTTTACTCCCTCAGACCCGATCACCTTGCGGTCCAAGCCAAAAACAACAATGGAGACTTGCCCATGCCCCCTATCGTGCTGGTGCTCAACGGCCCCAACCTGAACCTGCTGGGAACCCGCGAGCCGGCGACCTACGGCCATGAAACCCTGGCGGACCTTTCCGCCCTGTGCGGACGCACGGCAGCCGAACTGGGCCTGACCGTGGAGTTCCGCCAGACCAATCACGAGGGCGAGTTGCTCGACTGGATCCACGCGGCCCGTGGCCGCTGCGCCGGCATCATCATCAACCCGGCCGCCTGGACCCACACCTCGGTGGCGATCCGCGACGCGCTGGTGGCCAGCGAACTGCCAGTGATCGAAGTCCACCTGTCCAACGTCCATGCCCGCGAGCCGTTCCGCCATCACTCCTTCGTCTCGGGCATCGCCAAGGCGGTGATGTGCGGTTTCGGCAGCCACGGCTACCGCCTGGCGCTCGATTATTTCAGCCAGACGCTCAAGGGAGCGCAGCCATGAGCCAGGCCACCTCCATCACGGTATTGGCCGGCCTGATCGGCGCCGGCATCCAGGCCTCGCGTACCCCCGCCATGCACGAGCGCGAGGGCGATGCCCAGGGGCTGCGCTACCTGTACCGGCTGATCGACCTGGACGTGCTGCAACTGGACGTCAACGCCCTGCCCGAACTGCTGCTGTCAGCCGAGCGCATGGCGTTCACCGGCCTGAACATCACCTTCCCGTGCAAGCAGGCGATCATCCCGCTGCTCGATGAGCTGTCCCCCGAGGCCCGCGGCATCGGCGCGGTGAATACGGTGGTGCTCAAGGACGGCAAGCGGGTCGGGCATAACACCGACTGCCTGGGCTTCGCCGAAGGTTTCCGGCGTGGCCTGCAGGGCGTTGCCCTGGAACGCGTGGTCCAGATGGGTGCCGGCGGCGCGGGCGCGGCAGTGGCCCACGCCCTGCTCGCCGAAGGCGTGAAAAGCCTGACGGTCTTCGACGTGGACGCCGAACGGGCCCAAAGCCTGGCGGCCAATCTCAACCAGCATTTCGGCGCCGGCCGGGCCCGCGCCGGCAGCGACCTGCCGACGGCCATGGCGACGGCTGACGGCCTGGTCAACACCACACCGATGGGTATGGCCAAGTTGCCCGGCATGCCGGTCCCCCGGGAATTGTTGCGGGCCGAATTGTGGGTGGCGGAAATCGTCTACTTCCCACTGGAAACCGAGCTGCTGCGCAATGCCCGGGCGCTGGGCTGCCGCACGCTGGATGGCGGGACCATGGCGGTGTTCCAGGCGGTCAAGGCGTTCGAGCTGTTCAGCGGCGTGACACCGGATTCGCAGCGGATGCTGGAACACTTCCAGAGTCTGTAAGGTCCACTTCTGTCAGGGCTGGCGACAATCGCGCTGCACCGACAGGTGCGGCGCAGGCTCGAGGCGCACTTGCTGCAAGCCCTTGTCGCCCTGGAAAATGAAGTACTTGCTGCGACAGTCCCTGAACATCGGCGAATAGCCCTCGGCGCGCAGGGCCTGGCCTTCGACAGTCCTGGTCACCGTGTTGTTGCGACTCACCACCGCTAGCACCTGGGCATAGCTGTCGCCCATCTCCACACCCGGCTCGACGGTGGCCGAGGGCGACGGCGGCGAAGCGCAGCCAACCAATCCCGCCGCCCCCACGGCAGCCATGGCCAGCCGGCCAAACAAGGCGCGCATGTGGGGCTGCCGAAAAGTCGAGGACTGAATCCTGAACGGAGGGCCGAAAAGCATTTCTCATCCCTGTGAGTGAAGTCTCCGATGGCCAGCAGTGTAACCAGAACCTGGGCAGGAAGGTGCACTGACGAATCGTCAAACTGTGAGACAGCCCTCAGAAAGCCCCAGCGCTGTCCTCCAAGGCCCTCAGGCCTGCAGATACCGCAGCACCGCCTCGCAGATCATCTCCCGATGCCGCGCCTTGACCTCTTCACTCGGCAGGTCGATCGGAAACAGTGCCCCGAGGGTATGGCGGTTCGAAACCCGGTAGAAACAGAACGAACTGACCAGGATATGCACGTCCAGCGGGTCCAGTCCGCTGCGGAAAACGCCCAGTTGCGCGCCACGCTCGAGGATCTCGCCCAGTGCGGTGAGGATGGTCACGTTCAACGAACGGATCGCCCCGGACTGCTTGACGTACTCGCCCTTGTGGATGTTTTCGATACTGACGATACGCACGAAATCGACGTTTTGATCGTGGTGGTCGAAGGTGAACTCGACCATCCGCCGGATCGCTTCGCGCGGTTCCAGCTCCGTCAGGTTCAGCCGGCTTTCGGTGCTGCGAATGTCGCCGTAGAGTTTCTCCAGTACCTCGACGTAGAGCTGTTCCTTGCTCCCGAAGTAGTAATAGATCATCCGTTTCGAGGTGTGGGTGCGCTCGGCGATCGCGTCGACCCGCGCACCGGCCAGGCCTTGCTGGACAAACTCGACGATGGCTTCCTGGAGGATGTTCTCGCGGGTCTTCTCGGGATTGTTCTTGCGACTCTTGCGCGGCACGACGACGGACGCGTCGGCCGTGGCGGATAGTTCTGAAGTCATGATTACTCTGGGCTCACGGCCATCTCGGCGGATGTGGGCGATTATGGGCCGCGTGCCAGCGCGAAGGAAGCAGGGAGACAAGCCAATTGATCCCCCTGCTTCGGCCAGCCCTACAACCGGGCGTGGCGAGCCGCGCCGCTGCGGGACTTGGCCATCGCGGCCAGCCGCACCGCGACGTTCGCCGCGCCGTAGCCGACATAGCCATTGCGCCGTTGCAGGATCTCGAAGAAGAAGCGCCCCTCGAACGGCTCGGTGTACACGTGGAACAGCTCGCCACCCTGGGTATCACGGTCATACAGCACGTTGTAATAGGCCAGTTCGCTGAGGAACTCGTCGTCGAAATCGAAGCGCGCCGCCAGGTCGTCGTAGTAGTTGAGCGGAATGTCCAGCAGCGGCACCCCGGCCTCCTTGGCCCGCCGGACTTCGGCGAAGATGTCCTCGCAATCGAAGGCGATATGGTGCACGCCGGAGCCGCGATAACTGGACAACGCATGGGAAATCGCCGTGTTGCGGTTCTCGGAGATGTTCAGCGGCAGACGGATCGAGCTGCAGCGGCTGCGCAGCGCCCGGCTCTTGACCAGGCCGTAGGGGTCGGGCAGCACCACCTCGTCGTCAGCCTCGAAGTCGAGCAGACTTTTGTAGAACAACACCCAACTGTCGAGACTGTCGGCAGGCAGCGCCATGGCCATGTGGTCGATACGCTTGAGCCCCCCCGTGCTCGAAGGGGCGGCGGACGACAGGTGGAAATCGGTTTCGTAGAGCTTCTGTCCGGCGGTTTGCTGGTCGGCCAGGTAAATCAGGCTACCGTCCGGGGCACGCACCGCCGCCAGTTCCAGCTCATTGGGCCCGACCAGGCCACGATAGGGCTGGCCCTTGTAGGCCACCGCGCGGGCCAGGGCGCTGGCGCTGTCCTTGACCCGGATTGCCGTGGCGCACAGCGACGGGCCATGGGCCTCGAAAAAGCTGTGGGCAAAGGAATAGGGCTCGGAGTTGAGAATCAGGTTGATATCGCCCTGGCGCAGCAGGCTGACACTTTTCGAACGGTGCTGGCCGACCTTGCTGAAACCCAGGCGCTCCAGCCAGTGGCGCAGCTTGGCACCGAGGCTTTCGTCCACGGCGAATTCGAGGAACTCGATGCCGTCGTTGTCGCTGACCGGCGGCGGCGCGAACAGGGTGTCGAGATGGGCCACCGGTACGGATTCCAGGGCCAGTCGCTCGCGGGTTTTCTCTTCCAGGTAGAGCAACGAGCGCAAACCATCGGCAGCGTTGGCCCGGGGTGGCGCGGCACGAAAACCGTCGTTGAAAATTTCCAGGGATAGCGGCCCGGTATAGCCACTCTTGATGATCGGCGCGAGAAACCCCGGCAGATCGAACTCGCCTTGCCCTGGGAAGCAGCGGAAATGCCGGCTCCACTCCAGCACATCCATCGCCAGGATCGGCGCATCGGCCATCTGTACGAAGAAGATCTTGTCGCCGGGAATCTGCGCGATGCCGCTCGGATCGCCCTTGAGCGACAGGGTGTGGAAGCTGTCGAGCAGGACGCCCAGGCTCGGATGATCGGCCTGGCGGACGATGTCCCAGACCTGCTGGTAGGTGTTGACGTGCCGGCCCCAGGCCAGGGCCTCGTAGCCGATACGCAGGCCACGGGCGCCGGCGCGCTCGGCCAGCAGGTGGAGGTCGTCGACCAGGATCTGCCGCTCGCCCAGGCTGTCGGCCGAGGCGTTGCTGCACACCAGCACCAGGTCGGTGCCCAACTCTTGCATCAGGTCGAACTTGCGCTCGGCCCGCTCCAGGTTGCGTGCCAGACGGTCGCGGCGGCAGCCTTCGAAATCGCGAAAGGGCTGGAACAGGGTGATGGCGATGCCCAGGTCCGCGCACCGCTGGCGGATTTCCCGCGGACTGCCGTCATAATAGAGCAGGTCGTTTTCGAAGATCTCCACGCCATCGAAGCCGGCGGCGGCAATGGCATCGAGTTTTTCCGGCAGGGTGCCGCTCAGGGACACGGTGGCTATGGAACGCTGCATGAGTCGACTCCCGGCAGTGGGCGTTTTTATTGTGGACACGGACCGAAACCGAGGGTGCGGTGGCAGTCGCCGATGGTCATGTTGACTGACAGACCGCTATCGCCAGCAAGCGGAACGCCGCCCGGCCGGCTCCCACGGAATGAGCTTCAGCGGGCCTCGGAAGTGACCGGATTATTGATGCAGCGAAGCCACGACTTCAATCAAAGTGTACGAACTGGTTAGTTTTGTGTGCGATTATCGACCACAATGGTCCGCGGCGAATTGACGGTCTTTTGCCCGCTGCGCACCATCGTCCGGGCCAAGGCAGTGCTTCAAACGTTCCGCAAACCCAGTCACAATTCCAAAAAACGGGTAATCGCTCATGCTTTCATCTTCGCAAAGCTCCCCTGTGAGCCAGGGCAGCACCGGCGGCGGCATCGCCGCCAAACTTCGCGGCGCCATGGCCGTCGGCTCGACCCGCTGGGGCATGCTGGCCCTGGTGTTCTTCGCCACCACCCTGAACTACATCGACCGTGCCGCCCTGGGCGTCATGCAGCCGATCCTCGCCAAGGAAATGAGCTGGACGGCGATGGACTACGCCAACATCAACTTCTGGTTCCAGGTCGGTTATGCCGTCGGTTTCGTCCTGCAGGGCCGGTTGATCGATCGTCTCGGCGTGAAGCGGGTATTCTTCTGCGCGGTACTGCTGTGGAGCCTGGCCACCGGCGCCCATGGTCTGGCGACCTCGGCGGTGGGCTTCATGATCTGCCGCTTCATCCTCGGCCTGACCGAAGCGGCCAACTACCCGGCCTGCGTGAAAACCACCCGGCTCTGGTTCCCCGCCGGCGAGCGGGCGGTGGCCACCGGCATCTTCAACGCAGGGACCAACGTCGGGGCGATGTTCACGCCGATGCTGCTGCCGATCGTCCTGCAGGTCTGGGGCTGGCAGGCCGCCTTCCTGTGCATGGCGGCGCTGGGCGGCATCTGGCTGCTGTTCTGGGGCCTGAAGTACTTCAACCCGGAAGATCACCCCTCGGTAAAGGCTTCGGAGCTGGCGTACGTCCAGAAGGAAGTCGAGCCGGAGCAACCCGGCGTGCCGTTCTCGCGGATCCTGCGCATGCGCGGCACCTGGGCCTTCGCCCTGGCCTACTCGCTGACCGCGCCGGTGTTCTGGTTCTACCTCTACTGGCTGCCGCCGTTCCTCAACCAGCAGTACAACCTGGGCATCAGCGTGACGCAGATGGGTATCCCGCTGATCATCATCTACCTGACCGCCGACTTCGGCAGCGTCGGTGGCGGTATCCTGTCCTCGTTCCTGATCGGTCGCGGGATGAACCCGATCCGCGCCCGCCTGCTGTCAATGCTGCTGTTCGCCTGCTGCATCATCGGCGTGGTGCTGGCGGCCGGCTCCAGTCACCTGTGGGTGGCGGTGGGGGCAATCTCCCTGGCCATCGGCGCGCACCAGGCCTGGACCGCGAATATCTGGAGCCTGGTGATGGACTACACGCCCAAGCACATGATGAGCACGGTATTCGGCTTTGGCGGCATGTGCGCGGCGATCGGCGGGATGTTCATGACGCAGTTGGTAGGCCATATCCTGACCATCACGAACAACAACTATGCGGTGTTGTTCACGCTGATCCCGGCGATGTACTTCCTGGCGCTGACCTGGATGTACTTCATGGCGCCGCGCAAGATTCCGAAGCTGGACGACTGAAGCCAGTCACCGGAAACCCTGGACTGTCCAACTTCTTGGGGCAGTCCAAACCTGTGGGAGCCGGCTTGCTGGCGATAGCGCCCTGACAGCCGATATCGTGGTTGGCTGAAAGGACGCTATCGCCAGCAAGCCGGCTCCCACAAGGCATACAGCGTGTGGGCGATGCAAGCATCGCCCACACTGGCATCAGAAATCGAAGAACACCGTCTCGCCCTCACCCTGGATACGGATATCGAACCGGTAGGCCGTCCGTCCATTCACTTCACAGCGCTGGGCAACCAGGGTTTCGCGACGCTGCGGCTGCTCGATCAGGTTGATCACCGGGCACTGGGCGTTGGCCTCGGCCTCGTCAGAGAAATACAGGCGGGTCTGCAGGTGGATGTTGATCCCCCGCGCGAACAGCGAGACATTGATATGCGGTGCCATCGGCACGCCGGCGGCGTTGTTCACCACACCCGGCTTGATGGTCTCCAGGGTCCACTCCCCCGCATCGAAGGTGGTCGCGGTGCGGCCGAAGCTGTTGAACGACTTCTCCGAATCGAACGCGCTGTCGTAGACCCCTTCGTGGTTGGCCTGCCAGAACTCCAGGAAGGAGTCGCGCACCAGGTGGCCGTTGCCATCGTAGACGTTGCCGAACAGCAGGATGTGTTCGCCGGGCGCGTCGGGCTTGGCCATCCGGTTCCAGATTTCCTCGGGACGGGGCGGGTTGCCGGCCGCCGCCAGCGCCAGGCCGATATGCACGTAGGGACCGGCGGTCTGGGACGGGGTTTCCATGAGCAGTTGAACAGGCATGGTCGGTCTCCTCAGCAGTTTTCGAAGTGGGTCTTGCGCTGGCCGCGCAGCACGATGTCGAAGCGATAGGCCAGGCAATCCATTGGATTGGCATTGCCCATGTCGAGCCGGGCGACCAGGCTCTGCACCGCCTCGGGGTTGGCGATCGACTTGACGATGGGGCACATCGGAATCAGCGGGTCGCCTTCGAAATACAGCTGGGTGATCAGCCGCGTGGCGATCGACGGGCCGCTGATCGACACGTGGATATGCGCCGGACGCCAGTCGTTCGGGCCGTTGCGCCACGGGTACGGCCCGGGCTTGATGGTGCGGAAGGTGTAGTGGCCGTCACGGTCGGTCAGCGCCCGGCCGACACCACCGAAGTTCGGGTCCAGGGGCGCCATGTAACGGTCGTTCTTGTGCCGATAGCGGCCGCCGGCGTTGGCCTGCCAGATTTCCACCAGGGTGTGGGGAATCGGCTTGCCGTACTGGTCGCAGACCCGGCCGGCGAGAATGATGCGCTCGCCCACCGGCAGGCCGCCATTGTTGAAGTTGAGCAGCAGGTCGTTGTCGAAACGGCCGAACTTCAAATGGGAAAAATCCGGGCCGGTGCTTTCGCTGACCGACTGCGGAATGCTCACCAGCGCCTGGCGCGGGGAACGGGCGATGGAGGTCTTGTAGTCCGGGGTCAGGGCCTTGGGGTGCCAATTACGGTCACGAATGACAAAACGACTGCTGTCTGCTTCAGACATGTCGGTCTCCTGTTGTTTTTATGGGAAAGGTAGCTGCACGCTACACACTGCAAATCACGCGCTTGCAGCCTGCCCCAACCGGAAACCGCTGAACATTGAAAAGCCGGGCCCAATCCATAACCAAATGGTTATGGGTACTGACCCTCCCGATAGGCCTGCCCCACTTCCCGCAGCACCTCCACGGCCCATTGTGCAGCCAGCGACAGCGGCAGGCTGGCATTGCTCGAAATGCCCACCGAACCGCCCGGTTCACGCTGCCCGAGGTCGATCTCATGCAACTCGCCCCGCGCCAGGTCGAGGCGCACCGCATCCAGCGGCGCCAGCCAAAGCGCAGCGCTGGACAACACGTAGCGCCGGCTCAAGGCCACCGACAGGGTTTCCAGGCGTTGCCGCGACGGACTGAGGCCGCACTGCACGAACAGGCTGTCGGCGAACTTGCGGATGGTGGTGCCCGCCAGCGGCAGCACCAGTGGATAGTTTTCCACCGCCGAACGATCCAGCGCGCCATCGAGCAGCGGATGATCGGGACGGGCCACCAGCGTCATGGATTCACTATAAAGATGCTCGAAGGTCAGGCCCTGGATCTCCGGGCTGTCGGTCATCCGCCCCACCACCAGGTCGACATCGCCGACCCGCAGTTGCGAGAGCAGGTAGGCACTCGGCCCCGTCACCACGCTGACCACCAGTGCCGGATGCCGCTCGTGCAGGCGCCGCACCACTTCCGGGATCAGCAGGCTTTCCACCGTCGACAGCACGCCGAGGCGCACCACGCCGGCGGCGTATTCACCTTCGCGCAAGGCCTGCACGCCCTCGCGCAGGGTCTGCACCGAAGGCCCGGCATAACGCAGGAACGCCACCCCGGCCTCGGTCAGGCTGATACCGCTCTTGCTGCGCTCGAACAGGCGGGTGTCCAGCAGCTCTTCCAGCTCCTTGAGGGTCTTGGACATCGCCGGCTGGCTCACCGCCAGAACATCCGCCGCCCGCGCCAGGCTGCCCTGGCGGGCCATTTCCAGGAAGCACACGAGGTGGCGGAATTTGATGCGGGTATCGATGTTCACGAGACGGCGGACTCCGGGTACGGATCGGGACGACGCCAATTGTGTCTGATATTCGACGCCGGCGGCGGTTTCTCAAGCGAATCCGCGGCCTGACGACCGGACTGGCGGTGACGCGTCGCGGCAACGACACTCAAATGGCACAACGACGGGAGGATTCCCACATGCTCTGGAAAAAAGGACGGCGCAGCGACAACGTGGTGGATGCCCGCAACGACGACAATGCCGGTGGCGGCGGTCTGCGCTTCGGCGGCGGCAAGGGCTTGAGCCTGACAGCGGTGGTGTTGATCGTCGGCATCGGCCTGCTGACCGGCCAGGATCCGATGCAGATTCTCGGACAACTCAGCGGTCAGTTGAGCCAGCCATCGGCGGTCTCCACCCAACAGACGCGCCAGACGCCGCCGGCCAATGACGAACAGGCGGACTTCGTCCGGGCGATCCTCGGCGACACCGAGGACACCTGGGGCCAGATCTTCCAGCAGGCCGCACGCCAGTACCGCGATCCGACGCTGGTGCTGTTTCGCGGCCGGGTCGCCTCGGCCTGCGGCTTGGCCTCGTCGGCCACCGGACCGTTCTACTGCCCGGCGGACCAGCGGGTCTACCTGGACCTGGATTTCTTCCGCGAGATGTCCCAACGCTTCAAGGCTGCCGGCGAATTCGCACAGGCCTACGTGATCGCCCACGAAGTCGGTCATCACGTACAGACCCTTCTCGGCGTGTCGGCCAAGATGCAGGCGGCGCGCCAACAAGGCCGGCGGATGGAAGGTGATGGCGGCCTGTTGGTACGCCAGGAGCTGCAAGCCGACTGCCTGGCCGGTGTCTGGGCCTGGCACGCGCAGCAACGCCTGCACTGGCTGGAGCCCGGCGACGTGGAAGAGGCCTTGAACGCCGCCAACGCAATCGGTGATGATCGCCTGCAACAACAGGGTCAGGGCCGCGTGGTTCCCGACTCCTTCACCCATGGCACGTCCGCGCAGCGGGTGCGCTGGTTCAAGGTCGGCTTCGCCCAGGGGCAACTCAGTCAATGCGATACCTTTGCCGCAAAGAGTTTGTGAATGAATGGGGAGTGGCTTGCTCATGGGCGTGTTTCGTCAGTTGACTTCCCTGACGTCTGGTCGGGCGCTATCGCCAGCAAGCCGGCTCCTACAGGGGACCGTGCTGCTGGGGGTGTGCCTCGGCGCAGGGGCGGCGGAGCATGGGGTCAGGGAGGTCAGCCCCAACCACCTGAAGCTGTCGGGCGGCGAATTGAGTGTCGGCCTGAGTCGCGACTGGCGCGGGCCGATGCCCGATGTACAGCGGGTGCTGATCATCGTCCACGGCCGCCTGCGCAACGCCATGACCTACCTGCAGGGTGCGGAAACGGCCGCGTCCCAGGCAGGCCAGGCGAGCAGCACGCTGATCATTGCGCCGCAGTTTCTCAACGAGAGCGATGTGCGGCGCAATCACCTGCCCGACCGACTGCTGCGCTGGCACGACAATGACTGGATGGCCGGCGAAGCCGCCGTCGGCTCGGCGTCGATGAGCTCCTATGCGGCGGTGGATGAAGTGCTGGCGCGCCTGGGCAACCGCAAGAAATTCCCGGCGCTGCGCGAGGTGGTGATTGCCGGGCATTCCGGCGGTGGCCAGGTGGTCCAGCGCTACGCCCTGGTCGGGCACGGCGATGCGCAGTTGGCCAGCAGCGGCATCCGCTTGCGCTACGTGGTCGCCAACCCTTCGTCCTACGCCTACTTCAGCGCCCAACGGCCGGCGAAGGGCTTCGATCCGGCGGGCTGTCCGGGCTTCAATGACTGGAAGTACGGCCTACAGAACCTACCGGTGTATGCCACCGGGCAATCACCAGCCCAACTGGAACAGGCCTACGTGCAGCGCGATGTCACCTACCTGCTCGGGCAGCAGGACACCAATCCCAACCACCCGGCCCTGGACAGGAGTTGCGCGGCCGAGGCCCAGGGCGCCTATCGGTTGGTTCGCGGACACAACTACTTTGCCTATCTGCAGCAACGGCATCCGCGGGGGTTGGCGCAGAAGCTGGTGGAGGTACCGGGTGTGGGGCATGACGGCAACCGGATGTTCACTTCGCCGCAGGGGCAGAACGTGTTGTTCAGCCAGTAACCGCACACAGCGTGGCGAGCGGGCTTGCCCGCGCTCGGCTGCACCGCAGCCGTAAACGAGCCATTGCGGTCTGACTGACAAGCCGTGACGACCGGGTCTGGGAGCGCTTTGCGCTCCAGCGCGGGCAAGCCCGCTCGCCACGAAGGGTATCTGTCTGCAAAGGTGTCGACTGACAGATCGCCATCGCCCGCAAGCCGGCTCCTACAGAGGTAGCGGCCTGCTCACGATGGCTGACTGATCAACTGCTGCAGCGCCGCGCAATCCTCGGCATGCCAGTCGGCCAGCTCCGGCCACGGATTGTCCGGCAGATTCACCAGCACGGTCCGGGTTCCCGCCGCCCGGCCACAGTCGAGGTCGAAGCGGTAGTCACCGACCATCACCATCTCGCTCGGCTCAACATTCCAGGCCTCGGCCAGTTTCAGCAGGCCGCCCGGGTGCGGCTTGGGCGGCGCGTCGTCGCGACCCAGCACATCCTCGATGGCGAAGCAGTCGGCCAGGCCGATCGCCTGCAGCGTGACATGCGCCAGCTCACGGGCATTGCGCGTCAGGATGCCCAGGCGGTAACCGCGCCCGGCCAGTTCGCGCACCAGTTCCACCGCGCCCACCGCCGGTTTCGAGTCCAGCGCCAGGTCGCGCTCATGCTCCAGCAACCAGGCATGCTTGGCCGCCGCCTCGTCGGCCGGCAACGCCGCCAGGTGGGTGAGGATGTCGTCCTCCGGAGGGATCGACAAGGCCACGCGGATCGCCGCGAAATCGTGCACGGCGACGGTCAGGGTGCCGTCCATGTCGAACACCCAGTGACGCACATCGGCCAGGCTCATGCCCAGTCCTTGCGATGACGGATCAGGCCTTCCTGGGTCACCGACGCCACCAGCACGCCGGCGCGGTTGTACACGCTGCCACGGGAGAAACCACGGGAGTTGCCGGCCCAGGGGCTGTCCATCGCGTACAGCAGCCAGTCATCGGCGCGCAGGTCGGCGTGGAACCACAACGCGTGGTCGAGGCTGGCGACCTGCATGTCCTTCTGCCACACCGAGCGGCCATGGGGCAGCATCGAGGTGGTCAGCAGGCCGAAGTCCGAGGCATAGGCCAGCAGGTACTTGTGCAGGGCCGGGATATCGGCCAGGGCGCCGTCGGCACGGAACCAGACGTACTTGATCGGATCAGCCGGCTGCGGATTGTAGGGGTCCTTCTCGGTCACCGGGCGCACTTCGATCGGCTTGGGGCACAGCAGCTTGTCGCGCATGTGCTCGGGGATCAGGTGCGCGCGCTGGCGGGTGATCTCCAGCTCCGAGGGCAGGTTCTGCGGCCCGACCACCTGCGGCATGCTGCTCTGGTGCTCGAAACCCTGTTCGTCGTACTGGAACGACGCGCTGCAGGTGAAGATCGGGTGGCCCTTCTGGATCGCGGTCACGCGCCGGGTGCTGAAGCTGCCGCCGTCGCGCACGCGGTCGACCGAGTACACCACCGGCAGCGCCGCATCACCGGGACGCAGGAAGTAGCCGTGCAGCGAGTGCACGTGTCGCGCATCCTCGACGGTCTGGCTCGCCGCCGACAGCGACTGGCCCAGCACCTGGCCACCGAACAACTGGCGAAAGCCGAGGTCCTGGCTACGCCCGCGAAAGAGGTTTTCCTCGATCGATTCCAGGGTCAGCAAATCGACCAGGTCTTCCAGCACTTGGCTCATCAAAACGCTCCTCACACAGGGCAATGCCGCCGGGTCTTGACCGCGGCGATCGAGGTCATTCGCTGTTCGATGACAGCACTCATGCCGCAAATGATACAGCGTTTGCGGCACCTGGGCCCGTAAACGCTAGCCGTGCAGGGTTTCCAGCCACTGGTCGCGGCTGATGCGGTACAGCACGTGCTTGCGCAGCGGATGGTCCTCGGCCAGCTTGGGGTGCTCGAAATCCGCCGTCGGGTCGTAGTGCATGCCGATGGCCTGCATGACCTTCTGCGAAGGGGTATTGGCCTCGGTGGTGAACGCCACCACCTCCTCCAGCGCCAAGCGGTCGAAGGCGCAGCGCAAAGCGGTCCAGGCGGCCTCGCTGGCGTAGCCCAGGCCCCAGTGTTCATGGGCCAGACGCCAGCCGATTTCCACCGCCGGGGTGAAATCGGCGTCGAAGTTGACGTGGGCCAGCCCGGTCAGGCCGATGAACGCACCGGTGTCCTTGCGCTCCAGGGCCCAGAGACCAAACCCGTGCTCGGCGAAATGGCCGCGGATGCGCCCGATCAACGCGGCGCTTTCCAGACGGCTCAAGGCCACCGGGAAATAGCGCATGACTTGGGGATCGGCGCACATCCGGGCAAACTCCGGCAAGTCGTCGTCACGCCACTGGCGCAACAGCAGACGCGCGCTCTCAAGTTCCAGTATCGGCTCCATCACTCCCCCTCCAGGATTCCTTGCCACGCGGTTTCCTGCCCGCAAGTGTATCGCGCTGATAAGATCCTTCCTTATTCCTACATGAAATCGCCATGCCATTGCCACTGATCTATCACGACGACTACAGCCCCGAGTTTCCGCCGGAGCATCGGTTCCCCATGGACAAGTTCCGCCTGCTGCGCGATCACCTGGTGGACAGTGGCCTCACCAGCGACCCGGCACTTCTGCGTCCAGAGATCTGCCCTGTGGATATCCTCGCCCTGGCCCATGACCGCGATTACATCGAGCGCTACATGGCCGGCGAGCTGTCCCGCGAAGACCAGCGCCGCCTCGGCCTGCCCTGGAACGAAGCCCTGGCCCGCCGTACCGTACGGGCAGTGGGCGGCTCGCTGCTGGCCGCCGAGCAGGCTCTGGAACACGGCCTGGCCTGTCACCTGGCCGGTGGCACCCATCATGCCCATTACGACCACCCGGCGGGTTTCTGCATCTTCAACGACCTCGCGGTGATCAGCCGCTATTTCCTCGAGAGCGGACGCGTGGGCCGGGTGCTGATCTTCGATTGCGACGTGCACCAGGGCGACGGCACCGCCCGCATCCTTGAAGACACTCCCGAGGCCATTACGGTTTCCCTGCACTGCGAGAAAAATTTCCCGGCGCGCAAGGCCCGCAGTGACTGGGATATTCCCCTGCCCATGGGCATGGGCGATGCCGACTACCTGCAAGTGGTGGACGATGCGCTGAACTACCTGCTGCCGCTGTATCAGCCGGACCTGGTGCTGTACGACGCCGGCGTCGACGTGCACAAGGACGATGCCCTCGGCTACCTGAAGCTGACCGACGAAGGCGTGGCGGCGCGGGATGAGAAGGTTCTGCGCCAGTGCCTGGGGCGTGACATCCCGGTGGTCGGGGTGATCGGCGGCGGCTACAGCAAGGACCGCCAGGCCCTGGCCCGCCGGCATGGCATCCTCCATCACAGTGCGCAGCGGGTCTGGGCGTCATCAGGCTGTCATTGAGTTGTGCAGGTTTACCCACAATGGCTGTGGAACCGCCTGTGGATAACCTGCGTGAAAGGCTGCACAGGCCTTGCCGGGCAAGGCTGACGGACGGTTGTATGTTTTTCGTACACATGCCGATGGCGTGCCGTTTCGATCGATGGGTGCACGACAGGAAGGCTCATTCGCGGGCAAGCCCGGCTCAGTGACCGCATCAAACTCGTGCGTTGAGGACGACACGAATCCTGTAGGCGCCGGGCTTGCCCGCGAAGAGGCCCGCAACCGCCCACACACCACAAGGCTGTGGAAAAACGTAGAATACGCGCCCCGTCCAGCCGATTCGCAGCCCCTCATGAGCCGTCCAGCCCCCGATACCCCTTCCCGCGTCGCCATCATCGGCGGCGGCCCAGCCGGCCTGATGGCCGCCGAGGTGCTGAGCCAGGCGGGTCTCCAGGTCGATCTGTACGACGGCATGCCCTCGGTCGGACGCAAGTTCCTGCTGGCAGGCGTCGGCGGCATGAACATCACTCATTCGGAGCCCTACCCGGCGTTTCTCTCGCGTTATGCCGAACGCGCACCGCAGATCGCACCGATGCTGCGGGCCTTCGGCGCCGATGAATTGCGCGAGTGGATTCACGGCCTGGGGATCACTACGTTTGTCGGTACTTCCGGCCGGGTGTTCCCCAGCGACATGAAAGCCGCCCCGCTGCTACGTGTCTGGCTCAAGCGCCTGCGCGATGCCGGCGTGGTTATCCACACCCGTCATCGGTGGGTAGGCTGGCGGGACGGTAAGCTGGTTATCCACAGCCCGGACGGCGAAAGGCTGGTCGAGGCCGAGGCGACCCTGCTGGCCCTCGGTGGCGGCAGCTGGGCCCGGCTGGGCTCTGATGGTGCCTGGTTGCCGCTGCTGCAACAGCAGGCTGTCGCGGTGGCGCCGCTGCAACCGAGCAATTGCGGCTTCGAGGTCACGGCCTGGAGCCCACTGCTCAAGGACAAGTTCGCCGGCGCCCCGTTGAAGAACGTCGCCATCGGTCTGCGGCACGACGCCCTTCGCCTGGGCGAATGCGTGATCACCGCCAGCGGGATCGAAGGCAGCCTGATCTATGCCCTGTCCGCCGGAATCCGTGAACAGATCAACCGACAGGGCTCGGCCGTCATCGAGATCGACCTGCTGCCGGGCAAGACCCGTGAACAACTGCGCACGGCCCTCGCCAAGCCACGTGGTTCGCGCTCGATGGCCAAGCACCTGCACAGCCAGGTGGGTATCGACGGGGTCAAGGCGGCGTTGTTGCGTGAGCTGACGGATGCCGCCTGCTTCGGCGATCCCGAGCAGTTGGCCCGCGCGATCAAGGCCCTGCCGCTCAGGCTGGTGGCGCCCCGTCCGCTGGACGAGGCGATCAGCAGTGCCGGTGGCGTGACGTTCGAAGCGATGGATGAGCGGCTGATGCTCAAGGCGCTGCCGGGAGTGTTCTGCGCCGGCGAAATGCTCGACTGGGAAGCGCCGACCGGCGGCTATCTGCTGACTGCCTGCTTTGCCAGCGGGCGGGTCGCGGGGAAAGGCATCCTGGAGTGGCTCAAGCGCCGCTCCTGAACATCCCCTGACCCGAGCCCGCACGGCCGCTGTAGGAGCAGGACTTGCCCGCGAAGGCACCCTCAAGGACGCCAAAAGCTTCGCGGGCAAGCCCTGCTCCTACAAGATCCGCGTCTGTGGGAGAAGGATTTACCGAGGCGTCGGACCACCGCGAATAAGCCCTCAAGCCTTGCGCAGAACCCTAGGCTCTGTCTGAAAAATCTTGATACTCGGTGATGCTGCGTTGAAAACCGCCTCGGAATGCTCATTTACTCCAGTAAAGTCGGGCGCGACCCCGGCCGTTCCTCGGCGGTTTTCGCCTTGCCTGACCTTCGTCTCAAGACTTTTCAGACAAAGCCTAGCCTCTCCCACAAGCACCGAGGCAGGACTCAAGGCTTGCGCTTGCGCGGCCCGGTGTTGAACGCCGGGACCTTGCGCACCGGTTTGACCGGCGGCGCGACCTCTTCCGGCTTCTCGCCACTGTCCACCCAACGTCCCAGGTTGCGCTTGCCACCGCCCGACTCCTTGGGTTTCTTCGGCTTCTTCGGTTTCTTCACCACGTTGCCAGCCCCATCGGTCTGCGGTACCCGGTGATCCGGCTCGAAACCGGCCTCGTCCTGGCGCTTGAGGGTCTGGCGCGTCAGGGTCTCGATCGCCGACAACAGGTTCACCTCATCGGCGCACACCAGGGAAATCGCCTCACCGGTGGAGCCGGCACGACCGGTGCGACCGATCCGGTGCACATAGTCCTCGGCGACGATCGGCAGGTCGAGGTTGACCACCAGCGGCAGGTCTTCGATATCCAGGCCCCGGGCCGCGACATCGGTCGCCACCAGGATCTGCACTTCGCCCTGCTTGAAGCTGTCCAGCGCGCGCTGGCGGGTCGCCTGCGGCCGGTCGCCGTGGATGCCGTCGGCACTCACCCCCAGGCCCTGGAGTTTCTCCACAAGCTGGTCGACACCATTGCGGGTCTTGGCGAACACCAGCACCTGCTTCCACTTGTTCTTGCGCAGCAGGTGCACGAACAGTTCCGACTTGCGCTTCTTGTCGACCGTCACCACCCATTGCTTGACGGTACTGGCCGCCACGTTGCGCGGACTGACCTCGATGCTCAGCGGGTCGTTCAGGGTCTGCCCGGCCAGCAGGCGGATGGCATCGGAGAAGGTTGCCGAGAACAGCAGGGTCTGGCGCTTCTTCGGCAGCGCCCGGTAGATGTTGCCCAGCTCTTCCTGGAAGCCCAGGTCGAGCATGCGGTCGGCCTCATCCAGTACCAGGGTCTGTAACTGGTTGAACTTGATGGCGTTCTGGCGGAACAGGTCGAGCAGGCGGCCGGGGGTCGCCACCAGCAGATCGACGCCACGGCGCAGCTTCATCATCTGCGGGTTGATGCTGACCCCGCCGTACACCGCGTAGGTGCTCAGCGGCAGGTGCTCGGCGTACTGACGAACACTCTCATGGACCTGCTCGGCCAATTCGCGGGTCGGCACCAGGATCAGCGCTCGCAGCGAGTTGGCCGCGACCTTGGGCCCTTCCATGGCCAGCAGTTGCAGCAATGGCAGGGCGAAACCGGCGGTCTTGCCGGTGCCGGTCTGGGCCGCGGCCATCAGGTCACGGCCGGCCAGCACGGCGGGAATGGCCTGGGCCTGGACCGGCGTCGGCTCCTTGTAGCCGAGAGTGTCCAGGGCCCGGGTCAGGGGTTCGATCAGGCCGAGAGTGGCGAATGTCATGCAAGTACCATAAAAAAGAGCACCGTGGGAAAAGAGTCAGCGCAAGAAGCCATGCGCGGCAGTTTACCCTGTCAGGCCCCTTTCGGCTTGCGCCACTGCGGCAAACCGATCAACACCACGGCACTGATGATCACCGCCATGGCCAGGCATTCGTGCCAGCCGATGTGCTCGTCGGCGAACAGGATGCCCAGCAGCACCGCCACTGCCGGGTTGACGTAGGCATAGCTGGTGGCCGCCGCCGGGCGGACGTTCTTGAGCAGGTACATGTAGGCGTTGAAGGCGATGATCGAGCCGAAGAGCACCAGGTAGGCCATGACCGCCCAGCCTTCCACGGAGGGCATCTGGGTCAGGCGCTCGCCGCGGGCGAAACTGGCCAGCAGCAGCACTACGCCGGCCACCAGCATTTCCGCCGCGCTCGCCATGCCGCCGGACGGCAGCGGCAGGTGCTTGCTCCAGACCGAGCCGAAAGACCAACTGGCCGCCGCCAGCAGGATCAGGCCCGCGCCCAGCGGGCTGCCCTGCAGATTGGAACCCATGTTGAGCAGCGCGATACCGATCAGCCCGAGCACGATACCGGCCCATTCGAGACGAGTGGCACGGCCACCCCAGAAGTAGCCGCAAAGCAGGGTGAACAGCGGCACGGTGGCGACCGTCAGCGCAGCAATGCCCGAGGCCACGCCGATATACTCGGCGAGAGTCACCGCACCGTTGCCGACCGTCAGCAGCAATATGCCAATCACCGCGGCGGCCTTCCACTGCTGCCAGGTCGGCGCCGGCACTCCGCGCCAGCGCTGGTAGGCATACATCAGGGCACCGGCGATCACGAAGCGCAGACCGGCCATCAGCAGCGGCGGCCAGGACTCCACACCGATGCGGATCGCCAGGTAGGTCGATCCCCAGATGAAATACAACGCGAAAAAGGCACCGATCAACGGTAGCGGAAAGCGGCGAGGCGCGGACATGGGTGGCTCGGGGCAGGACAAGGGAAGGCTATTCTAGAAAGGCCAACGACAAATAATAAGTTACAAAACCGCGTTATCATGCCAGTACACTTTCTAAAAAACGGATATCACGGGCATGACCCGTGTTTTCGAAAGCGGGTATTGCAGAGGCTTTTGTAGATGGACAAGTACGACCGTTTGATCCTGGGAGCCCTGCTGGAAAACGGCCGCGCCTCGTTCGCCGAACTGGCGCGCAGGGTCAACCTGTCCGCCCCGGCCGTGGCCGAGCGGGTGTCGAAGCTCGAAAGCTGTGGCGTGATCACCGGCTACCAGGCCAAGGTCGACCTGGACAAGCTCGGCCTGCCGATCCGTTGCGTGATCGAATTGCGCCTGAACCAACATGGCAAGCAGCAGATCTACGACGAACTCGCGCAGATCCCGCAGATCACCGAATGCCATCGGGTCACGGGCGATCCCTGCGTGATCATGCAGGCGGCGGTGGGCTCTATGGGCGAGTTGGAGGAACTGATCAACCGGGTGGCCCAGTTCGGCCTCAGCAAGACCTCGGTCGTGCTGTCCAGCGCCATCGAGCCGCGGGTGCCGTTGGGGCATCTGGAGAGCAACGGCAATGGCAAGGCCAAGGGCTGACAAGACGGGAAGCTGGCTCCAGCTTGTGGTGATCGGACCAGGGGGATGTGGCGATCGAACTTTTGTGGCGAGCGGGCTGGGCTTGTGTGGCGAGCGGGCTTGCCCGCGCTGGGGCGCAAAGCGGCCCCAAACCAGACGATCGAGTTTCATCAGGTACAACAGTGCAAGCAGGTTTACGGCTGCCTTGCAGCCGAGCGCGGGCAAGCCCGCTCGCCACACAAGCCCAGCCCGCTCGCCATAGAATCATTCAGGTCAGCCCCTCACCAGAGACAACCACTCCCGGCCACTGGCACCACCTGCGGCATGTCCCGCAGGCGAATCCAGGGTTCCTTGCGCCAGTACAGCAGGCTCACCACGCCACCACTCCAGCAAGCCCCGGCTCGGGTGTCACCGCCAATGTAAAACTGTAGTGGTCTACTAACCCCGGACACCTTTTTAGGCGAGAATG
>NZ_AQOH01000241.1 GCF_000364705.1 Pseudomonas fuscovaginae SE-1 | reverse complement strand
CAAAGCCGTAGCTCAGCCGGTAGCCGCAGTCTCGTTGCCATGCTTCGGGATGAAGGCATCGAGGTCGGACGTTTCAAAGTCAGAAGATTGATGAAGGAACAAGGGTTGATCAGCAAACAGCCTGGTTCTCATGCGTACAAGAAGGCCACGGTTGAGCGCCCCGACATCCCTAATGTCCTTGATCGCCAATTCACCGTGGCCGCGCCGAACACGGTGTGGTGCGGTGACATCACCTATATCTGGGCACAGGGTCGATGGAGTTACCTGGCCGTTGTATTGGACTTGTTCAGCCGCAGAGTGGTGGGCTGGGCGATGTCCACCAAGCCTGATGCCGAGCTGGTCATCAGGGCGCTCGACAGGGCTTACGAGATGCGTGGCAGGCCTCATGGGGTCCTGTTTCATAGCGATCAGGGTAGCCAATATGGCAGGGGG
>NZ_AQOH01000240.1 GCF_000364705.1 Pseudomonas fuscovaginae SE-1 | reverse complement strand
GCGACGGTCAGCTTTTGTCCGGCGCCACTGGAGAGGATGCCGGCGCGGTTGTCGAGGCTGTCGGCTTTGACGGTCAGGTTCTGTTGACTGACCAGGGCGCCCTTATCGCCGTTGAGCAGTACGCCGCTGAGGTCCACATCCAGATTGCCGCTGCGGCTGGACAGGGTACCGCTGTTGCGGTTGTCCAGGCTCGTACCCTTGACGTTCAGGCCCTGCCAGCCGGAGATCAGGCCGTTCTGGTTGGTCAGGGTGGTGCCGGTCACGCCCAGTTGGTTGTTGCTGATCAGCTTGCCGTTGCTGTTGTCCAGGTTACGGCCGGTGACGTTGAAGCTCTGGCGGCTGGAGAGTTCGCCGTTCTGGTTGTTCAGGTCGCGCAGGTTATCGAGGGTCAACGGGCCCTTGGCATTGAGCAGGCCGTTGCGGTTGTCGAGGTCACCCCCGGCCAGGTCGAGGCGGATCGCCTGGTCGCTCAGCAGGCGACCACCGTTCTGGGTCAGGCTGGAGACGGACAG
>NZ_AQOH01000239.1 GCF_000364705.1 Pseudomonas fuscovaginae SE-1 | reverse complement strand
GCCAGAGCCATGATGAGTTACACCACGTCCTGGGACACGATCCGCTGCTGCTTGATACGCTTATAACCACCGCTTTTGACCCCGCCGCTACAGACTCCACCCAGGCGCCGTTGTTTGTCGTTCAGCCGGGCATTACAGCCCCGGTGGCACTGGCCCATGTCTCGGATCTATTAAAAATCGCTGAGCTGAATGGCGACGAGATTGGGCCACGTCTGGGTGGTGTGGAGCGCGATCTGTTCATCGGTTTGATGCACTCGCTTGAGCTGTCGCGAGCAGTGGTAGACTCGCTGTTGGCGGGAGCGGATGCTCGGCCGTCGTTCTGAAGCTGTCGCTCAATCAACTTGCCCAAAGAAGCAGCCCTATCAAGGCTGCCTCTTTGGGCAAGTCCAGCGACCTAACCATGATGAGCTACATCACCTCATAAGGCACAATCCTGCCCCACTCACGCCCGGCTTCCGTAAGCGATCCACAAACCTCACCTGATGGAGAGGAAGTTAGGTATTCGAGTCTGGTACCTGCCCTGCCTCAGTCCTTAGCCCGAACAATCGGTCAGCTAGCTGTCGACCTCGCTCCAGTCCTTCCGCCGTCAACCAGATGGATTTGTTTCTGTTGACTGGATCACTGATGAAACCCCGTTCATGCAGTCGATTCATGATCTCGAAGTCGAACCCTTTCCACGCATTACCTTTGTCAGAGCTGTAGGCTGCCAACAGGGCAAGCACTGCGTCTTCAATCAGTTTATCGTCGTATTCCATGGTGGCTACTCCGCTCTTGCGCTTCAAACGCTCCGAGAAACTCCACCATTCTCAAGATAGCTGGCTGCAGTTCCACGGCGCAGAGCTTCATAGTCTTCCACCGAGGACGCCTGCGGCAAGTGCTCCAGCGTGGGGTGCGAACACGCACAAAACTCTTGAGAAATGTGAGAGATGGAGAAATGGAACGACCTGCCCCAGTGGAGAGAACCACTAAAAGCCGAGCACAAGATTGACCACTGCCAACACCCCCGCCAACAGCACCACCGCCGCCACCGCCATTCTCTGCACCCAACGTCGCCCGAACACAGCGTCCTCGCCAGCCAGTTGAACGGCCATTTCGATGCGCCCCGGAGAAGCCAGTGTGGAAAACGCCGAGGCCACGTTGATGATGGCCATGAACATCAATACGTCCATGCCGAGCGAGCGCGAGATCTCGGCCTGCGTCGCGGCGAACATTGCGTTGGAACCGCTGCTGGAACCGGTCACGAAGCCGCCCATGGCACTCACGTAGGGGGCGATCACCAGATAGCCCGAGCCGATCTGCGATAACGCTCGTGCCAGGAAAGCCGCGGTGCCAGTGACCGACATCACGATGCCCATGACGATGAACAGGCAGGTCACCGGTCCCACCTGGGTCCAGGACTTCCAGGCCTTGGCCAGCGGTTCACCGGCCGGTCGACCCAATGAGAACCACAAGGTCGCGATGAACAGCCAGAGGGCCGGCGAAGCCAGGTAACGCCAGTTCTCGGAAAGGTGCAGAAGCTTGAAAAGGGTTCCGAGTATCAGCACGCCTCCCAACAATATCCCGTAGGCCTGCAAGGCCCTGCGCCCGATGGGTAGCAGTTTCTCGCTCGCCTGCCCGTTGCGCATCCCCCACAGCAGATGCAGGCCAATAATGGCAACGGTCCCCAGGGCACCGGCCGGGGCCGTACCGAATGCCAGGTTCGACAGGGTGACCGTTGTCGTCAGCACCAGAGCAGACAGCACCGCCAGGGCGAGCGCACGGGGCCGCTCCGACCTCGCGCTGACCAGCCACGCGGCCAGAACCCCACTGAGGGTAAAGGGCAACACGCTGAGTAACGCCGAGGCGACGCCCAGGTCATCGAACCGAACGCCGGCGAGCCCGGCGGCGATCATGGTTCCAGGCCCCATGGAGCCCCAGGGTACGGCGCACAGCCCAAGCAGCCCGATCAAGGCTGCCCGCTTTCCCGGCACGCCCATGAAGACCAGCAGCGGAATGCCGATCGTCACCCCGATACCGAACCCGGTGACCGACTCCGCAAACGGTGTGACGCCATGCACCACCAGCAGGACGGCACCGACGCCGGTCCCCACCCGGCTTCGTATCCAGTTGGCGAGGGCAACCTGCGCGCCCGCATGCCGCAATACCTCGGACATCAATAGCCCACCGCCGACGATCAGCAGCACCTCCAGCACCAGGGGCAGCCAGCGGATCGTGGCATCGCTTATTTCCACAGCACTGAGCGGAAAGGCGATAATTGCCGCCAGAATCGACGCAATCACCCCCAACAGCGCGGCATGAAGGGAGCGCAAGCCCAGGCCCAATGCCAGAACCGAGGAAAAAACGGGGGACGCGGCGAGAAGCGCATTCATTTTTCAACTCACTATTTTGCTTATAGGCAATTATATTTGCATATAAGCAAAATAGCACCACTGCAGGCAAGCGATGAAAGACGAACCCGGACGAGCAGAACCCGATCAATTCGGTAGCGCGGTACGCCAGCGACGCCTGGAGCTGGGCATCACCCTGGACCAGCTCGCGCAAAGCAGCGGCGTCTCGACGGCCGCCCTGTCGCGCCTGGAGCGCGGCATATTGAGCCCAAGCCTGCGCAACGCCCTGTCCATCGCGAAGGGACTGGGTTGCGAGTTGACCGAGCTCATCGAGCAGGAAAATGCCGAGATCACCCGTGCCGGCGAGAACCTGCGCTTCGAGGATGAAACCACCGGAATCGTGCGGCTTGCCCTGGCCCGCCCGAGCCCTGCGCTGGAACTCCTTTCGTACCACGTGCCGCCCGGGGCAGCCTCGCCGCGGTTCTCGGCCCATACGTCGGGGGCGAGAGAAATCTTTCACATCGTGTCAGGAAGGCTGGAGGTGCATGCGGGCGAGCAGGTGATGCAGCTTGAGTCAGGCGACACCGCAACGGTGAAAGGCGACTGCGAGCACTGGTTCATGAACCCGGGGGAAGAGAACACTCACTTCATCCTGACCATTCTGCGATAGGGCCGAAGCCCCCGATGCTTCATCGAACAGGGCTGCCGGTGCCCCACGTTTAATGCCAACAGTCTACGGACCTGATGAACCAGACGTTACATCGTGACTTGAAAGAGACTGCGGCCCTGCTCATGCGGCCCAACTTGAGTCTGATAGGCTTTGCCAAACGAACGTGGGCTTGAGCCTGGCGAAACACTTATTTTCTTGTGTTGGATAGGGATGTACGTAGCATGGATGCCTCAGAACAAGGATCGTCAAAATTTTCACTGAATGGGGTTAGCGATGTCGTTGACTCACTGGGCAAGCTTTTTGAGACAGTTTGGGAAAAGTCCCCAACCCTAGGTAGCTTCCTTCTGATACTTATGACTCTTTTCCCGTTTTATGCTGTCTACACTTGGGGCAAGGTGTCCAAAACGGAAAAGGGCATCGACCGCCATCTAAAATCGATTCGGGAAGCCCAAAAGAAGCAGCTGGAAGCCGCTTCCGAAGGAGAGAAATCATGATTCATACCATGCTGGGCTTTGCAGCCGCCGCAGCGGTAGTCGCCTACTGGGCCTACTGCAGGCGAGCAGCGGTTACTCACCAGATGCGCCTTGCTACGCTGGTTGAAAACTACCTCGAAAGCGATGCTAGCGCTGCTGATAAGGACTGCGCATATTTCGTGTACACGTTCGCACGGTACTGGCTGTATGTCCCTGTAATGACCGCGCTCGTACCCGTAGTGCTGATTATCAAACTTGTTTCTGGCGGATCGATGATCGATACACAGGACGGGGAGCCGAAAGAGGCGCGCGACGCGATCATCGATGCTTCCTTCAAGATGTACATGACAAAAAACCCGATAACCTCTGCTGTCTTCTTCACTGCCACAGCCGTGATGATAGGGCTGGTGTTGCCTCTCGGGATCATCTTCAAGCGTCTGAAGTCTGTGCCAAGTGCCATGGATATTTACGGTTTTATCGCGCAAGGTGCAACCCACTCGCAAGGCCGGCGCCACGCTCATTAAGTACAATCGCCAAATGCCCGGCCTCAGTGCCGGGCTTTTTGTTTCTGCCTCCAGGAAAATGCAGACGCCCATCAGCCGGCTGCGAGCACCCTCCCCGCCGGCCATGCGACAACTACTTGCCTCGGGTCATCTGCGAAAACACGCCATCGCGATAGACCCAGGCATGCATCAGCGCCGCCGAGAGGTGCCCAAGCACGAGCGCGAACAATGCCCACGCCAGGAACCCATGAGCATCACGCAACACGGCGTACCCCGCTGGGCTGGCGGGCACGATGGCCGGCAGGTTCCAGCCCTGGACGACGGTCACCGGATAGCCGCCCGCCGAGAGTACGGCCCAGCCGATCAGCGGCAGCGCCAACATCAGGATGTACAGCAGCACGTGCGAAGCCCTCGCAGCCATCACTTGCCAGGGCTGCACGCTGGCGGGCAATGCCGGGGGCTTGTTGAGCAGGCGATTGACCAGGCGCACCACCGCCAACAACAGAATCGCCAGGCCCAGCGGCCGATGCAGGTCGATCAGCCATAAGCGGTGGTGAACGGAACTCACCATGCCGACGCCAATGAAAAGCATGGCCAGTATCAGCAGCGCCATCAGCCAGTGCAGCACGCGAGCCAGCCCGTTGTAGGCACCCGAACGCGGGGATTGCCGAGGCGATTCCATCATTGCACCCCCTGCTTGCCGACCGCATCCGTCGCCCGACCGTAACCGATCTCGCGTTCGCGAAGATTGAATGACCGCGAATAGGCCGCCGAACGCGCCGCCAGTATCGGATCGTTTGAAACCTCGATACCCGCCGGAACGATGGTCGGGTCGTAATTGATATCCCGGCAGGCACCCTGGCTCTGGTCGGAGACGGCAGTGACTTCCAGTGTGCCGGCGATGACCCGCTGGCGACTCTCCGGCCAAGGCTCGGAGGGGTCGTCGACCGCATCCGTGGGCTGCGCAATCTGCAGAACCAGGTCCCAGTACAGTGGCTTCTCGGCGAGCCGGTGCCGCAGTTCCTCGAACAGGTGATTGGCACCGACCTGGCTACGCTGATCGTCGCGCAGTGCCACGAACGGCTCGCGGGGCTGCATCGTCCAGCGCACCGCCGTGCGGCGTCCGTCGGACGACACCAGGTAAAAGGCATTCACGCCATTGAACGCCGCGCCGGCAAAACTGGCCGGTGTCGGTGCTTGCGCTGCCTGTTGCAGGAACTTCTGCGCCTCCGGATACTGCTTGAGGAAGGCCGCCCTACGCTGCTCGTTGGGCTTGCCCGTGGCGGGATCGGCCGCGAGCGCTTTCTGCATGTCCAGGAAACCTTCCGCGTTGTGGGTCGCGAAGTAAGGCTGGTTGTTCATCGCCATGCGCCATTGTTGGCGATCATCGGTGTTCATCAGCAGCGCCATGCTCACCGTCTTGGTGGACGCATCCGCCGCAAACGGACTGCCGGTGCCGATCGAAAACCGTCCATTCACCGCGACTTCCGGCTGCTGGAACACGCGGGCCGCTGACAGTGACCGCGCTTCGGCGCTGGGACGAAACGTGGCGGCAAAACACATTCCCTTGCCATGGGCCCGGCGAAAACCTGCCGGGAAATCCGCTGAGCCATTGACGAACGATTGGCTGGTGGGCTGGCCGCCCAGCCAACCCGCCGTCCAGGCGAACGCCACTGCGAGCGATCCGGCAATGGCAACGATGGCGGGTATCGCCCAGCGCGAGGCCGGGGGCGTTTTTGGAGCGTTGGACATGAGGTCGAAGATTCCAGGTCAATAACGGGCAGTGAGCTTGGATCACCGCCCGATCCATACAGTTCAAAACGCCAGTATGATCGAACCCACCGCTTGCCGTGAAACGAGATAACCTCTTCATCCTGCTTCATCGCCAATGATCCTTTCTCGCAGGGCATCAGGCCGGCCAAATCAGGAGACAGGCCACGTGGGATCACCCGCTCCCGCCATCCGCTGGGCCACCCCATATTCTGGTAGACTCCCCCTTTCAGCCCCATCGCCACTCAAGCTCGCGCCCTGCCCCATCCGCGCCGGCTATGCCCACAGCGACCGATTTTCCATGCCCTTGAACGACGTTACCTCCTCCCGCTCCGAGCCCTCTCACCGCTTCAGCGTTGCGCCGATGATGGATGGGATCTACTGAAACCCTTGCAGGCCACGGAATACGGGGCTTTCAGGGATATTCAAAAACCGCTCGTGTGCACTCAGTGTGCAATTCTGAAACCACTCGTCGACCACCCTTAATACCCATGGTGTGCCTTTTTCTTTCCTGAAGGCCTCAATCAGTCCAATCCCAAGGTCAGTCAGGATAGAGAAAATGGGTAGTGTCAGTCTGTCCAATCACAGGCACTCCCTACCTCGCATCGAGCGCAGATACGGTCTGTCGCAGCACTGCATGAGGCTTCCACGACCGCAAGCGGGGCATGTGATTTCGCACGTGCGGACTGCAACATGATCACCTTTCGCACATACTGACTGTGACAATTCAAACTTTCGCACTCACCCAGTGTGACATCTAATCCAAGTCGCATTGACAGAGTGCGAAGTTTGCAATATATCGCGCCATTTGAGGCACTCTAACTGCCATTTGAGCCACTATTATTGCCACCCTAGGCACTTATATAGTCATCTCAGACAAATATTTTCAAACAAACTCTTCCTTCATGCTTTGCTCCATCCTCATAATGAAAGCATATAAAGACAGGTGGCCAGTTGTGTCTATGTCAGACAAATAAGACTGCTCACACTCCTTCGGAGGTTGCGCCATGAAAAATAACAATAAAGGCAGGCCTGCAGTTCCCGTCAAAAAGGATCAGCGGATTACATTCAGACTTACAGTCGCAGAACTGGATACCCTCAAGACCAAGCTCGAAAAGGCTGGGTTCAAGAGCCTCGGGGCTTACCTCAGAGATCTTCTGCATGACCACAAAGGCCGTGAGAAGGTTGTGATCCCTCTTGCGGCAATGCAGATAGCCCTAGAGCTCCAGAAGGTCGCCAACATGATTAATCAGGGAAAGGACAACTCCCTGGTGATCAAAGAGCTTCATAACATCAATAATAAATTGCTCGGAGCTTGAACATGATTGGCAAGATCTTTGAAAAAGGAAAAGGCAGCTTTCGTAATAGGATTGAGTACATCTTCGGACTCAGCAAGCATGAGCATGCAATTACAACAATAAAAACCATTGGTAAAAACTGCTTTGCAGCAGACCCACTGCGTCACGGGCATACAAAGGACAAGATCGATGCTGAAGGTATGATTCAAGAGTTTGACGCGATCGAAAGAATGCGTGACTCGGCGATTGATTCCGATCGGATCATCAAACCAGTTTGGCACGCCATGCTTTCTCTTCGCCCTGGTGAGTCTTTGACCGAGGAGCAGTGGTTGGCAGCAGTGGAGACGTACCTGACTGACCTGGGCTTTGGCCTAGAAAATAAGTGGGTGGCTGTACTACACGGTGACACGGATCACCAGCACGTCCATATCGTTGCCAACCGGATCTGTCTGAACGAGGAGTTTACTGTCGTCAAAGACAGCAACGAGCGCATGCGCAGCTGCGACAGCACCAGTGGCATCGAGGATAGGTTTGGCCTCTCAAAAGCTCCAGCCCCCACAGAAACATGGGGAACGCCGATCTCCCGAGCCCAGCTTGAGGCAAGCCAGCGCGACGGCAGCATACCGTTAAAGCACAGGATGATCGCCAAAATTGCTGGTGCGATCGAGGCCACCCAAGCCCAGAACGGCGACATGTTCATGCTGATCAGCTTGCTACGCCGCCAACAAGTCTACTTGCACTTCAGCAAGAACCAGGATGGCCAACCCACAGGCATCTCCTATGAGTACCAGGGCACCATAATCTCAGGCCGCAAGCTCAAACGCTCCAGACTCACATTCCAAAAATTGGTCAACCAGGAGGGAATATCCTATGACCCAGAAACCTTTCAGCGTCTTGAGAGAGAGGCTGCGCGAAGAGATAGCGACCGCCAGGAACGAGTCCGAATTTTTTACCTCGTCCTACGCGCCCGCAATCGCCGACCAAGACGTCTCAGCATCCAGGTACAGAACCAGAAAGCCCTTGAAGCCACAATCAAGGCCGTGATCGCGTTGATCCTGGCCCTCTTCGGCATCAAGGCCAGCTTTGACTTTGAAGACAAAAAGGACGGCGAGCACTACTACCAACTCCGGTCAGATTGGATGACGATGCCCAGGGCTGAGCAGGAGCAGGAGCTGGCATTGGCCTGGCAGGATGAGCCGTCGCTGGCTCTGTAATGAAAAATCCCCGCAGTGCGGGGATCCTAATCATTTCTGCTCATGCGATGAGGCCTAGAAGGCTTCGTCGATTACGTCTTTCAACGACTCAATCACACCGCCAGCGCCAACGAGCAGATACGTGCAGTTGATCGAGATGAAGATGTTGTTGTTGATGAAAGCGGTCATCGGGCTTGAGCACATCATGATGTGATCGAAGATATCCGGCTCGTTGTTCCGCGCCAGGATCTCCCCAAGAACAAGGCGGAAAGGTTTCGTGTCTGAACGCTGATCTGCAGATGGTTCGTAACTCAAGAACCAATTCCGGATGACCATGGCCTCACTACTAGCTTCAGCAAAAAGCTCCATTGCGCGTTCTTCGGACATCCCGCTGCCCTGGATTTCTTTGGCGTGCTTCCACAGCAACTCAATCCTGTGCTCCGGGGGATGGATGTCGCCGATCATGAGCTTTCTTCTAGTCATTTACACATATCATGGCATTTAGTAAGTGATCAGTTTACGTCAAGCGCTGCTGGGGTTCAATACGCCAGTCTCAGTCGTAAAGGGCCTACGGCGGATCACCGTACTGATCGTGCGCGCCCGGTGCTCCAGCCCGTCCTTCATCTTGTAAGCCGTGATCTCGAACCTCAAGTACTCGCGAACCCACCCCTCTGGGCTCTTCGGCTGGTCTGCAAACGAGTAGTAGTAATCGTCCATATCCTTGATCGAAAAAATCACGTCGCCGTCCTCGCTGTCGTAGATGTCGATCTGGAAGAGCGTGTTCGAGCTGATCTCGGTGTTTTCGTCATCGTCTTCGAAGAAACGGATCTCCTGCAGCGCACCATCGCGTTTTCCCCACTGGGCCACCGGCACGTCGCCAGGCCCATATTCGCCATTGAAAACCTTGCCGCCGTCAGTCACGACAGAGAGCGCTCCAGGGGTTTGAGGCTCCCAGTTTGAATCGACGAAATCATGGCGATATAGCTTCGCAACATCGAGAGCCTGGCGGCTGTACTGATTCATCACGCGCAGCTTGAGCTCAATCCGATTCCCGTCGTAGAACTCGTGATTAGTCAGTCCATGCCCCTCGCTGACAGCCCAGACCTTGACGCCTGACTCGTGCGCCACTGGCCAGGTTCCAAACAGCCCTCGCTTCACGTTCTTGACCGTACAGCTGCCATCAGCATTTTGAATTGCTTGCGAGTAGACGATCCATTCCTCTCGCCCCTGGTCTTCGATGTACAGAAGGCCCATGCCATCCCGGCGTTCGTTCAAGGCATAGCTGTCGAGCTGCAGGACATCACCAGACAACACCAGGCTCTCCAAATCCCATGGCCCAAAGCCCGCGCCGTGGTCATCAAACTGGCCAACGTTTCCTAGCTCAGGCAACGCTTCACCCAAGTAGCAGACGGGCGTGAAAGAGAAATTGCCGTGCTCGTTCCAGTAGCTGTCATCCAGATAGCGAGTCACCAAGCGGTAGTCCAGAGCACCTGCAGGCGCTTCGGCAAGGCACAGCACCGCCTTTGTCATCCCGATTTTGTCAGTCAACGGTGCCGGCGCAGTCATGAAAACCACGGACACGGGATCAAGAGGCTCAGGGCGTTCTTCGTCGATCACGCGATCAGACCCATCACTGTAAATAGACGTGGTGACACCAAACACGTCCTGCGCCAGTGACAGGCGAACAGCAGAGTCACCAGGCCTCCCCAGATCCACCGAGGTCACGCGCATGATCATGTTTTCAATGCCATGAGCTGGCCAAGTGAAGCGCACAGGGTCACCTACCTCAGCAGCGAACATTGACCTGTTAGCAACCACTGAAACTGTGCTCAGGGGAACAGACACTGCGGTCAACTCCCTCTCACACACCCGCTGTGCAATGTCTGCCCGCGAGATACAGGGCGCACTCATGGTTTTGCTGTCGACATCTCCTTTGTGTGCAAAAGTGCCCAAATTCTGAGCCTGCACTGTCCTCTCAGTGAAGTTGTTGGAGGCGTCGATGAATTTCAGCTTCACTTCGTCGATCGCGGTGTCGAGCGAGCCGTTCGAAAAGTCGCTGATGCTTTTGACGTTCCTGGGGCTGAGGATTGGCAAGGTGTCGTAGTCGTAGTCTGCGCGGATCAGTTTGATCTTGAGTCTGCCGTCCTGTGGGTCAGTAATCAGGGAGCCCTGGATGGCACTCAAAATCGAGTCGATCACGTCCGAAGTGGCAGTGCTGGAATCGATCTGCAAGCTGACTCCGAAATCCTCGTCAAACAGGGTTTTTGCCACCTGCTCGATGTTCTCGATGTTGACCTTTTCTTTCGGGATCGAGGCGCCAAAGCGCTTGTCTGTCAGGACTTCGTAGATCGTGTATGCGGGGTTGCAGTCGTCGCCGATTTGCTCGTATTCAGTCCGGCCAGTAGGTGATGGCGAGAACCTGGAGCAGACGAAAGAGATTTTCGGCGGGGTCGTGCTGTTGCCGAGGTAGAAGCTCTGGAAGACTGCGTAGGTCAGGCCTTTCATGCCACTGACAACGTCCACACCTACTTTCTGCTGCAGGTATGCGTTAGGGGCTTGGCCGTAGTCACCTGGATAAAAATGCACGGTGCCACCCACACCGCCATTCTTGCCTTCGCCGCCCATGAGGTCAGGCTTGTTGATCGAAAATGAGCCTGAGGTGACGTTACCGCTCCAGCCCAGATCATCGTCAAAGTAAACAGCCTTTAGGGTCGTGCCAGGGCCATGGCAAATGCCCAATTGCAGACCCATATAATATTTGTATCCGATAACGGTCTTTTTGGACGTGAAGAGCATCTTGATCTTTTCATAGATCTTTTTAGTGCTCAGATCTCCGTACCAAATGACGTTAGAGCCACCAAGTTTCCTGGTGCCGAACAGAACTTGAACAGGCCGCTCATTTGCAGTTGGGAATGTGAAGTCAGCCAAACCAGCAGGTTGTGCATTAGGGTTCTTCACTTTCATGCGCGACAACATGAAAGCCATCATTATAATTTGGATGATCAAGTTGATCCAGGTGGACGGATCCATAGCTATTCTTCTTGTTATGAGCCGAATGGGTTTGTATTGGGGATGGTGAGGAAGCCGTAGAAATTATCAAAGTTTCCGAAACCTTGGCACGCAGAAGCTGATCTATCGCAGCCTTTGGCAATCTTTACCTTCGAGCCTACTTCTATTCCGTATATAGGTGAAATCAAGGTGACTTCACGAGTTGCTATGTTGACGCCTGTGATCATCCGAAAGTCAGACTCATCGAACGAAAGCAGGCCCGCAAGGTAGTACTCTGTACTGTCGCCGATGTATGAAAGTTGGAGCCTGGTGCCGTTGTCAGAAATTGCCTGGACGACAGAGTCTTTCTGAAACTTCGTTATATCCAAGCCGCAAAGATCATCGTACAGATGGTTGTTGCATTGAGACTGATACCCAAATCTCAGCATCTGCCGCCTAAGCAATCCACTAGATGGCGCACAGTGAAGAGTTCCAGTCGTATTGCTGAAGTCACAGCCAATAACTTCACCGGAAAAACTCTCCTGCGACAATGCTGGGTTGTCCCGCTGTGCGACAAACACACTGACGTAAACGTGCTTTGCAGGAAGATGGCCTTGGAACAGTAAGGGGATGGCAGAGTTGCTGGGCAGCTGAATATCAAGCTTGTTTTTGTAATCCTGGCTCGACCGCTGAATCTTCGTGCGATTGATGGGCAATGGCTCGTACACCCGTCCATCCACATGCAGGAATTTCCGGGAGTCATTGCAATAGGCGTACGAATCCGTGCCATGCTCAAACAAGTACAGTTCGACAGGCGCGGACAGCGAATTGCTTTTCTCAATCTGTTCCAGTGTCAGCATGGAGCAACGTCTTTATTGTTTTTGTTATTGACGATGTTGTTTCGTTGCTGAACAAGAACCTGAAACCATCTGAATCAAACCTAGCCAGGTACAAAGGAGAGATATAATCCACATCCTCGACCGAAATATTGGCCAGCTCTTCATCGAGCGTAATCAGTTCTTTGTCGTTTAGAGTTCTTTCTACTGATAAGACTGTCCTGCACAACGTAGTTCCATTATACAAAACAATCATGATGCCAGGAGCGAAACTCAGCGACTTTTTGAACGACGAGTAGTATGCGTCACTGACGACAATTTGCTTGCTTGCCGATCTGACATCCTCAACAAGTTCCATTGCAACATTCGGAGCCTGAACGTAAAACTCGCCCTGAGCCCCTCGGCATGAAGCCGCAAAATCTTCGAGTTTCTGACGATCAGCGTGAGAAAAATGCAGATATTGATAAGAATAGGTACGAACAGCACCAGGTTGTTTATCGTAAACATATTGCAGGCCCGTGTCGGAATCAAAGGTTTCGCGGAGACGATTGAATGAAGTGGTTGGTGATTGGCCCCAGTCCGGTTTGACATCTAGGACTTTCTTGCCATTGTACTCAGTAAACGAAGAGGTGATGGCAGGAGTCTCAAACTTACCCTCTACGCCTTCGAACGTCATAGTGTAAGTGCCAACCTGCCTGGTGTAGTTCATTGAAGAGGTTTCGTTAGCAACTCTCGACGTCATCAACGGCAGTAGTTTTGAATTCAAACCATAGTTTTTCTTAACCAAACTTTTAAGCTCAATTACCTGCCCAGCAGTGCTAGCCACTTCAAAAACTTCGTGATCAGTGCCATTTGTGAGGATGACTCGATCAGCTTGAAGAAGGTACTGATTGGGCATTGAGACGCTGAGTGACGTATCGCCGGTCTGGGCAGATTCGGAAAGCTCGCTGCCGAACATCCACAAAGGCAGGAGGAACGGCCCCGCTACGTTGTGCACCAGGTTGTCAAAACGGTAAGCATCTCTGTCAGCGAAGGTGTACTGGTAGTTCACCGAAACCCGAGGGGCACGCCGCAGGGAAACACGTTGCTCGTTACCGTCGAAGGACTCATGAACTTCAGTCAAATACTGGAGGTTGAGTTCGGGGGTCGCTGACCAGTCAATTGCCCACGGAATAACGGCTGCTCTGGTGCCGGTCAAAGTGAAGATGACGGGTGCTGCACCTGTAAAACTGAAGGTTGCGCGGTAGTCGAGATCGTCGCCGTTTTCATCGATGCCTAGCGTGTAAATCTGGCTGACGAACGAGCGGACGAGACCCTGGCTAAGGCCGGTCAGCGCCGTATCAGCATCTCCTTCCTGATCGACCTCTTTAAGCGTCAGTGCATTGGTGTATGAGCTCCAGAAGCTAAACGCATAGCTAGCCCCGCCAGTGATGAGACCGGCGTCGATAGCAGAGGGGGTCATGAATACGTTGTCGTAGAAGTAGTCGCCCCAAACCCGCTGCCGGAGCCCTGCAGCTACGGGCCCAGACATATCTGGCATACCCGAGCCCCCAGGCCCAACACCAGGCTGAACCGACTCGACAACCCCAACCAAAACAGCTCTGGGCACGAAAAATCCCGGCACCTGGTACCGAGCTGACTGGTCAATAAGGGCTGGAGCGCGGGCGATCTTATTCATCAAGCTTGATCGCCACGCCCATGCCTTTTGCGGCATCGTTGTACATAAAAGGGCTGGCCTTTGCGCCAATCGGGAAGGCAATGAATTTGCTGGAACCCACGGCGTATTGCTGCCCTGGCGTGATCAGTCTCATCGATACCAAGGACACGTCAATTACGTCTCCAAGGGGACATAGCTTGCTTCGATAAAGCGTGTATACAGACACAGGCATCAGAGACGACAAACCGGTCAGGTCGCTGACACTCCTAGCCCTTGTGCCGTACGCCCCGGCATACGTCCCTCCATCGCCCTGGACGTAAGTTGGCACCTTGCCGTTGTAGCTGTTGATTGACGTGGGAACGTCGTCAACAGAAGAGAGCCAGCCAGTAGTATCCGAGTGCGCAACACGGCAGTGAAAGGTACCTGTAGTCACTGGTTGGAATGGCAAATTGTACGCAGCAGAATTCCTGATGTTGCTTGATGTATAAAACTGACCACCAGTGTTGTCTGAATAAGTATCCAGCTTGCCAAAGCACAGGTGGGAATACTTGTCAGTGTCGTACTCGCAAACCACATGCACAATCGAATCCGAGTACAGAAAGTGGTACTTTCCTGACGCCCCGCAATTCAAAACTTCCCGAGCCAACGCTGTTACGGCCCCAGGTTGAGACTTCCAGTCTGCAGAGTCCGAAAACCCCGTGTTTCCACGAATCGATACGCCACGATAAGCAGTAGCAGTGCCAGGGGACGCTGAACTGTCTGGGTCAAACAGGTTGTAACTGCGCAGAGAGAAATAAGTGTCCCCCTTGTGCACCAAAAGCTGATAGCCAAAAACAGAGTCGGACACCAGCCCGAACTTATCGACCGTCCAGCCAGCTGCAACCAACTGATCGCGAAGAACAGAAATAAGGGAATCAGGGCTGTTGTACGCCCCAGTGACATACTTCATGACAACCTCAACGCAAAGTTTTCAGATGCGCGAAACACATTAGGGATTACCAGGTAGTTGACGCCATCAACAGTAACAACTGTTTCAGAAGTAGTTCCATCGTTGGAAATTGCATAGATGCCGTCTAGGTACCCAAGCCAGATCCCATCGTCAGCAGTCGCCTCAGCACTCAATTTAGAAGAGACAACAAAGGCTGGATAGAGCACATGATCCCCAGCAATAGTTTTCCCTAGGCTGGAGATGTCGTTATCAAAGGGCCAGACGTACGCAAAATCAATTGCATAGTTCCCAACACTGCCCATTTTCACGCTCTGCCATGAGGCCGTTGGCAGGCATACACGACTAGGCCTACCAGAAGTACGCCCGAACACAAACGACTGCACGCCATCCGTTGTGGTTGACCATGTCGTACCATCACCATTAGCCCCAACAAACCCTGGGAACTGGTACACGTCCGTAGGCGCAAACGGCAGCAAATACCCCAAGTAGAAACTATGGTAGGTATTCGAAATTCTGCAAACCCCGCAAATCCTTCGATCACTCACAGTCAACCAAACCTTAAACGCCTGGTTATGCAACGTGAGTCTAGGAAGCAATGAAGACGAAGAAGTGGCAATCACCCCTAACTGATCAGCAATGGCACGCGTCGAGTCATAAACACGGAACATCTGAAACTCGACATTCACACCAGAGACAATCAACCCCACATACCCGCCAGATGGAATCTGCAGAATCTTCTCTGACGAAGTATTGCGCACAACTGTCCAGCCGACTGTCTCGGCAAAAGACAGAAGGTTGGACAGGAAGGAAGTGTGATCAGCGGCATCAATCGTCTGGTACATATCAGCTCTTGTTGGCTGTTTGATCTATAGAATAATTATAGCACTTACCACGACTTGATTTCGCCCTTATTTGCTCGCAAAAGATTCATAATCACTCTTTCTCCTGCCGGGCTATCCATGCTGGAAGCGATCGATTCGCTGTCGATCTGGTTCACGATCGTTACTTTTTGCTCAGGAGCCGCTGATTGATCCTGGCCTTTACCGATGTTGTTGCGATGGCGTGGGTCGTTTTTGGTGAGGACTTCTTCACCTTTTTGCAAAACTGCAGGGACTTCATCAGCCGCGAGCCCAGCAATCCCGCCAGTGTGGTAGTAGAGCGGAGTTGTAAACATCAGGGGGTTAATAGTCCTGGAGCGGCCACCGCCTGACCCGATTACGCCACCGTCGTGATTAACAGAGGCTGAGAGACCTGAAAGCGCACTACTCATACCACCGCCACTGGCACCGCCGTAACCAAAGGCCGACAACATTTGCTGGATAGCGAGTTGGATCAGCATTTTTGCGATGATTTTGGAGATGTCAGCGAGTACCGACGTAGCCATCTCGGACATCGCATCAGACGCAGATTTACTGCCACTTATCCAGCCAGAAAACGCGCTTTCGAAGTTACTGGACATGCTCTCGCCCAGAGCGCCTGTAAGCTGATCCAGGGACAGCACACTCGACTTGGCGTCTTCGGTCATCTTGTTAACGCGATCGAGATCCTCCTCATTGCCCGTGTTGCCTGCAGCTTCCTCTCCGCGTTCGATCAGCTTTCCAGACTGCGCCTTGAAATCAGCCTGGGTGATCTGGTTTTTGCTGAGTTTTTCCTTGAGTCGGTCGTACTGGCGCTCAATCTCTGTCAGCTCGGCTTTCGCCTTCCTCGCATCGACCAGTTCCTTGGCGGCAGTCGAGTCTTCGCCCAGGGATTCCAGAACCCGTTTGGTATCCGCAAACTCGCGCTCGATCTCTTTTAAATCAGCCTGGTAGTCGTTACCCCTGATCCTCAGTAGGTCGACGTCCAGTTGCTCTTTCAATGCCTTGATTTGGGCCTTCGCATCGGCCAGCGAACTCGCACGCTCACCCTTGAGCAGAGCCTCCTGATTTGCCAACTGCCCGGTGAGATTGACCTGCTCCTGGCGCTTAACCGTGATCTGCGCTTCCAAGTCAGCAATGGCGCCCAAGGCCGTGCCACGCTCACTATCGATGGTCGACTGTCCGAGCACCTTTTTCTGCGCTGACAGCTGAGCTTCCAGGACTTTCAGATCCTCGCCAATGCTCGCTTTGCGCTGATCACTGATCTCCTGGTTTGCTTTCAAATCGATGGCCAGGCGCTCATCCGCGATCTCATTGGCAGTGAGGCCCTCAGCTTTTGCGCGGTCGTCCAAGGCACGCTGATCTAGCTGCTGTTGCGTCTGGATGCGCTCAATCGTCTGATCGATCTGCATCTTGTTGAGATCAGCCGAAAGCTTCGCCTGTGTTGCGGCCAGCGTTGCCGCAGTTTGCGTGTTCGTGAGGCTGTTTTTGCCCTGAGTCCCTTCGGATTGCTTACCGCGCTCCGCTTCTCTGTCTTTTGCTAGCTTTTCGTTCTCGTCGCGAATCTCCTGGGCACGGCGCTGGTACTCTTCAGCTTGCTTCAGAAGTTCGTTGCCGGTGTTTTTCCCGGTATTGATATCCAGAATCAACTGCTGGGCTTCAGCATCCGTCATGCTTTTTTTGGCACGCAGATTTTGAGTCGTGGTAGAAGTGGTGTGCTCGACTCGCTCGTAGCTGGCATTGATATTTTTATCAGCCATCTTCCCGAGTTCGGCTTGCCAGTTCTTGACTCTTTCTGAGAGTCCGTCAGCTACCCCGCCAGGAATCAGGTCTAGGCTTTTA
>NZ_AQOH01000238.1 GCF_000364705.1 Pseudomonas fuscovaginae SE-1 | reverse complement strand
TAACAACCCCGCCAATGAAGCTGCTCAGCCATTTCTGGAACTTGCCCATAATGTTTTGGGCGGTTTCCAATACATCCGTGAAACTGTTATAGGCATCTTTGCCCATGTTTTCCCAGACGTCCGTAAATTCAGCCGCGATACTGTAAACGGTGCTTTTGATGCCTAGGTAAACAACCTTGAATCCATCAGTTACCATCCCTGCCAGTTTTAATATGTTTGACAGTACTGGATACACTTTTTCAAAAGACTTGGACGTACCTGCCCCAGCGTCTTTGGCCGCATCCCTGGCAGTTTCAAAACCGTTGGTTAGCAGCTCAACAAATGCCTGGACTTCTGGAGCAACCCCCGAAATGGCTTTTTTGAACTCGACACCAACAGTGGCATTGAGATCTACAAGCGATTTTTGAAGACCGTCCACGTTTACGGCGTCAAGGTCGCTCAGGGTGAGGCCGGCCTGCTTGGCATTGGTCATCAATTGCTTAAATTCAGCCGAGCCATTTTTCAGGATGGGGAGCAGGTTCCTGAGATTGTCACTGCCGATTTGATCAAGAAACGTTCGCTTATCATCAGCAGACATATCCTTCATCACGTCCGCAATTTTAAGCATCTGATCCAGGGGGCTGAGCTTTGCAAACTCCTTGGCATCGGCTTTCATAATTTGAAAGAAATCGATCGCGCCCCCGCTATTGATCGATGAGAATTCTTTCACTTTAATAGAGACTTCGGTCAATGCATCCTGGAGCTGCTCAGCATTGACCCTGGCACCCTTGAAGGCCGCATATTGAGCTGCCGTCAGGTCTTCCATATTCATGTTAAGGAACTGGGCCGCTTGGTTCAACTTGCCCATTTCGTCAACTGCTTCGCTTATTACTTCAGCGCCCTTGAAAGCAGCAAAGGCGGCAGTGAGGCCAGCAGCTGCCTTATTTAGGATGCCAGACGCTTCGTCCCGTGCTCTCAGAACGAGTTGGATAATGGTACTTCCAGCCATGCTTTATTCTTCTTATGATTGTTGGCTAAGTTGGTCTATAAGCGCTTTGAAGTCTTTGCCATCTCCAGTCGCTATGGCAATCCTGGACATGTGATCGGCGATGATCTTTGTCACCAGCTGTTCGCGTAGGCGCTCTTTATGAACAGTGGTCAGGTGAAGTAGCTTTTTGATTGAGTATTCGTATGGGTTCGAATACCCGTGACCGTTCGCAATCAGCAGTTCACAGCAGTCAATAAGTACCAGGGCAAACTGATCTGGATCTTGTTCTTCGGTCGAGTCCTGTCGCCTACGATTTGCCTCGAACTGCTTTACTTTTTCAGCAGCGCTAAGATTGTCGGAGCGATCTTTGCCAGGCTTTTTTTTAGACCTTGCGGGAATGTCAGCTCGAACACGGCAGACAGCAGTTCCAGACCAACAGGGAAAGGGAGGTTGCGCACGTACTCTTCAGCCTCCCTTTGTTTTGAGCCGCAGGCGATACAGGCAGCAGCAAAGTCCGGAAAGCTTTGCAAAATCTCGCTTGAAGTCTCGGGGTTTGACAGTGACTCTTTTGCATTACGCAGGAAGATAGCTGCCAGCTGAGTGCGGTATCCGTCTACCAGGTATACAAAATCAGATGTGGTGAGGCCGAACACATCAATCGTGACCTCCGGCATATCTTCTGACGACTGATGTAGGGTGATTTTCCTGGACGGAATGACGAGATCTGAGAGTGCCATGCTTTCTTCTTTTTGTTATTTGGCTTTTCTTCATTATACCCGGCCCACACCACCACAGGGGCCCAATCCAGTTTGACAACAAACAAAACAGAGGTAGATATATTTTTGCTGTATACCTCAACTCTCTTCGATGTCTACTGGTGCGGCGTGGTACTCACCTGTAATATTGAAACTGTAGCAACACACAACACAAAAGAGAGAGATGAGCCATGTTCAGCAACGATGACTGCAAAGACGTTAACGAAAAACTGCAGCAGTACAAAGACACGACATTCGTTCGTTATGCGACGATTGAAGAATGGCGCGAAGCTGCGATCACTGAAGTCCTGGAAAAATTTGGTCTTTCGAGTGATGAGGAAGAAGCTGAGCGCTTGAAGCCTTTGATTATCGCAGTCGCGGACAAGATTGCTGAGGGAATGGTTGATCCGGAAGCTTCAGGGTCATACAGCCTGGCCGCATCTCGACAAGAGATCAAAGACATCGTGTTTACTGCCAGCTTGAACACTCGCGCCGACAACCTCAAAGACTTCATGAGTGAGGCAAGGGAGCTGATCGAGCAACAGCATGTTCTGGATGACTCCGCTGACTCCGAATTCTTTGAGCAAACCTGCCGAGATAATTTCTTCGTAACTGATGAGGAGTCTAAGTGATGTTTGATCCAAGAACCGATCTGCCGGAACCGCCCAAGACATTGAACTTCGGCACAACCACCAGCTACGAAGAGTTTGGCGCTCTCTTCAAGGGGATGATGGAGACCAGGAACAGCCCTGCGATCGAGCGCAAAGCCATTGACGACCTGGCTGACTTTATCGAACAGAACCTGCTGGATGAGCTCGCTGACCAGGGATGTATCGAAGGCTTCGTCATCAATGCCTTGGAGTGCCTGCAAAGAGACGTCAGTAACATCGGGCACTACAAGCCGTCCTGGCGTACAGCGGCGTGCCGCCAGGTGTGGTTTAAGTACAACCACTGATGTGGATAAGCCGGATTAGGAGTCCGGCCCCGTATCGTGGTTCTCATTGCCTATTGCAATTGCATGGGGATTAGAATTTATTCGGATTATTGAAAGTGGTGACTTTACAAAACCGTCCCCAAGTTTGACTAAGGACTCATCGATTTCCCCAGCGGCTCGCAGCTGAGGCACGATTCCTTTGATATTCTCAATTTTGGTAAGAATATCATGGAGCATCGTGGCGTACTTCAGTCGCTCTTGAGCGTTTTTTCTATAGTTATTTGCGGTCGCATACTGATATAAATCACTGCCGTTGTTCCATTTTTTCTCAATGCAAAGACGGCTAAAGTGGTCGAAAAACTCTATGGTTGAATTAATGCGATCATCGTGAATAATTAGATCGCCGATTATCTTAGTATTGACGTCACGCTCCAA
>NZ_AQOH01000237.1 GCF_000364705.1 Pseudomonas fuscovaginae SE-1 | reverse complement strand
CCGGCCTATCCGGCGGAGCGCATCGCCTACATGCTGGCCGACAGCGCGCCAGCGGTGGTGCTGGCGCAGGGCCGAACCCGCGGCCTGCTGGGCGAGCTGGCGGTACCGGTGATCGACCTGGACTGCAACACCTGGCAGGACCGCGCCGAGGACAATCCACGGGTGCCCGGCCTGACGCCACGGCACAGTGCCTACGTGATCTACACCTCCGGTTCCACCGGTCAGCCCAAGGGCGTGATCAACGAGCACGCGGCGGTGGTCAACCGCCTGCTGTGGATGCAGGACGAGTACGGCCTGACCCCGGATGACGCGGTGCTGCAGAAAACCCCGTTCAGCTTCGACGTGTCGGTGTGGGAGTTCTTCTGGCCGCTGTTCACCGGCGCCCGCCTGGTGATGGCGCGACCGGAAGGGCACAAGGATCCGGTCTATCTGGGCGAAGTGATCAAGGCCGAGCGGATCACCACCTTGCACTTCGTGCCGTCGATGCTCGACATTTTCCTGGCCCATGGCGATGTCAGCCGGTGTGCCAGCGTCCGGCAGGTGATGTGCAGCGGTGAGGCGCTGCCGGGCAGCGTGGTACGCCGGTTCAAGGCGCAGTTGCCGCACGCCGGGCTGCACAACCTCTACGGCCCGACCGAGGCCGCGGTGGACGTGACGGCCTGGGATTGCCGTGGCCCGATCGAAGAGACCCCGGACAACACGCCGATCGGCAAGCCGATCGCCAACACGCGGATGTACCTGCTCGACGCGCAACAGCAGCCGGTGCCGCTGGGCGTGGTGGGTGAGCTGTACATCGGCGGGGTGCAGGTGGCACGCGGTTACCTGAACCGTCCCGAGCTGACCGCCGAACGTTTCCTCAAGGATCCGTTCAGCCCGTCGGCGGATGCCCGGATGTATCGCACCGGCGACGTCGGCCGCTACCTGGCGGACGGCGACATCGAGTACCTGGGGCGCAACGACGACCAGGTGAAGATCCGT
>NZ_AQOH01000236.1 GCF_000364705.1 Pseudomonas fuscovaginae SE-1 | reverse complement strand
GCAGGCCGTTACCGGCCCGAACACAAAAAATCTGACACTCCCCCTTGCAGCCCAGCGCGGGCAAGCCCGCTCGCCACAAAAGCCTGCCACAAAAGCCTGCCACAAAAGCCCGTCACAAAAGCCCGTCACAGCAACGGCTCGCGGCAGCCCTGTTGCAACCCGCACCGCCGTGCTCAGTCGTACTCGTCGCCCACCGGATAGCGGCTGGCGTTGAGGCTTTCCTTGATCTTGCGCAGGTGTGGCTGGAAGTCCACGCCGCGGCGCAGGGTCATGCCGGTGGCCAGTACGTCGAGCACGGTCAGTTGGACGATCCGTGAAGTCATCGGCATGTAGATGTCGGTGTCCTCCGGCAGTGGAATGTTCAGGCTCAGGGTGCTGGCCTTGGCCAACGGCGAGCCGGCAGCGGTCAGCCCCAGTACCGAGGCGCCGTTGGCCCGGGCGATGCGCGCCACTTCCACCAGTTCCCGGGTGCGGCCGGTGTAGGAAATGATCACGAACAGCTCGCCGGTATGGGCGACCGAGGCGATCATGCGTTGCATCAGCACGTCGGCATGGGCCGTGACCGAGATGTTGAAGCGGAAGAACTTGTGCAGGGCGTCCATCGCCACCGGCGCGGAAGCGCCGAGACCGAAGAAGTGGATCTGCCGGGCCTGGGTCAGCAGGTCTACGGCACGGTTGACCTGCTCCGGGTCGAGCACCTTGCTGACGCTGTCGAGGGAGGCGATGGCGCTGGCGAAGATCTTCTGCGTGTAGGCCTCGGAGTTGTCATCGGCTTCCACCGCCCGGCTGACATAGGCCGCGCCGCTGGCCAGGCTCTGCGCCAGTTGCAACTTGAGCTCCGGGTAGCCGCTGACGTCGAACGAACGACAGAAACGGTTGACCGTCGGCTCACTGACCGAGGCCGCCTGGGCGAGGGCGGCGATGCTGTAGCGGGTCGCCTGCTGCGGGTTGAGCAGGATGACTTCGGCGACTTTGCGCTCGGCCTTGTTCAGGTCTTCGAGGCGATTCTGGATCTGTTCCAGCAGATTTCGCACGCGGTCCATGTGGTGTTCCTTGGTTCTGCAATGCATGGGAGAACGCGTTTTGGCGGTTCTCGGCGGTGGCCTATCCTACTGATGGTGCCTGTGGACCACCACTCGCAATCGTGATTTTGAAGAAATGTTGTGTTTATTACTACATTTTTTCCTTGAGTGATGCCTCGAAAAAAGGTATTTATCGTTTAACTTGATAAAAGAACAAACATCATGCCTTCGATAACGGTTGAACCGTGCACCTTTGCCTTGTTCGGCGCCTTGGGCGACCTGGCGCTGCGCAAGCTGTTTCCTGCCTTGTATCACCTCGATGGCGCCGGCCTGCTGCACGAGGACACGCGCATTCTCGCCCTGGCCCGTGAGCCGGGCAGCGTCGACGAGCACCTGGCTACCATCGCCAGCGAACTGCGTGAGTTCGTCGAGGCGAAGGAGATCGATGAGGCGGTCGTCGAGCGTTTCCTCGGCCGCCTGAGCTACCTGCATGTGGATTTCCTCAAGCCCGACGACTATGTGGCCCTGGCCGACACCGTCGGTCCGGGCGAACAACTGATCGCCTACTTCGCCACGCCGGCGGCGGTATACGGTGGGATCTGCGAGAACCTGGCGAAGGTCGGCCTGGCCGACAACACCCGGGTGGTGCTGGAAAAACCGATCGGTTCGGACCTGGAGTCGTCACGCAAGGTCAACGACGCGGTGGCGCAGTTCTTCCCGGAGAACCGCACCTATCGCATCGACCACTACCTGGGCAAAGAGACGGTGCAGAACCTGATTGCCCTGCGTTTCGCCAACAGCCTGTTCGAGACCCAGTGGAACCAGCACTACATTTCCCACGTGGAGATCACTGTCGCCGAGAAGGTCGGCATCGAAGGCCGCTGGGGCTACTTCGACAAGGCCGGCCAGTTGCGCGACATGATCCAGAACCACCTGTTGCAGCTGCTGTGCCTGATCGCCATGGACCCACCGGCCGACCTGTCCGCCGACAGCATCCGTGACGAGAAGGTCAAGGTGCTCAAGGCGCTGGCGCCGATCAGTCCGGAAGGCCTGACCACCCAGGTGGTACGCGGCCAGTACATCGCCGGGCACAGCGAAGGCCGCTCGGTGCCGGGTTACCTGGAAGAAGAGAATTCCAACACCCAGAGCGACACCGAAACCTTCGTCGCCCTGCGTGCCGACATCCGCAACTGGCGTTGGGCCGGCGTGCCGTTCTACCTGCGCACCGGCAAGCGCATGCCACAGAAACTGTCGCAGATCGTCATCCACTTCAAGGAGCCGTCGCACTACATCTTCGCCCCCGAGCAGCGCCTGCAGATCAGCAACAAGCTGATCATCCGCCTGCAACCGGACGAAGGCATTTCGCTGCGGGTGATGACCAAGGACCAGGGCCTGGACAAGGGCATGCAACTGCGCAGCGGGCCACTGCAATTGAATTTCTCCGACACCTATCACAGTGCGCGGATTCCGGATGCCTACGAACGTCTGCTGTTGGAAGTGATGCACGGCAACCAGAACCTGTTCGTGCGCAAGGATGAAATCGAGGCGGCGTGGAAGTGGTGCGATCAGTTGATCGCCGGCTGGAAGAAATCCGGCGATGCGCCCAAGCCCTATGCGGCCGGGTCCTGGGGGCCGATGAGCTCGATTGCACTGATCACGCGCGATGGGAGGTCGTGGTATGGCGATATCTGAATTGAAACTGCCCAAGGGCGTGATCGGACAGGCGTTCCGCACGCCGGCGCTGCTGGCCGAAGGTCAGGCCCTGGCGGTGGCGCAACAACTGCGCACGGCGATTGCCGCCCGTGGCGTGGCGACCCTGGTGGTTTCCGGCGGGCGCAGCCCGGTGGCGTTCTTCCAGAACCTGGCCAAACAGGATCTGGACTGGAGCCAGGTGGTGATCAGCCTGGCCGACGAGCGCTGGGTTCCGGTCGAACATGCCGATAGCAATGCCGGGCTGCTCAAGCGTCATCTGCTGCAGGGTGCCGCGGCCAGGGCACGTTTCATCGGTCTGTACAACGCCGCGGCCAACCTGGATGAAGCGGCGCGGCAGGCCGATCAGTTCCTCGCCGAACTGCCGGACATCGACGTGCTGGTGCTGGGCATGGGGGACGACGGCCATACCGCTTCGTTGTTCCCGGGCAGCCCGAACCTGCAGGCCGCCTTGCAG
>NZ_AQOH01000235.1 GCF_000364705.1 Pseudomonas fuscovaginae SE-1 | reverse complement strand
GGACGGCAGCCGGCGGGTCTGGCCGATGCTGGCCCCGACCGTGCCACACCAGCGGCTGAGCATGAGCCGGGCCTTGCTGGCTTCGGCGACCTTTACCGTATTGGCGATTTCCGGTCAGTCGAAACTGGCCACCCTGAATGCCGCGCTGGCCGGCGATGACCTCGCCGCCATGCCGGTTCGTGCGTTTCTGCAACCCCCCCTGGAAATTTACTGGTGCCCATGAGCCAAGGATCAGCCGCTATGACAAAAAATGCCCCGACCGTCTCCATGGCAGACAAGGTCGCCCTGATCGATGAGCTGTGCACCCGCGCGCGGATTTTGCCGGTCATCACCATTGCCCGCGAGCAGGACGTGCTGCCGCTGGCCGATGCGCTGGCCGCTGGCGGCCTGACCGCCCTGGAAGTGACCCTGCGCTCGCAGTTCGGCCTCAAGGCCATCGAAATCCTGCGTGAGCAGCGCCCGGAACTGGTGACCGGCGCCGGTACCGTGCTCGATCGCCAGATGCTGGCGGCGGCCGAGGCGGCGGGTTCGCAGTTCATCGTGACGCCGGGCATTACCCGCGACTTGCTGGAGGCGGGTGTCGACAGCCCGATTCCCCTGTTGCCGGGCATCAGCAGCGCCTCGGGGATCATGGAGGGCTACGCGCTGGGCTATCGCCGCTTCAAGCTGTTCCCGGCGGAAGTCAGCGGTGGCGTGGCGGCGATCAAGGCCCTGGGCGGGCCGTTTGGCGAAGTGAAGTTCTGCCCCACCGGTGGCGTTGGCCCGGGCAACATCAAGAGCTACATGGCGCTGAAAAACGTCATGTGCGTGGGCGGCAGTTGGATGCTCGATCCCGAGTGGATCAAAAACGGCGACTGGGGCCGTATCCAGGAGTGCACAGCCGAGGCGTTGGCCCTGCTGGACTGATTCATCTCTACCGAATTCGTTGTGTGTTCTACGGCTTTACGGTGCGCTTGGTCGGCGCACCGTTTTTTTTTTGCCTGGAGAAAGGGTGGCAGCCTTGGGGGCTGGTGGCGCCTGGTCCATTGTCATCGCCAGCAAGCCGGCTCCCACAATAGACGGTGTCTGCCACGAGTTTGCGTCTGCCACGAGCCCCTGTGGGAGCCGGCTTGCCGGCGATAGCGATAGCTCAGACCACCAACCGCGTCGAGTTCAACCACTCAGTTCGGCCAGTGCCCTGACCAGTTGCAGCATGTCCTGTACCGAAGTGGTGAACCCCGGCGTGATCCGGACACAGGGTCCGCAAGCCGATCCGCTGCGCGTCACGGTGAACAGGTTGTATTCCCGAAGCAGTCTATCGACCATTACCTGCTGGTCTGCCTGACGGGTAAAACGCAGCGAGGTGATGGCGCCGTACAGGCGTGGATCGTCCGGTATCAGTACCTCGATGCCGGGCATCTGGCGCGCTTGGCCGACCCACAGGTCGCGCAGGTAGCGCAGGCGTGCGCCCTTGGCCGCGGCACCACCGAGTTCGCGGTGTTCGGCGAACACTGTCGGCAAGGTCATCAGCGCTGGAATGTTCGGCGTGCTGTGGGGCGTGCGCGAGCGTATGTCGGTGAGCGGAAAATGCGTCTCGCCCATGTCCGGATCGATATCGGCCAGGCGCTCGGGAGCGATGTAGGTCACGCCCAGGCTCAGCGGCGCACCGATCCATTTCTGCAGGTTGAAGCCGGCGAATGCCACGCCCAGTGCCGGCAGGTCGAAGTCGATCTGCCCAAGGGCATGGGCGCCATCGAGAATCACATCGACTCCATGCCCGGTGGCCATCTCGACGATGGCCTGCACCGGCATCACCAGCCCGGTGCGATGGGTGACGTGGGTCAGTGCCATCAGCTTCAGGCGCGGGTGGCGCACGAAGGCCTCGCGGTAGCTCGCCAGCAGGGTTTCGTAGCTGGCCGGATGCGTGTGCTCGATGCGGATCACCTGCACGCCGCGATAGCGTTCCAGCCAGTTCAGGGCACTCTTGACCGTTTCGTACTCCAGGTCGCTGTACAGCACCTGGTCGCCGGGTTGCAACCGGTTGTAGTTGCGGATCAGTGTCTGCAGGGAGGCGGTGGCGTTCTGGCTGAAGGTGATCGCCTGGTCACTGATGCCCATGAGCTCGGCCAGCTCGGCGCGAATATCGACGATTCCGACCTGGTCGAAGTGTTGCCGCACGTGCACCGAGTTGCTGCGATTGATGAAGTCGATATTGCGCTGATACGCCTCGATCACCCGGCGGCTCATGCGGCCGAAGTAGCCGTTCTCCAGATTGATCGGGCCCGGTTCGACGTCATAGCGCTGGGCCACTGCCTGCCAGAAGTGTTCGTCACGGGCGTTGTCTTGATTTCTTGGCATGCGTGCGCATTCCTTCGGGAGCGGGTTTCAGTGACGGGGTTTGGGCTTGCCGTGTTTTGCGCGCAACGGGTCGAGCAGGTCGCCGAGGCCGTTATGGTCGATCTCGTGCATCAGTGCCAGCAGGCCACCGAGTTCACCGTGAGGAAAGCCTTCGCGGGCGAACCAGTTCAGGTAGGGACCGGGCAGGTCGGCGAGGATTCTCCCCTTGTACTTGCCGAAGGGCATCTCGCGGGTGATCAGCAGTTCGAGCTTTTCAGGATTCATGCAGGCTTGCCTCAGGTGTTCAAGCAACGGGGAAAATACCGGCATTCTGCATGCAGGCCAATTGACAGATCATGCAAATAGCAGTGATACAGATCTTTCAGTTATTTGTAACTAATTGAAATTAAAGGTAAAAAATCTGTCTTCGAGGCTGGCATGCTGGCTGCAACGTACGACTCAACTTCCACCACCAGAAGGAATTGAGTCATGACCGACGTGAACAAAGAAGCCATTTCGATCCTCAACCACCTGATCGAGGTCAGCAAGGATGGCCAGGAAGGCTTCAAGACCTGTGCCGAGGATATCAAGCACCCCGAGCTGAAGGCACTGTTCGCCAAGCGCTCCAGCGAGTGTGCGGCCGCGGCGGCGGAACTGCAGGCCGAAGTGCGCAAGCTGGGCGGCGATCCGGAAACCACCACCAGCATTTCCGGTGACCTGCACCGGCGTTGGGTGGATGTGAAGGCGCTGTTCACCGGCAAGGGTGAAGAAGCGGTGCTCAATGAGGCCGAGCGCGGTGAGGACCATGCCAAGAAGGCCTATCGCGAGGCGCTGGAGAAACTGGTCAAGCACAACATGCTGGGCCTGCGTGATCTGGTCGATCGCCAGTACCAGGGTGTGCTGCGCAACCATGATCAGGTCAAGGCGCTGCGTAATATCGCTCGCGCCAGCTGATCGGCTGGTTGAACCAGGAAACGCCGGCTTGCCGGCGTTTTTTTATGGCGTCGAAGCCGCGTTCACAGGAGCTGTGTCCGTGCTGTGGAAATGTCTTCGCGGGCAAGCTCGCTCCCACAGGGTGTGTGCACGCCAGTGGGCTTGCCCGCGAAGACTCAGACGCCGCCGATGGTGATTGGTGGCGGGCTGGTCAGGGTCACGGTCTGCTGTTTGCGCGGGGCCAGGATCTCGGCCTCGCCGTCCACCACCAACTCGTCGCGCTGGTTGAACACGCGGGTGGCGATACGTACGCGGAATTTCGGCAGCTTCTCGAGGATTTCCAGACGCACGGTCAGGGTGTCGCCGATCTTCACCGGCTTCTGGAAGCTCATCTGCTGACCCAGGTAGATGGTGCCCGGTCCAGGCAGTTCGCAAGCCACCGCGGCACTGATCAGCGCACCGCTGAACATGCCGTGGGCAATGCGCTCCTTGAACATGCTGGCGGCGGCGAACTCGGCGTCCAGATGCACCGGGTTGTGGTCGCCGGACATCGCGGCGAACAGTTGGATGTCGCGTTCCTCCACGGTCTTGCTGTAGCTGGCGGTCTGGCCGACTTCGAGGGCCTCGTAGGGCGTGTTGGTCACCTGGGTCATCTGATACCTGTCCTGTGAAGAGTTGCTTAAAATCAACTAATTGATTTTAAACGATAAAATTATTCGGCATGACCCGGTCGACGATGCGCCAGGGTCTGTTCCAGCCATTGCAATACGTCGTCGGTCACTTGGTCGCGGTTGGTTTCATTGAAGAGTTCATGCCGCGCCTGCGGGTAGACGCTCAATTTCAAGTTCTGGCTACCTGCCTGACGCAATGCCTCGGCAAGATCCTTCAGGCGCTTGCCCTCGCTCACCGGATCATGCTCGCCGCCGATCACCAGCAAGGGCAGGCCGGGGTCGATCTGCGCCAGGTTGCCGGGCTTGCTGATCTGCTGCAGGCCGCCGAGCATGTCGATCCACATCTGGTTGGTGCAGCGGAAGCCGCAAAGCGGGTCGGCGACATACTTGTCGACTTCCTCCGGGTCTCGGCTGAGCCAGTCGAAGGCTGTTCGGTTGGGCTTGAAGGCCTTGTTGAAGGAACCGAACGACAGCCAGTCGATCAGTGCGCTGCGGCCGGTCGGCCCCTGGCGCCAGCGTTCGAAGCGGGCGATGGCGCGGGCGGCGCGGTAGAGCGCCACGGGCTGGAAGTTCGAGCCGCTGAGGATCGCTCCCTGCAGGCTGGCGCTGTGGTGCAGCAGGAAGGCCTGGGCGATGTAGCTGCCCATGCTGTGGCCGAGCAGGATGATCGGCTTGCCCGGATGCTCCTCGCCGATGCGCTGGTTGAGGCTGGCCAGGTCGCTGACCACGGCGCACCAGCCATCCCGGTCGGCGTAGTGGCCGAGCACGCCCTGTTCGGCGGTTTTGCCATGCCCGCGCTGGTCGGGGGCATACAGTCCATACCCGGCTGCGCACAGTGCCTCGGCCAGTCGGGCGTAACGCCCGCTGTGCTCGGCCATGCCATGGGACAGCATCACCAGTGCCACGGGCTCGCCCTGCGGCAACCAACGATTGACGTAGAGGCGGCTGCGCTCACTCACGCTCAGCCAGAAAGTGTCATGGATCATGGCGGTTCCTTTGCACGGGACGAAACGGGGCAGGTGGTGGAATACGCAGTCGCCCCATTGTACAGCGCATCCTCGTCGAGGAAGCAGGCCAAGCTGCACATTGGCAGCAAGATTCATGATGTTAATGAGTGTGTCGGGCATATTTGCCTGATTCCCCATTGCTGCTACCGTCCGCTAAGCAGCGCTTTTTCGCTTCGGCGAAGCGGCTCCGGATAGGCTCAGGCAAGAGGACAAGAACAATGCAACCTGATTTCTGGAATGACAAACGCCCGGCCGGCGTGCCCCTGGACATCGACGTGGGTGCCTTCAGGTCGGTGGTCGAGGTTTTCGAGCGTTCCTGCAAGAAATTCGCCGATCGCCCGGCCTTCAGCAGCATGGGCGTGACCCTCACCTACGCCGAACTGGAGCGCTACAGCGCAGCCTTCGCCGGTTACCTGCAAGCCAATACCGATTTGCGCCCGGGCGATCGCATCGCGGTGCAGTTGCCCAATGTCCTGCATTACCCGATCGCCGTGTTCGGTGCCATGCGCGCCGGGCTCATCGTGGTCAACACCAACCCGTTGTACACCGTGCGCGAGATGCGCCATCAGTTCAAGGATTCCGGGGCTCGCGCGCTGGTGTACCTGAACCTGTTCGGCTCGCGGGTCCAGGAAGTGCTGCCCGATACCGGCATCGAGTTCCTCATCGAGGCGAAGATGGGCGACCTGATGTCGCCGGCCAAGGGCTGGCTGACCAACCTGGTGGTCGACAAGGTCAAGAAACTGGTCCCGGCCTACCGGTTGCCCCAGGCGATCTCGTTCAAGAGCGTCTTGCACATGGGGCGCGGCCAGAGCATCCAGCCGCTGCGGGTCGGCCTCGACGATGTCGCGGTATTGCAGTACACCGGCGGCACCACGGGCCTGGCCAAGGGGGCGATGCTCACCCACGGCAACCTGGTGGCGAACATGCAGCAGGCGCGGGCCTGCATGTCCCAGACGGGACCCGATGGCCATCCGCTGCTCAAGGAAGGCCAGGAGGTGATCATTGCGCCACTGCCGCTGTACCACATCTATGCCTTCACCGCGAATTGCATGTGCATGATGGTCACCGGCAACCACAACGTGCTGATCGGCAACCCGCGGGACATCGGCGGCTTCATCAAGGAACTGAAGAAGTGGCGGTTTTCCGCGTTGCTGGGGCTCAACACGCTGTTCGTCGCGCTGATGGAACATCCGGAGTTCAGGAACCTGGATTTCTCCGCGCTCAAGCTCACCAATTCCGGTGGTACCGCGCTGGTCAAGGCCACGGCCGATCGCTGGCAGAAAGCCACCGGTTGTCGCATCACCGAGGGCTACGGGCTGACCGAAACGTCGCCGGTGGCCTGCACCAATCCTTATGGCGAGCTTGGCCGACTGGGCACCGTGGGCCTGCCGCTGCCGGGCACGGCGCTGAAGATCATCGATGACAACGGCGTCGAGCAGCCGTTGGGGCAGCCCGGCGAGTTGTGCATCAAGGGCCCGCAGGTGATGAAGGGCTACTGGCAACAGCCGCAGGCGACGGCCGAGGTACTCGATGACGAGGGTTGGTTCAAGACTGGCGACATCGCGGTGATCGACACGGATGGTTTCGTCCGCATCGTCGACCGCAAGAAGGACATGATCATCGTCTCCGGTTTCAACGTGTACCCCAATGAAATCGAGGACGTGGTGATGGCCCATCCGAAAGTCGCCAATTGCGCGGTGATCGGCGTACCGGACGAGCGCTCCGGCGAGGCGGTCAAACTGTTCGTGGTGGCGCGGGAGGCGGGGGTCAGCGTCGAGGAGCTCAAGGCCTATTGCAAGGAGAACTTCACCGGCTACAAGGTTCCCAAGCATATCGTGCTGCGGGATTCCCTGCCGATGACGCCGGTGGGCAAGATACTGCGGCGGGAGTTGCGCGATATCGCCTAGCGGGAAACAGCGGCGGTCTTGCGGGCCCATTCGCGGGCAAGCCACGCTCCTACAGTCTTCGGTCGTCCCCACGTCAGGGGCAAGGCACGAAATGGTAGGAGCGTGGCTTGCCCGCGAAGCTTTTGAGGCCTGAAAACCCCGCGCTAGAGCGAAAAAATGCTAGAATAGAATTTTTACTCTAAAATGACCGATTGGTATTCTTGAGTCATGTTTATGACTGTAGGGGCCATGTTTGGCTCTAGTCGCCCCTTGGCAAAGCTGCTACTCTCGGCGCGCTTTGTGACTTCTCGGCGTAGGTTAGGCTGTGTACGAAATGGCTTGAAACGCAGGTTAGGCAAGGCAAAAAGCGGCGAGGAACGGCCGGGGTCGCGCCCGACTTGACGGGTTGTCAATGAGCATTCCGAGCCGGTTTTTAACGCAGCATAACCAAGTTTCAAGCGATTTCGTACATAGCCTAAAGCCAGATCACCCAATAACAAACACAGACAAATAATAATCGCATCCAATGCGGTGCTGAATTCGCGTTGCTGAGGAGTGGGCTTCCATGATCGAAGACTTTTGGAAGGATAAGTACCCAGCGGGGATTGCTGCCGAAATCAATCCCGATGAGTACCCGAATGTTCAGACGGTATTGAAACAGTCTTGCCAACGATTCGCCAGCAAGCCTGCCTTCAGCAACCTCGGCAAGACGCTCACCTATGGCGAGCTGTATGAGCTGTCCGGGGCTTTTGCCGCCTACCTGCAACAGCACACGGACCTGCAGCCGGGCGACCGTATCGCCCTGCAGTTGCCGAACCTGCTGCAATACCCGATCGCCGTGTTCGGCGCCATTCGTGCCGGCCTGATCGTGGTCAACACCAACCCGCTGTACACCGCGCGGGAGATGGAACACCAGTTCAACGATTCTGGCGCCAAGGCGCTGGTCTGCCTGGCGAACATGGCGCACCTGGCCGAGGCGGTGGTGCCCAAGACCGGTGTGCGCCATGTCATTATCACCGAAGTGGCCGACATGCTGCCGCCGCTCAAGCGCCTGCTGATCAACAGCGTCGTCAAATACGTGAAGAAGATGGTGCCGGCCTATCACCTGCCCAAGGCCGTCAGGTTCAACGACGTGCTGAGCAAGGGCCTGGGCCAACCGGTCAAGGAAGCCCACCCGGCCAGTGGCGATGTCGCGGTGCTGCAGTACACCGGCGGTACCACGGGCGTCGCCAAGGGGGCGATGCTGACCCACCGCAACCTCGTTTCGAACATGTTGCAGTGCAAGGCGCTGATGGGGTCGGAGCTCAAGGAAGGCTGCGAGATCGTCATCACGCCGTTGCCGCTGTACCACATCTATGCCTTCACCTTTCACTGCATGGCGGTGATGCTGCTGGGCAACCACAACATCCTGATCACCAACCCGCGCGACCTGCCGGCAATGGTCAAGGAACTGTCGAAGTGGAAGTTCAGCGCCTTTGTCGGACTCAACACCCTGTTCGTTTCGCTGTGCAACAACGAGGCGTTCCGCAAGCTGGACTTCTCTGCGTTGAAGGTCACCCTGTCGGGCGGTATGGCGCTGCAACTGGCGGCGTCCGAGCGCTGGAAGGCCGTGACCGGCTGCTCCATCTGCGAAGGCTACGGCATGACCGAGACCAGTCCGGTGGCGTCGGTGAACCCGAGCCAGAACATCCAGCAGGGCACCATCGGCATCCCGGTGCCGTCGACCCTGTGCAAGGTGATCAACGAGGATGGCACCGAGCTGCCGTTGGGCGAGATCGGCGAACTGTGCATCAAGGGCCCGCAAGTGATGAAGGGCTACTGGCAGCGCCAGGATGCCACCGACGAGATCCTCGACAGCGAAGGCTGGCTGAAGACCGGTGATATCGCGGTCATCCAGCCGGACGGCTACATGCGGATCGTCGATCGCAAGAAGGACATGATCCTGGTGTCGGGCTTCAACGTCTACCCGAACGAACTGGAAGACGTGCTGGCAACCCTGCCGGGCGTTCTGCAATGCGCGGCCATCGGTGTACCGGACGACAAGTCGGGTGAAGTGATCAAGATCTTCATCGTCGCCAAGCCAGGCGTGACCCTGACCAAGGACCAGGTGATGGAGCACATGCGCGCCAACGTCACCGGCTACAAGGTGCCCAGGTTCGTCGAGTTCCGCGATGCCCTGCCGACCACCAACGTCGGCAAGATCCTGCGCCGCGAACTGCGTGACGAAGAGCTGAAGAAGCTCGGTCTGAAGAAGACCGCCTGACGCTTGTGCCGAAAAAGACAAAGCCCCGCATTGCGGGGCTTTTTCGTTCAGGGGCGCTCTGCAGGCGGGTTTTTCCCATTGTGGTGAGCGGGCTTGCCCGCGCTCGGCTGCCGGGCAGCCGCAAACCTGACACCGCCATTTACCCTGGCTGAATGGGGGGGCTGTTTCAGGGCCGCTTCGCGCTCCGGCGCGGGCAAGCCCGCTCGCCACACAGGTCCGCAAGCCACACAAGCCCATAGGCTACATAAACTTGCTCATCACACCAGGATCACTGCTGGAACTGCGCGAAATTCACGCCGCTACCATTCGGCCGCACGTCCTGGAGGAAGGCGTCCTTGTCCGCGCTCAGTTCCAGGCTCACGGTCGGCTTGCGCTTGCCGGCATTACGCACCTCCAGACCATCGAGCTTCTCGCGCAGGAACACCGTCGGCACCTTCAGGTGCAGCAACTGGTCGGTGCTGGGGGTGTGCAGCAGCAGGTGCACCCATTCGTACTGGCCGATCGCGAGACGCCCCAGCGGGATATCGAACCACCAGATGTTCCGGTTACGGCTCAGCTCGGTGAAGTGGCAATTGTTCGTGCCCAGTACCGCACTGCCCAGTTCCTGGTTCCTGCGGGCAATCGCCTGCTTTTTATCGAGTTTCATCACTTTCCTACCATTGTCGATCTTCAGTGCCGTGGCCTGAATCTGCCGTCTATTCTCGGGGGTTGGCCGGCAAACATAAAGGTAAACCTGTCTGCTGCGGTGAAAGAGTCGACGAAAAAAATGAAACTCCTGGCAAAAGCCTTGGGTCAACCTTGTGTGGCGACACTGATACCCCGCATTTCCCAACGGAGAAATATCATGAGCAGCACTGGCGATAAGATCAAAGGCATGGCGAACGAAGCGGTTGGTAACGTCAAGCAAGGCATCGGCAAGGCTACCGACAACGATCGGCTGCGCGCCGAAGGCAAGGCTCAGGAATTGAAGGGCGAGGCTCAGCAAGCCAAGGGCAAGGTCAAGGAGACCATCAAGAAGGGCATCGACCGGGCCTGAAGCTTTGATCGATGAGTGACCGAGCGGCCATCCCAGGATGGCCGTTCTGCTGTTTCGGCAGCCGGTGTCAAACCCGGAAATTGTTTACCACTTGCCAACTGCGCTACCGTGAGTGAGAAACCCACCCTTGAGTCGCCTGCTGACTGACTCCGTGATTGCGGCGAAAGGAGACGTTATGATTTTTCCGGACTTGCGTGGTCTGCCCCTGCACCGCGTGCTGATTCGCACGGTCCAGGAGTTCATCGACGACGAGATGTCGACCTATGCCTCGGCACTGGCCTACCAGATGCTGTTTTCGCTGTTCCCTTTCCTGCTGTTCCTGATTGCCCTGATCGGTTTCCTGCATCTGCCGGACTTTTTCAGCTGGTTGCGCATGCAATCGGAGCTGGTGCTGCCGCCCCAGGCGCTGGATCAGGTCAACCCGGTGATCGACCAGTTGCAGCAATCCAAGGGCGGCCTGCTTTCTGTCGGTATCGTCATTGCCCTGTGGACCGCCTCGGCGGGGGTGCGGTTGATGATGAGTGCGATGAACGCCGCTTACGACGTGGTCGAGGGCCGACCGATCTGGAAGCGTCTGCCGCTGTCGATCTTCTACACCGTGGGCATCGCCGGCATGTTGCTGGCCGCCGCCGCACTGATGGTCCTCGGGCCACAGGTGATGGGCTGGCTGGCCGGGCAGATCGGCATGGAAGAGTTCGTGGTGACCCTCTGGACACTCCTGCGCTGGCCGGTGATCGTGCTGCTGATGATGTTCGCCGTGGCGCTGATGTACTTCGTGATGCCGGACGTGAAGCAGAAGTTCGTGTTCATCACCCCTGGCTCGGTGCTGGCCGTGGTGGTATGGATCATCGCCTCGCTGGGCTTTGGCTACTACGTGAAAACCTTTGCCGACTACAACGCGATGTATGGCAGTATCGGCGCGATCATCGTGTTGCTGCTGTACTTCTATATCTCGGCGGCAGTATTGCTGTTGGGGGCGGAAATGAATGCGGTGATCGAGCACATGTCGGCCGAAGGCAAGAATCCCGGCGAGAAGGATTTTCATGAGCAGGCCGATCGGACGACGGTGCTCGGCCACGTACATGAGCACTCCCCCAAACCGACTACTGACGAAAGCTGATCATGATCCGTGAAATCCTGAAAATGGGCGATCCGCGCCTGTTGCGTATAGCGCCGCCGGTTCCCCCTGAAATGTTCGACAGCCCCGAGTTGTGGCAACTGATCGACGACATGTTTCAGACCATGGAGCACGTCGGCGGCGTCGGTCTGGCCGCGCCGCAGATCGGGGTCGACCTGCAACTGGTGATCTTCGGCTTCGAGCACAGCGAGCGTTACCCGGATGCCGAGGCGGTGCCGCAGACGATCCTGATCAATCCCCTGCTCACCCCGCTGGGGCCGGAAGTGGAAGAGGGCTGGGAAGGCTGCCTGTCGGTGCCGGGGCTGCGGGGGGCGGTGGAACGCTACCGGCGGATCCGCTACGAAGGCTTCACCCCCAAGGGCGAGCCGCTGGTGCGGGTCGCCGATGGATTTCATGCACGGGTGGTGCAGCACGAGTGCGATCACCTGATCGGCCGTCTGTATCCGTCGCGGATCACCGACTTCAGCAAGTTCGGCTTCACCCAGGTGCTGTTTCCCGACCTTGACCCGGCTGCCGACGACTGATCCGCGGGCCGCCACCCTGCCCGGCTTGACGAAGCGCAGGGGCAGGCGGTCCGATTCACCGGTGGCCTGGTACCTGGCCTCGTCCTGGCCATTGCCAGTCGATCAGACGTTTTTGGCAGTCGAGCCAACCAACGATTCCATGCCCAGGGCGATCAGCGGCTTGCTGCGCGAGTAGCGGGCCAGTCGGTCGACGAGGGGCTGCGGCAGTTGCGGGGCTGGGGCGAATCCCAGTTTCTCGTAGAAGCCGTACAGGTCCGGATGGCAGAACAGCCAAGTGGGGCCGGCAGCCGTGGCCAGGGCCCTGGCGATCAGTTGTCCGGCCACGCCCTGGCCTCGCTTTTGTGGGGCGACGAACAGGCCGGTCAGCCAGAAGCCGTCGGCGACCGCGGTCAGCGACAGACCCGCGATGATTCCACCCTCACGGGCGACCCACAGTTGCCCCTCGCCACTGGCGCGCATGGAAGATCCGTGGGCTCGGTAGAACTTGTCGAGCAGGGGGCGCAGTGCAGGGGGCAGGAGGCTGCAGTCGAGAGCTGGCATGAGGCTTGGGAGCGGAATCGGGATGATGATTATAAAGGTCTTTGGCTTATGCGTTGCTGATGCGGCCTTTTGTTATATAAAAATACTTTTTGAGTATTATTAATGAATAAGTCGGATTGGTAGCATCTCGCCACCGGACTACCGGACATAATCGTACAACTCTCTTTCAAGGAGCCACCATGTCCGGCGTCGCAATACCCAGCAGCCGCTTCGTCCAACGGTTTATGTACCCGCTCAGGCAGGCCAATCCTTTCAAGGCCGTGCTTGGCCGCTCGCTGCTGGCCTTGGTCCTGCTGAGCCAACTGGCCCAGGCGGCCGACCCTGCGGTCCTGCGGGTCGGCTACCAGAAGAGTTCGGTGAGCATGGTCCTGGCCCGCGAGCACCAACTGCTGGAGAAGGCCTTGCCAGGCACCCGGGTGCAGTGGGTCGAGTTTCCCGGTGGACCGCAACTGATCGAGGCGCTCAACGGCGGTAGCCTGGATGTGGGCAACATTGGCGACATCCCGCCAATCTTCGCCCAGGTCGCCGGTATCGATTTCGTCTACATCGGCATCGAGCCGACCGATGGCCAGACCGAAGGGATCGTCGTGCCCAAGGCCAGCGAGGTGCAGAGCGTGGCGGACCTTAAGGGCAAGCGCGTGGCCCTGCTCAAGGGCTCCAGCTCGCACAACCTGTTTCTCAAGAGTCTGGGCAGGGCGGGCCTGAAGCTCGGCGATGTGAACCTGGTCTACCTGTCGCCAGCGGATGCCCGGGCGGCCCTCGAGCAGGGCAAGCTTGATGCCTGGGTGATCTGGGACCCCTACTACTCCGCAGCCCTGCTCGATGGCAGCGCCCGCCTGCTCAGCGATGGGCAGGGTCTGGACTCCGGTGGTTCGCTGTACATCGCCAGTGGCCCGTTCGCCCGCCAGTACCCGCAGAGTATCGCACCCATTCTCAAGGCCATTGGCCAGGGCCAGCGGGAATCTTTCGAGCAGCCCGATGCAAGCATCGACCTGATGAGCCAGACCCTTGGCCTGGATCGGGCGGTGCTCCAGCGCTACTTCGACCATCGCTCACGGGTGCCGCTGCGAGCCATCGACCAGGCCACCGTCGATAACCAGCAGCGCACCGCCGACCTGTTCTTTGTCAATCACCTGGTACCCCAGACGATCAGGGTGCAGCAGAACGTGTTCAAGGCCGAATGAGCCCAGCCGATTCGACCGCCAGTGCGGCCGTCACGCTCGGCCGCTCGCCAATCCGCGCCATGAAGCGCAGCAGTCCTGGCCAGGGCGCCAGGTCGATGGCAAAGAACCGGTTCCAGCGCATCACCGTGAACAGGTAGATGTCCGCCACGCTGAAACCGCTCTCCAGAAGATGGTCCCGCTGTGCCAGGGTATTTTCCAGCAAGTCGAAACGCTGGAACAGCCGGGTGCGGAAGATCGCCTTGACCTCCCCGGGGATCGCTGCGTTGAACAGCGGCCCCATGGTCCCGTGGATCTCGCTGCCGAGAAAGTTCAGCCATTCCTGCAGGCGCACTCGTTGCCAACTGCCGTTGGCCGGTGCCAGCCCGGTCTCGGGCCTGAGGTCGGCGAGAAACTGCAGGATGGCCGCCCCTTCGGTCAGCACCTCGCCATTATCCAGTTGCAGCGCCGCCACATAGCCCTTGGGGTTGATTCGGCGAAAATCGTCACCGTGCTCGGTGAGCTTGCTGCGGTTGTCGATCCGCACCAGTGCGAACGGCAAGCCCAGTTCTCGCAGTACGACATGGGGCGCCAGGGAGCAGGTTTCAGGGGCGTAGTACAACTTCATGAACGACGGACTCCAGGGAAAAACACAGTGGCGACAGTCTCGTCTTCGTCAGCGGCCTGAGTAAAATCAATCCTTCAGAAACATGCCATAAGGACAGCTACTGCAATGATGAACCTGGTGCACTGGCGTCTGCTGGTGGCGGTGCTCGACCACGGCACCATCAGCCGTGCCGCCGAGCAGGTCGGCATGACCCAGTCGGCGGCCAGCCAGGCCCTGGCCGGGATGGAGCAGACGCTCGGCGTGCAACTGTTCGTCCGCGAGGCGCGCCAGGCGGTGCCGACGGCGATCGGGCAGCAGGTGCTGGAACAGGCGCGGTTGATGCTGGGGGCGTTGCAGAACATTCGCCGGCAGGTCGACAGTGCCAAGGGACTGGTCGGTGGCAGGCTCCGCCTGGCGAGTTTCCCCATGGTCCTGAGCACCTTGCTGCCGCCCTTGCTGCAGCGTTTCCGCCAGTGCCATCCGGAGATCGAAGTGATTGCGCTGGAGGTCAGCGACCATGAGGTCGAGGCCATGCTCGCGGATAACCTGGTGGATGTCGGCGTGGTCCTCAACCCGGTGCCGGGGCGCGCGGCCCGTGAGTTGGGGCGCGATCGCTGGGTCGCGGTGCTGCCCCTGGGGCATCGCCTGGCAGCCCGTGGTCCCGAGGGGCGGGTCAGCCTTGCGGAACTGGTGGCCGAACCCTTCGTGCTGGCGACCGGGGGTTGTACGGTCAATGCCCGCAGCATCGCGGCCGAGGTCGGCTTGCCGCTCGCCGATGTACGGGTCGAAGTGCGGGAGTGGAGCAGTGCCTTTGCCCTGGTGCGCGAGGGGCTTGGCGTGAGCCTGGTGCCGGAGCTGACGCTACCGAAAGAGCGTCGGGGCTTGCGGGTGCTGCAACTGGAGGTTCCGGTCGAACGCCGGTTCGCCCTGGTCGCCTGCCCAGCGGCAAGCCAGTGCGAGGCCGTGGCGGCGTTGTTCGGGATGTTGGAACGATCCGGCCCGGGTTCTTCAGGCATCGGCGCTGGCGGGTGAACGAAAGCGGGCATGCGCTCCATCGGCGCCGGGCCCGGTCATTTCAGGAGCCGGGCTTGCCCGCGAAGCCGTTGGCGGCCTCAGGGGCCCCTTCGCGGACAAGCCGGTCGCCGCGACCCGATCAGCTATTGCTGGTGAGGAACGCGCTGGCCGTCTGCTTATCGACCGGATTGGGGCTGTTCTTCTCGTTCTGGGCGTTGAACTGTTCTTTGATGCGTTCGGCGATCTTGTTGTTGATCGCCTGCTGCTGCTCGGGTGGCAACTGCTTGAAGCTTTCCTCGGTCAGTCCCTGCTCCTTGAGCAACTGGTCACGCAGGCGCTCGGCTGGCGACTTGTTCATGTAATCCTTGAATTCCTTCATCGCGTCGCTGTCGGTACTGGTGGCGGGTGGCGCGGTACGGGTGCTGGGTGGGGTGGCGCTGAGAGTCGCGGCGGCGGCCACGTCCGGGACCTTGGCCTGCAGGTGCACGCGGGTCTTGGCGAATGCGGCATTGACGTTGTCGGCAACCTTGTCGGCGGCGTTCTGGGTGGCGGCGTTCGAACTGAGGCCGGCGGCGGCCTGGGCAGTCTGTACGTAGCCGCTGGCCAGCATGTTGTTGGCGGCGGTGGTGGGGTCCAGATCCGAACGGTACGTGGGTTGGATCACCGGATTGTTACGGGCATTGACCAACATGGGATAAATACCTGAGTGTTAGAGAGACCCAGGGCACCGAGCAATTTGTATGCCGGCTGGTACAAAGCCCGGTTTTCTGCGCCCTGGGCGATACACGCCTGCAGGCGCTGGCCGGAAAGCGGAGAATCCTTGCCGCCGGGATTGCCGCTCTGGCATGTTGAACATTCACTTGCGGCCCTGGGCGATAGCGCGTTCAGTGGCCTGCATCCGACGCCATGAACGATTATTTGGGAGAGTACCGATGACCGATGCGAACTATGTGAACACGCAGTTGCTGATCGATGGCCAGTGGTGCGACGCGCAAAGCGGCAAGACCCTCGACGTGCTGAACCCGGCCACCGGCCTGGTGATCGGCCAGGTCGCCCATGCCGACATCGCCGACCTGGATCGTGCCCTGGCGGCGCTGCAGCGCGGTTTCGACGTATGGCGCTGGGTACCGGCCAACGAGCGGGCGGTGATCATGCGCAAGGCGGCGCAACTGGTTCGCGAGCGTGCCGAAGGCATCGCGCGACTGCTGACGCAGGAGCAGGGCAAGCCGCTTTCGGAGTCGCGGGTCGAGGTCAATTCCGCCGCGGATATCATCGAGTGGTTCGCCGACGAGGGCCGACGTGTCTACGGTCGCGTCGTGCCATCGCGTAACGTGGCGGTGCAGCAGACGGTGGTGCGCGAGCCGGTCGGTCCGGTCGCGGCCTTCACCCCGTGGAACTTCCCGGTCAACCAGGTGGTGCGCAAACTGTGTGCCGCGCTGGCCACCGGCTGCTCCTTCCTGGTCAAGGCCCCCGAGGAGACACCGGCGTCTCCGGCGGCTTTGCTGCGGGCGTTCGTCGATGCCGGCGTGCCGCCTGGCGTGGTCGGGCTGGTGTTCGGCGACCCGGCACAGATTTCCTCCTACCTGATCGCCCACCCGGTGGTACGCAAGGTCACCTTCACCGGCTCGACGCCGGTGGGTAAACATCTGGCGGCGCTGGCCGGGCAGCACATGAAGCGGGCGACCATGGAACTGGGCGGGCATGCCCCGGTGATCATCGCCGAGGACGCCGACGTGGAAGCGGCGGTCAAGGCCATGGCCGGGGCCAAGTTCCGCAACGCCGGGCAGGTGTGCATTTCGCCGACGCGGTTCCTGGTGCATAACAGCATCCGCGAGGAGTTCACCCGGGAGATGGTCCGTTATGCCCAGTCGCTCAAGGTCGGCAACGGCCTGGAGGCCGACACCACCCTCGGCGCTCTGGCCAACGGCCGGCGCCTGAGTGCGATGAGCCAGGTGGTCGAGAGTGCGCTGGCCAGTGGCGCCCGCCTGGAGACCGGCGGCGAGCGGATCGGCAATGCCGGCAACTTCTTCGCGCCGACCATCCTTTCCGGCGTGCCGCTGGAGGCGGACGTATTCAACAATGAACCGTTCGGCCCGGTGGCCGCGGTGCGCGGTTTCGACTCGCTCGACGAGGCCATCGCCGAAGCGAACCGCCTGCCCTATGGCCTGGCCGCCTACGCCTTCACCCGTTCGTTCGCCAACGTGCACCGGCTGACCCAACGGGTCGAGGCCGGCATGCTGTGGATCAATCAGGCGATGACTCCCTGGGCGGAGATGCCGTTCGGCGGTGTGAAGGACTCGGGCTACGGCTCCGAAGGTGGACCGGAGGCGCTGGAACCGTATCTGGTCGCGAAGTCGGTCTACGTAAACTCGCTATGAATGGATGGCCATCCAGCTGGATGGCCGTTCCCCACTTCCCGGGTTTCTTATCACAGGCTTCGGTCTGTGTGGGTGGGGATCCCGGGAGCTGCCGTCCAGCGGCTGGTAACCCAGCACCCGCCGGGTTTCGTCCAGGTCCAGGCGCCTGCCGCGATTGTCGGATATGCCGTGGGCCACCAGGTGTCGCACACCTTCCACCTCAATCGCCCGGTGCAGCAGCTGCACCGCGTCGCGCGGGCTGAGCCAGGTGCCCAGCTCGCGGGTACGCTGCCAATCGTGATCGTCGGGGAGCCCAAAGACCCCCAGACGCAGGACGATGGTCGACAGGCCGTGCTGGCTGGCATACAGCGCGCACAACGCTTCGCCATAACATTTGCTGGCGCCGTACAGGCTCGCCGGCATCACCGGCATGTCCGAGGTGATCGGTCGATCCGCTGCATGGCCTTCGACGACCTGGGTGTTGCTGGCAAATACCAGCCGTTTGCAACCGACCCTGGCTGCGGCCTCCAGCAAGTAAGTGGTGGCGAGGATGTTGTTGGGCAGCAACAGCCCATTGCCCACAACTTGCATGCCGCTCATCAGCTTTGTACAAATTGGCCGCGCAGGCCGCTAGCTGCTTTCGCGCACCATCAGTTCGAAGCCCATGTCCACCACCGGCTGGGGCACCGCATTGCCGGCCATCAGGTTCAGCAACTGTTCCGCCGCGCGTTGGCCGATGGCTTCGCGCGGGGTGCGGATGCTGCTCAGGCGCGGGACCATGAAGGCCGACACCGGCAGGTCGTTGAAACCCAGCACCGCCACCTGATCCGGGACCTTGATGCCGCAGCGCATGGCTTCGAGCAGGGCGCCTTGGGCCAGGTCGTCGTTGCCGAAGAAGATCGCGTCGATCTGCGGGTGGCTGTTCATCATCTGCAGGAACAGTTCGCCGCCCAGGCCTACCGAGGACGGGCGCGGGGTCAGCAGCTCCAGGTCCGGGTCGTAGAGCCCGGCCCGTTGCAATGCCTGGCGGAAGCCCTCGCCACGCAGCAGGGTACGCTGATCCAGTTGCGCGCCGATGTAGGCCAGGTGGCGCCGGCCCCGGGAGATCAGGTGCTCGGCGGCGGTGGCCCCGGCGCGCTGTTGCGAGAAACCGACGCAGTTCACGCCGGCGCCGGGGTCGAGGTCCATCATGTAGACGCACGGCACACTGCTGGCCTCGATCATCCGTCGGGCGCTTTCCGAACGGTCGAAACCGGTCAGTAGCAGCCCGCGAGGCTGATAGGCCAGGTAGTTGCGCAGCAGGTTCTCTTCTTCGTCGCGGGAGTAGTGGCAGTTGCCGATCAGCACTTCGAAGCCGCGCGGGCGCAGCACCTTGTGGATCGCTTCGAGGGTATCGATGAACAGCAGGTTGGACAGCGACGGTACCAGCACCACCACCGAATGACTCTGGGCCGAGGCCAGGGCGCGGGCGGCGGGATTGACCACGTAATTCAGTTCGTCGGCCGCCCGTCTGACCTTCTCCACCAGATCCGTGGCCACCGTACTGATGCCGCGCAGCGCACGGGAGGCGGTGATCGGGCTGACGCCGGCCAGGCGCGCGACTTCGTTGAGGGTGGGGCGTCCCGTGGTGCGGGCGTTCTTGTCGTTCTTGGTGGAGGTCATCGGACGGCTTGCCAAACAAAATTCGAGGTACTAAGGTAGCGCTGTCTCGATGGGCCTGCAATTGCCTGGGCGTGTTTGCCTGAACGCGTTCGGTAACACCTGCAAGCTGTAGCGCGGCAATCGATAAAAACGACAAGAAGACGTCGGCAGCGAGTGTTTTTGTGCTTTGCTTTTGCCATATCAAAGCTCTGGCAAAGACAGCGCTGTCTTCGTGCTGAGGTGTTACATGAGTCAACCCATCACCGCCCTGGTTATCATGGGTGTTTCCGGTTGTGGCAAATCCAGCGTGGGTGAAGCCATCTGCCGGCTCGGCGCTGCCACCCTGATCGAAGGCGACAGCTTTCACCCGGCGGCGAACATCGCCAAGATGAGCGCCGGTACTCCCCTTACCGATGAAGACCGTGCCGGTTGGCTCGATACGCTGAGCGACGAGCTGTGCCGTGCCGTGGCCGCCGGCCAGCATCCGGTGCTGACCTGTTCGGCGTTGAAGCTGCGCTATCGCGACCGCCTGCGTAGTGCCGTGCCGGGCCTGGGCTTCGTGTTCCTCGAACTGACGCCGACGGTCGCCGCCGAGCGGGTCAATCATCGTCCTGGCCACTTCATGCCCGGCACCCTGATCGACAGCCAATTCGCCGCCCTCGAATCACCGGTGGGCGAGCCGCTGACCCTGGCGCTCGATGCGACCCGGGAGGTCGAGCAACTGGCCCAGTCGGCCAATCGCTGGTGGCGGGACAACGGTCTGGAACGAATTGCCTGATGCCGGGATTCAAAATGCCGGCTGGAAAAGATAGCGCTGTCCCCAGGGCTGTCGATCATTCACGAACACCATAAGAACAACAACCAGGAGACACCTCATGTTTGGACTGTCCCACGAGACCTACCTGCTGCTCGATGCAGTAGTCACCATTGTCGGACTGATCGTGCTGATCACCCGCTTCAAGATCCATCCCTTCATTGCCTTGATCATCGCCTCGGCCTTCCTCGGCCTGACCTCGGGCATGCCGGCGGACAAGATCATCAAGGCGTTCCAGGACGGTTTCGGCGGGGTGCTGGGCTTCGTTGGCATCATCCTCGCGCTGGGGACCATGCTCGGCAAGATGATGTCGGACTCGGGCGGCGCCGATCAGATCGCCCAGACCCTGATCCGCGCCTTCGGCAGGGAGCGGGTGCAGTGGGCGATGATGTTCGCGGCGTTCCTGGTGGGAATCCCGCTGTTCTTCGAGATCGGCTTCGTGCTGCTGATTCCGCTGGTGTTCATCGTTGCCCGGCGCACTGGCGTGTCGCTGATCAAGATCGGGATCCCGTTGCTGGCCGGCCTGTCCGCCGTGCATGGCCTGGTACCGCCGCACCCGGGGCCGCTGCTGGCGATCGGGGTGTTCAATGCCGACATCGGCAAGACCATTCTCTACGGCCTGATCGTCGCCCTGCCGACCGCGATCGTCGCCGGTCCGATCTTCGGTACCTTCATTGCCCGGCACATTCCCGGCAACCCGTCACAGGAGTTGGTGGACCAGTTGGCCCGCGAGCCCGACTCCAGCAAGCTGCCCAGCTTCAGCGTGACCCTGGTGACCGTGCTGCTGCCGGTGTTCCTGATGCTGCTCAAGACCTTTGCCGACATCGCCCTGCCGGACGGACATTTCTTCCGTATCTGGATGGACATGATCGGTCACCCGATCAGTGCCTTGCTGTTTGCCCTGCTGCTGGCGCTGTACACCTTCGGCAAGCGTCAGGGCATGGATTCCAGGCGGATCCTCAAGTTGCTGGATGCGAGCCTGGCGCCGACCGCGGCGATCATCCTGATCATCGGTGCCGGTGGTGGTTTCAAGCAGATGCTGGTGACCAGCGGCGTGGGCGACGTGATCGGCCATATCGCGGTGAATGCGCAGATTTCGCCGATCCTGCTGGCGTGGCTGGTGGCGGCGGTGATCCGCGTGGCGACGGGTTCGGCGACGGTGGCGACCATTACCGGTGCCGGGATCGTGATGCCGGTGGTGGACCTGATTCCCGGCGTGAACCGAGAGTTGCTGGTGCTGGCGACGGGGGCGGGTTCGTTGATCCTGTCTCACGTCAACGATGCGGGGTTCTGGCTGGTCAAGCAGTACTTCAACATGACCGTGACCGAAACCTTCAAGACCTGGACGGCGATGGAAACCATCCTGTCGGTGGTGGGGCTGGGGTTCATCCTGCTGCTGTCGCTGGTGGTCTGATTCTGTAGCCGGCTTGCTGGCGATAAGGCCAGCAAGCCTTGTATCAACCTCACTGACGCCATCGCCAGCAAGCCGGCTCCTACAAGGGACGAGTCAGCCTTCGGCTTTCTTCACCAGGCCGTCGGCACGGAACATCGTGCGGATCCCACGTACCGCCTGGCGGATTCGGTCCTGGTTCTCGATCAGGGCGAAGCGCACATGGTCGTCGCCGTACTCACCGAAACCCACGCCCGGCGAGACGCAGACCTTGGCCTCGGCCAGCAGCTTCTTGGCGAATTCCAGCGAGCCCAGGTGTGCATAGGCCTCGGGAATCTTCGCCCAGACATACATCGAGGCCTTGGGGTTCTCGACCATCCAGCCCAGTTCGTGCAGGCCCTTGACCAGTACGTTGCGGCGTTGCCGGTACTGCTCGGCGATATCCCGTACGCATTGCTGGTCGCCTTCCAGGGCGGCAATGGCCGCCACTTGCAGCGGGGTGAAGGTGCCGTAGTCGTGGTAGCTCTTGATCCGCGCCAGGGCGCTGACCAGTTCGGGGTTGCCGACCATGAAGCCGATCCGCCAGCCGGCCATGTTATAGCTCTTGGACAGGGTGAAGAACTCCACCGCGATGTCCTTGGCGCCTGGCACCTGCATGATCGACGGGGCCTTCCAGCCGTCGTAGACGATGTCGGCGTAGGCCAGGTCGTGGATCACCAGGACGTCATACTGCTTGGCCAGGGCGATCACCCGCTCGAAGAAGTCCAGCTCGACGCACTGGGCGGTCGGGTTCGAGGGGAAACCGAGAATCATCATCTTCGGCTTGGGGATGGAGCCGCGAATGGCCTGCTCCAGTTCGGCGAAGAAGTCGACCCCCGGTACCAGCGGTACCGAACGCACCTGGGCGCCGGCAATCACGGCACCGTAGATGTGGATCGGGTAGCTGGGGTTGGGGACCAGCACGGTGTCGCCGTGGTCGAGGGTGGCGAGCATCAGGTGCGCCAGGCCTTCCTTCGAGCCGATGGTGACGATGGCTTCGCTTTCCGGGTCGATCTCGACGTCGTAGCGGTCCTTGTACCAGTGGGAAATCGCCCGGCGCAGCCGTGGAATGCCCTTGGACGTGGAGTAGCCGTGGGTGTCTTCGCGCTGGGCGACAGTGACCAGTTTCTCGACGATGTGCGGCGGAGTGGCGCCGTCGGGGTTACCCATGCTCAAGTCGATGATGTCCTCGCCACGGCGGCGGGCGGCCATCTTCAGCTCGGCAGTGATATTGAATACGTACGGGGGGAGTCGATCGATGCGCGCAAAGCGGCGCGGCGAACCTTGGTCTGCCATGTTGGCCTCTGAGACGTAAGCGCCCGGAACCGTCCGAGCGACGTTGGCCACTGCGGTGGCCTGCGCGGCAGAAGATAAGGGGGCTGATGGCATTCTGTCCAGAGTCTTTTTTACTTCTATACTGCGACGCGGATTCTTTTCTCTGATGGAGATCTGTCCCCATGGATGACTCACCACGCCATGTATTGGCATCGCCACGCTTCGAGCATGGCCACTTTCAATTGATCGCCGGACTGGGTGGACGCTTCACCGCCGATACCTCGGCCACCATCCCGGATTTGTGGAATGCCTTCGTGTCACATATTGGAAATGTACCGGGCCAGGTGGGTGACGAGACGTACGGCATCTGTTGCAACCCCGATGGCAAGGGCGGTTTCGAGTACATCGCTGGTGTGGCGATCAGCCGGCTCGACGACCTGCCTGAACTCTATCGCTGGGTCGAATTGCAGCCCCAGTGCTATGCGGTGTTCGAGCACCAAGGTCCGCTCGCAAGCCTGAAGCAGACGTTCGAGGCGATCTGGCAGCAGTGGCTGCCCAACTCCGGTCATACCGCGGCGGATACGCCGCAGTTCGAGCGCTACAGTGCTGACTTCGATCCGCGGGATGGCGCCGGCAAGGTCGAGATCTGGTTGCCGATCCGCCACTGATCAGCGAATCGCCTTTGAGCTGCGTGGGGCTATTTCTGCTCCTTGTGCGTCCTGGTTTCGCGCCAGAAGTCGAGGTAGAAGGTGACGACACCCAAGACGCTGATACCGATCAGCACCAGCAGGCCGATCTGGAAATTGCTCATGGCAGGGCTCCGCAAAACACCGCATCAGGCGGCGATCTGCAGAGAAATAGTGGAAAACTGGCGTGAATGATATCGACTATATGGAAGCTTTACGGAGCGTTCGCCCAATAATACGGCGCGGATATGAAAAGGGCCGCAAGGGTGGCCTGTTGGTGATGTCGAGCCTCCGGGCATCCATCGGGTGCCCGGAGGAAGCCGTGCCTCAGCGTCCGTGGCAGCGAATCACCGCTGAATGGGTCGCATAGCGCCCGGATATCAGGATCTTGCCGTCGGGTTGCAGTTCCAGATGGGAGAAGTAGCTGGTGTCCCCCGGAATCCGGTTGACGTGGCTGATGCCCCGGTCGCCAAAGCCATGATCCACCTCGCCATTGCCCTGGTGACGCATCAGCCAGGTCTGGCTGCCGTTGTCGACATGACCCACGCTGAGGATCATGCCGTCTTCCTGGATCAGCGTCGCCAGGCACACTCCTATGCCGGGAAAGGCGAGCGGGCTGCCGGCATTGAATTCGGGGTCCAGCGTGCCCTCCGGGCTGCTGCGTATCAGCAGGGCGACATCGTCCGAAAGATTTGCCGAGCCGGCGGCGACGATTTTCTGGTCCTGCTGCACGGCCACGGCGAAGAACGTCGCGTCGCCCTTGGTGATGGATTCGAACTCCAGATAACCCGCGTTACCGAAGCCGGTATCCGGCAGCCCGGTGCTGCTGTAACGCATCAGCACGGCTCGGCGGCCGCGTTGACCGGCGATCACCAGCTTGCCATTCGCCTGGAGCGCCAGTGCCTGGAAGACGATGCCGGGTTCCCGCGCGGTGACCACGCCACAGGTGCCGAAACCGGGATCGTAGTTGCCGTTGCCGTCCAGGCGCACGATGACGTCCCGTTCCGCCTCGCCTGGGGTCTGGCTCTTCAGCAGCATGAGGATATGACCGTCCGTTTGCAGGATGAGTCGATGCCCACGACCGCTCCATGGTGCCCGGTAGGGCAGTCGGACTTCGCCATTGTCGCCAAAGGCCGGGTCACGTTCGCCGGTGGGGGCAAGGCGTGTGCAAAACGCCTGCTCACCATTGCGCAAGTTGCCAAGGATCACGAAGTTTTCCTGGTTGTCCTGCACCGCATGGATCGATGCACGGCCCGCTCCGGGAAAGGGAGAAGTAAAATGACGATAATAAAAACCCTCGGGCTCGAAGTCGGCCAGCATTATATCGGTGGGTTCATCGTCATGAACGCCGATAAACAGATGCCGACCATCGCGTTGTAATAAAGAAGTACCGACGAAGCCCGGTCCCGCCTCGGAGAAGATCACGATGCCGTCCCGGTGTTCGCTGAACTCCAGGTCCAGCGAGCCCGGCCGCTTCGCAAGCTCGGGGCCAGGGGTTGGGGAGGTGAATGGGGTATCGTTCGAAGTCCGGTTTCTGATGTCCATTGATCATTGAGTCCTTTCAATTAATTAATTGATCGCCTCGCTGTTCTTTTAAGAAAAGCAGGTGCGGATTCATTTAATGACTGAATGGGAAGTTTGCCCAGTACTCAAATTTTACAGTTGATGAGCAACTGATCTCATATATATGGCCATGCTGACATTCAGCTAGGAAACAGCCTTGGTGTAGCGGTAGGAAGATTCTCCAACGATGGTTGGCGTGCTGTTTTTTCGGGCCCTTGTCGATCTGTTGGTCGTTCGTTCGACTAGACAGGTGTCCGTGCCTTTTGCAGGGCATTTCGCCAAACCTGGAAAAACAGCCACGGTTGTCCGACTTTACACTGCCAGTGCGATGCACTGGAGCGCGGCCGAGCGCGACAGCCACGAGCAGATGGGTTTCCATCAGGGCTGGGGCGAAAGCTTCGACCGGCGGGCGCGTCTTGCCGCTTCCCAGGCGCGTCTGATCGTCCAGACCGAACAGCTCGAACAGTCTGAATGGGAGGGCGAGGAACTGGAGGACGACCGGCTGCGGCTGATCTTCATCTGTTGCCATCCGGCGTTGTCGGGCGATGTCCAGGTGCCGCTGACGCTGCGGGAAGTCTGTGACCTGACCACCGAGGAAGTCGCCCGGGCGTTTCTCTCGACACCCTCGTCCATCGCCCAACGGATCGTGCGGGCCAAGGCGAAGATCCGTGATGCGCAGATTCCCTATCAGGTGCCGTCCCTGAGCGAGTTACCCGAGCGCTTGGAGAGTGTCCTGCGGGTGATCTACCTGGTGTTCAACGAGGGCTATTCAGCCTCGCAGGGCGTCAGCGCGATTCGTGACGAGTTGACCGGCGAGGCGATCCGCCTGGCGCGGCTGTCGCTGGAGCTGCTGCCGGACCCGGAAGTCATGGGGTTGTTGGGGCTGATGCGGTTGCATGAGTCGCGGCGCCAGGCACGGATCTCGGTCACTGGCGAACTGGTTTTGCTCGATGCCCAGGATCGTGCGTTGTGGAATACCGAACTGCTCGCCGAGGGCTGCAGTTGGGTAGAGAGGGCTCTGGCCGGTTCGGTCCCTACGGGCTACAGGCGGCGATCGCGGCGGTACATGCCGGTCGGCCGCGGGAGGTTTATGAACGGGCGCTGCAACTGACGCGACAGGAGCCGGAGCAGCGCTTCCTTCGAGGTCGACTGGAAGGGTTGGCAGGATGAGGGCTGTTGCCACAACGTTGTGTGCCGAGCACTGTGGACGCCTTATTCATCCGCGAGCAGGACGCCACACGGCTCAGTGATCCCTTCATTCCAACATCCTCTCCAATAGCCAGTTGCCTGCCGGACCCGGCGGATGCAGGCGCGACCAGAGGGTATCGACCGCCACCGGCTTCGGCCAACCGCGTACCTGCAGTTGCATCAGTGAGCCCGCGGCGAAGCGCTCCACCAGCCAACGCGGCAACGCCGCCCAGCCAACGCCGCGTTGGGCCATCTCCAACAGCATCAGGTAGCTGGATGACGACCAGAACCGCCCCGGGGCGCGGTCTTCGTAAGGGTTGACGATGCTGGTCAGGCGCAACTCACGGTGCTGCCGCAAGGCGTTCTGATCAACCTTGGCCAGGTTTGCCAGGGGGTGGGTACGATGGACGAACACGGCGAATTCGGTGCGTTCATCCACTGTGGCGCTGCTCAGGTCCGGCGGATAGCTGTCCTGCTTTTCGGCGAAGCCGATCTGGGCCCGGCCCTGTTGCACCAGTTCCACCACGTCGGCGCATTCGGCGATCAGACACTCCAGTTCCAGATCCGGATAACGCGTAGCGAAGCCGTCGAGGGCGGCTTCGAAACGATCGGACTGGTAGGTGTCGGAAATCACCACGGTCAGTTTCGGCTCCAGCCCCTGGGCCAACTGACTGGCGGCCATTTCCAGGCGATTGCTGGCGGCGAGGATGTCCTCCGCCTTGCGCAGCATCACATGGCCAGCCGCCGTCAGGCCGGGTTTGCGGGTGCTGCGGTCGAACAGCTCCAGGCCGAGGTCGATCTCCAGGCCGGCCACCGCCGCGCTGATAGTCGACTGGCTCTTGCCCAGCTTGCGCGCGGCGGCGGAAAAGGAACCGAGGGTGGCGGCCTGGACAAAGGCCTGGAGCACTTCATTGGACGCCATGAGCTATCGCTTCAGTCGATGGTAATTGACTTTTAGTATCTGTGTTGGTGGCGATAATCACAAGCCTCGACATCTTGGGAGAGCCCGCCATGAGTACCAGCAAGTCCCTTACCGAACGCGTTTTCCAGGCCATTGGCTTCGAGTTGTTCGCAGTGCTGCTATGCACTCCGCTGTTTGCCTGGGTGATGAGCAAGCCGTTGCTGGACATGGGCGTGGTGACGGTTGCCAACTGCCTGCTCGCCCTGGGGTGGAACGTGCTGTTCAATGGCCTGTTCGACCGGCTGCTTGAGCGACTGGCCTTGACGCAGAATGGCTGGACCCGTTTGTTGCACGCGGTGTTGTTCGAGGGGGGGCTGATCGTGGTGAGCGTGCCGCTGATAGCCTGGTGGCTGGAACTGAGCCTGCTGTCGGCGCTGTTGCTGGATATCGGCGTGCTGCTGTTTTTCCTGCCCTACACGTACGTCTACCACTGGGTCTATGACCTGTTGCGCGAGCGTGTGCTGTTGCGGCGCATGGCCTGAACGGCTCAGCGTGAACTCAGTTCGATGATGAAATCGAGAAAGGCCCGGACCTTGGCCGGTGGCAAGTGCCGGGACGGGTACAGCGCATACAGGGGAAAGCGTTCGTCGGGCCAGTCGGGGAACAGTTCCACCAGTTGGCCCGACTCGAGCATCGGCTGCACGCCCAGGTCGAGCACCTGGGCGATCGCGTAGCCGGTCTCGCAGATGCTGTGCAGGGTGCCGACATCATTGAGCACCAGTCGCGCGTTGTTGCGCACATCGATCCGCTCGCCGCCGCGGTGGAACTCCCATGGAAACGGCCGGCCGGTCTCCGGATCACGGAATGACACGCAGACGTGCCGCTCATCCTCCATCTCCAGCGGTGTCAGCGGTTGACCATGGTGCTTGAGATACGCGGGCGCGGCGCAAGTCAGCACCCGTACGTCGAGCAGCTTGCGCGCCACCAGCGATGAGGACGCGGGGTGGCCGAAACGCACGGCCAGGTCGAAGCCGTCGGCGACCACGTCACCCAGTTGGTCACGGGTGTAGAGCTCCAGTTGCAGTTGTGGGTGACGGCTCATGAACTCGCCCAGCGCCGGGCCGAGGATCAATCGGGAAAAGTACGGGTCGATGTTCACCCGCAGGCGCCCGCGTACGCTGCTGGCACTGCCGCTGGCGCTGTGGGCGGCTTCTTCGAGCCCCGCCAGCAGCGGCGCGATTTCTTCATGGAGGCGCCGCCCTTCGTCAGTCAGCTTGACCGAACGGGTGGTGCGATCGAACAGCCGGATGCCCAGGCGTTTCTCCAGTCGCGCGATTGCCCGGCTGACCCCGGAGGCGGTCATGTCGAGGCTGTCGGCCGCCTTGGCGAAGCTGCCGCTGTCGACCACGGCACTGAGAACGCCCAGGCCGCCGGCCAGGCTGGAGTCGAAGCTCATTGATGATTACCCGTCATTAATCATGTGACATCCATGCTATCGGAGAATCCAGGTGTGTTGCGGATAATTCTCTGCACCGCGACAGACGTCGCTTCTCGCTGGAGGAAATTTTATGTACGCAGTCATGGGAGCTACCGGGCAGGTTGGTGGCGCCATCGTCCGTCATTTGCTGGCGGCCGGCCAGCCGATAAGGGCGTTGGTGCGCAGCGTGGACAAGGGCGAACCTTGGGCTGCGCAGGGTTGCCAGGTGGCGGTGGCCGATGTCGATGATGCCCGGACAATTGCCCGGGCGTTCAGCGCGGCCGAAGGGGTGTTCGTGATGCTGCCGTCGAATTTCGACCCGACACCGGGTTTTCCGGAAGCCCGGCAATGGGTGGAAAACCTGCGCTCGGCGCTGGAGCAGGCCCGCCCGGCCAGGGTGGTGTGCCTGTCGACCATCGGAGCCCAGGCCACACGGCCGAACCTGCTCAATCAATTGCAGATTCTCGAACAGGGCCTGGCCGGCCTGGAGAGACCGGTGACGTTCCTGCGTCCGGGCTGGTTCATGGAGAACGCGTTGTGGGATGTGTCGGCGGCGGTGGAAAGCGGGGTGATCCCCAGCTTTCTGCAACCGCTGGACAAACCGGTGCCGATGGTCGCCACCGAGGATGTCGGCCGGCTGGCGGCGCAACTGCTGCAGGAGAACTGGAGCGGCCAGCGTATCGTCGAGCTGGAGGCGGCGCAGCGGGTGACACCCAACCAGATCGCCGCCGGATTGGCCGAACTTTTGGGCCGGTCGGTACGCATGCAGGAGGTGCCACGGGCGAGCTGGCAGGCATTGTTCACGGCTCAGGGGATGAACAACCCGTTGCCGCGGATACAGATGCTCGACGGGTTCAACGAGGGATGGATCGAGTTTGCCGGCGAGCCGCGCAAGGGGCGGGTGGAACTGCTGGCGGTGCTCAGGGCGTTGCTGGTGCGTAGCGGGGTGTCTGTCTGACAGGTGTTGTTCTGGCGGGCCCGACACAGAACCTGCGGGAACCTCCCGCCCGAAGCCTCGCTCCGCCGAGGCCGGTGCAGGTGCAGGTGCAGGTGCAGGTGCTGCACGCTGGCTGCGACGGTGTGAAACGACAAACCCCACCTTGAGGTGGGGTTTGCGGTTATAGCTGGACGGCTGGTTCAGAACAGTTGGGTGAACAGCCAATACAGGCTGCCCGACAGCAGGATCGCCGCCGGCAGGGTCAGCACCCAGGCCATCGCCAGGTTGCGGATGGTCTTCATTTGCAGGCCGCCGCCGTTGGCGACCATGGTCCCGGCCACGCCCGAGGACAGCACGTGGGTGGTCGATACCGGCAGGCCATACATGTCCGCCGCGCCGATGGTCAGCATCGCGACCATTTCCGCCGAGGCGCCCTGGGCGTAGGTCAGGTGGCTCTTGCCGATCTTCTCGCCGACGGTGACCACGATCCGCTTCCAGCCGACCATCGTGCCCAGGCCCAGGGCGATGGCCACGGCGATCTTCACCCACAGCGGGATGAAGCGGGTGGCGCCGTCGATCTGCTGCTTGAACAGTTGCAGCTTGCCCTGGGTGTCGGCGTCGAAGTTGCCGACCTTGTTCTTGTCCATCAGGCGGATGGTTTCGGAGCTCAGGTACATGTCGTTGCGCACGTTGCCCATGGCCTCGGCGGGGACCTTGGCCAGCGAGCCGTAGCCCTTCACTTCCTCGCCGATCCGGCCGGTCAGGGCGGCCAGGGCCGGGACCAGCGCCGGGGTGGCCTGCTGGGTGCGGATGTACTCGGTGAGCACCGGGCGCGGGTCGGCCGGCGCCGGTTGTGGGGCGGCCCTGACCAGCGCGGCCTGGGTCACTTCGGCCACGGCGGCGAACTGCAGGGCCTGTTCGGCCGGCATGGTGCGGTTCAGCGCGTAGGCCATCGGCAGGGTGCCGACCAGGATCAGCATGATCAGGCCCATGCCTTTCTGCCCGTCGTTGGAGCCGTGGGCGAAGGACACGCCGGTGCAGGTCAGGATCAGTAGGCCACGGATCCACCATGGCGGTGGCTCGTTACCCTTGGGCGCCTTGTACAGGGCGCGGTTCTTCACGAACAGGCGCAGCGCCACCAGCAGCAGGGCGGCCAGGGCGAAACCGATCAGCGGGGAGAACAGCAGGGCGTAGCCGATCTTGGTCACCTGGCTCCAGTCCACGCCGCTGGTGCCGTCGCGACCGTGCATCAGGGCGTTGGCCACGCCGACGCCGATGATCGAGCCGATCAGGGTATGGGACGACGAGGCCGGCAGGCCCAGCCACCAGGTGCCGAGGTTCCACAGGATGGCGGCGATCAGCAGAGCGAAGATCATCGCGAAGCCGGAGGACGAGCCGACCTGCAGGATCAGCTCCACCGGCAGCAGGGCGATGATGCCGAAGGCCACCGCGCCGCTGGACAGCAGCACGCCGAGGAAGTTGAAGCAGCCGGACCAGACCACGGCGAAGTGCGGCGGCAGCGAGTGGGTGTAGATCACGGTGGCCACGGCGTTGGCGGTGTCGTGGAAACCGTTGACGAATTCGAAGCCCAGGGCGATCAGCAGGGCGACGCCGAGCAGCAGGAAGGGCGTCCAGGTGGTGACAACGGTGCCGAATTCGTGCATGTCATGCACGAGGCTGTAGGCGGTGAACAACAGGCCGATGGCCAGCAGCGCGAAGAAAATGACGGCGGTGAAGACGTGGGGTTTGCTTTCCAGTTGCGGCCTGCCATCGCTGGCGGACGCGGCAGTCAATGAGGGGGTGGCCATGCCTGAAATCCTGTTTGGGAACGGGTATCGGTCATGATCATTGCTAAATGTTACAGAGAAGCTGCCACAGATCAGTATCCATGGTTTTTTC
>NZ_AQOH01000234.1 GCF_000364705.1 Pseudomonas fuscovaginae SE-1 | reverse complement strand
GCTGCTGGCTGCTGGCTGCTGGCTGCTGGCTGCTGGCTGCTGGCGGTGGTAGCTGTGGCGAGCGGGCTTGCCCGCGCTCGGCTGCAAGGCAGCCGCAACATCGGCAATCTCATGCTGTCAGGCGCACAGCGTCAACTGACCTTGGGGCCGCGTTGCGGCCCAGCGCGGGCAAGCCCGCTCGCCACAGAAACAGCCATTACCGGGTTACATCGTCGTTCTAGTAATCCTGGCGCTTGCGGAACGCCCAGCGCCCGGCCAGCAGGGTAAAGGTCGCCACCAGGGCCACCAGGATCCAGAACCCTTCCGGGTCGCCGGCCAGTGGAATACCGCCGACGTTCATGCCGAAGAAACCGGCGATGATGTTGATCGGCAGGGCCAGCACCGTGACCACTGTCAGGGTGAACAGGCTGCGGTTGGTCTGTTCGTTGACGGTGGCGGCGATCTCTTCCTGCAGCAGCTTGATCCGTTCGCCCAGGGCCTCGAGGTCGCTGAGGATCAGCGAGAATTCCTCGGTCGACTTGCGCAGTTCCTTGACGTCTTCCTTCTGCAGCCATTGCGGCGGTCGGTTGAGCAGTCGCAGCAGCGAGCCCGGTTCGAGGGCCAGCAGCCGTTGCAGGCGCACCAGCACCCGACGCATGGCGCCCAGTTCCGCGCGATTGTTGGTCACGCGCTGGGCGAGCAACTGGTCCTCGATCTGGTCGACGCTGAGGGTGGTCTTGCGCACGATCTGGGTCAGCACTTCGCCCTGGTCGCGCAACAGGTGCACCAGCAGCTCCAGCGGCGAGCGGAAGCGTTCGCCGGCCTTGACCGAGGAGCGCAGCTTGTCGACCGAATGCAGGGGTTGCAGCCGGGCGCTGATCAGCAGCTTGCTGCGCGCGCAGACCCAGAGTGTTGAGACATCGGAGGAGGTCAGGCTGCCGAGGTTGAACACCACGTCGTTGACCACCGCCAGCAAGGCGTTGTCGACGTGTTCGATACGGGTCGAGCGCGAGCCCTCGTGCAGGGCTTCGAAGAACTCGTCGGGCAGTGACAGATGGGTTTTCATCCAGCGTTCGCAGGCCGCGTGGGCGAGGTTCAGGTGCAGCCAGAGAAACTCTTCATGGTCCCCGGGCTGTTGCAGAGACCGCAGGGCGGTGGCGGAATCGATTTCCTCGCCGCGCTCGCCGGCGCGAAAGCGGAAACCGTAAAGCAGGCCGAACAGGTCCGGATCGCGGTGACTTTGGTCAAGGCTGTGGTTCATGGAGGCTCGCTGAAATGAAGCGCCTGAAACATTCTTTTACAGGTTCGCTTGTGCGGCATCATCTCAAGGCCTTTTGACAGTTTTGTTACGGGTTGAAGTGCGCAGTCGCGGCCTGTGGCTGATGGTTGAGCCAGTGCCAACCGGTATGGCCTGTCGGGGCGACTGGACGATGTCACGGCCAGGGTCGAGGCCTGACCGGCGGCCTGCCGGGGTGATTATGTATCGGGATGCTGACCAACGGGATACAGGATAGGTCTCAAACCGACCAACCTTGTGTCGATGATGGGATATCACCACCTCAGTAGGATATTTCCCATGGTCAGCATCACCTCGGTCAGTATTACTCCAAGCCTGTCCACCAGCACCGCCACCAAGGCGGCCAGCGGCGACGAGAGCACGACGACCGGTACTGTCGCCGCCAGCACCAGCGATACCACCAGGGCCAATGGTTCCCAGGCGGCTGGCCGTGGCGCGGCGGCTGGCAGCGACAGTTCCAGTTCGGAGTCCGATACCGTCAAGGAACTGCGCAAGCAACTGGCCGAACTGCAGAAGCAGTTGCAGGAACAGGAGCAGCAATTGCAGAAGGCCCAGGCCAGCAACGACAGCGAGGAAGCCAAGGCGACGGCCGTGGCGACCGCCGCCGCCCAGGTGGCGACGACTTCCGCCTCGATCCAGACCGTCACCGCGGCCCTGACCCAGGCGCTGCAGGCGTCCGGCGGCAGCACCTCGGGCGGTACCGTCAACACCACGGCCTGATTGGTGGGGAAAACGAACGAGCCGCGGCTTTCTCGTGGAAGGCGCGGCCCGCGGTTTCAGCGGCGGGGGATCAGTTGTCGCGCTTTTCCTGCAGGATGGCGGCGTTCTTGGCGTCGAGTTTGACTTCCCATTTCACGCCATCGGCAGCCTTGAGTTCGACTTCGTACACATACCCACCGTTCGCGGCATGGTCCAGTTCGGTGTCGGTGATGGTCGCACCGGGATACTTGGCCAGGGCCGCCTGGTTGAGCTTGTCGAAGTCGGCGATAGTGCCGGATTTCAGCAGGCCGGGAATATGATCGGGACGGACATCGGCCGAGGCGACGCCAGCGGCGAGCATCAGGGTGGAGGCGGTCAGCAGGGTCGTCAGGGTTTTCATCTGGGGGATTCCTTGTCTGGATGATTTCAGTGAGGTCAGCCTAAGTGTTGCGACTTAATTCAGCCTTAAATTGAACTCGTAATGCCTGACTGATCATTGCGTCGTTTGTTCAATCGCCGTTCGGACACGGCTTGCATGCTGGACGCTTCGTGAAGAGGACTGTCCCCATGAAGTGTGTGTCGAGCAGGTCGCATGCGCCGGTTTTCCGGGGGCGCGCTGGCGCTGGTCAAGCGGCCCGGGTGTCTGCCGCTGTTGTTCCTGCTGGCGCTCGGCGTGTCGTTTCCGGCCGAGTGTTGGCTGCCCTACGAGCCCGTCCGTGAGGTGATCGCCGGCGGGACATTGTCCATGGCCTGGTCATCGAGGCCGAGGGTGACCGGCGCCCCGGGCGCCAGGATCACCAGGTGGGCGTAGTGGGCATGAGGCGCGGTCGGCCCCAGCTCACCATGGATCAGGGCGCCGTCACGGCCCAGCCAGAGGACGCCGCTCCATTCGCTGCCCTTCACTCAGTAACCGTTGGCCTCGAGGATTTGCGGCACGGTTTTCGGCGAGGCGCGCTTGAAGTACTTGAGCAGCTCGGAGGCGCGGTTGGTGAAGATGCCGTCGACACCACTGTCCATCACCTTTTTGAAATCCACCGGTTCGTCGACGGTATAGACATGGACCAGCAGGCCCTTGTCGTGAGTCAACTGGTTCATCCATGGCTTGACCAGGTCCGAATAGCTCTGGTCGCCGCCGTGTGTGAGCTCGGCCGACGGGCCGGTACCGATGGCGCCGTTGGCCTTGGCGAAGTCGACCCACTTGATGAACTCGGCTTTGTCCTTCGGTTCCTGCCTGGCGTAGTAGGCGGCCTTGGTCTTCTCGCCGGAGTCGGCGAAGCTGACGTTCGACTTGGGTTCGATGCTGCCTTCGCCGACCCATAGCAGGAGGATCTTCGGTGTGTTCGGCATTTCCTTCTGCAGCAGTTCCAGGCTGCTCTTCTCGAAGGTTTGCAGGATCACCCGGCCGGCGCCCTGGCCGACCTGCGGTTTATCCTTGGAACCGGTCTTTTCGACGCTGAGCAGGCCGCGTTCCTGCAGCTTGTTCTTCAGGTCATGCTCGATACCGGGAAACTGCTTGGGTTCCTTGGTCTCGATGTACAGGCCCGGACGGTGCTCGGGGTTGGCCTGGGCGATGTCGATGATCTGGTCCAGGCTGAGAATTTTAAGGCCGGCATAGGACGGCCGCGCGCGCTCGGGGTAGGCCTTGTTGAACCAGCTGCCGGCGTCGAGGGTCTGCAGTTCGGCCCAGGTGAACTCGTTGGCCGGGCTGTCCTTGCGCTCGGGGAACTTGCTGGCGACGTCGGTGGTGCGCGACAGGTTGTTGTCGTGCAGGGCGAAGATCACCCCGTCCTTGCTGCGCTGCAGGTCCATTTCCAGATAGTCGGCGCCGAGATCGCGGGCCAGGGTGTAGGAGGCCGCGGTGGATTCGGGAGCATCGTAGGACGCACCACGGTGGGCGATCACCGCCGGGTGGGGAATCCCGGCCTTGGCTGCGAGTTCGGCCGGGGTGCTGCCGGCCTGTGCCGTGTCCAGCCCCATGGCCAGCAACAGGCTCATGAGCAGAGCGCTTTTCTTGAAGGTGGCGGCGCTGAAGGTGACAGGCATTGCGAATTCCTTTCGTGCGAAGTGAAGGTCCTCCTTTTAACAACTGAATGCTTCAAGTGCTATCGCGAAATGAATGCAGACCCTGCCTGTGTCGTTTTTTCGACACAATCCGGACGGATTTTGCAGTAGGCTTTAGCCGCAGTTTCCCCGGCAGAGGGAAACGCGCCGCCTACCTTGTGTGTAAACCATCGACCCATGGGCCTTCGGGCTCTCCAGTGAGGTTTACCATGCGCATCACTTCCGAACTCATCTGCCAGGCCGCCGACCAGCTCAAGGGCTTCGTGGGCCTGAATCGCAAGACCGGCCAGTACATCGTGCGTTTCAGCGAGGATTCATTCGGCATGGACGTGGCCGCCGACGGCATCATCCCGGCCAGCGAATTCGTCTGGCTGCCGGCCGGCCAGGAGGCCATGTGCCTGGCCCGGGAGCGGATCCAGTTGCTGCTGGATCAGAACATCGATCAGCGGATCAACATCACCGAGCCATTGCGGGTGTACATGCAACGGGTGGACATCCCACAGATCGCCGCATTGCGCCGGGTCGTAGCGGGCTGATACCACCCGGCGATCGGCTCAGCGATCGAAACGATAGGTGCGCTCGACCTTGCAGACACGTGTCTGGCACGTTTCGTACCAGGTCGAGCGGCCGCGTTCGCGGATTTCACTGTGCTCGGCATGTTGCTTCCAGGCAAGGATGGTCGTTTCGTCGCGCCAGTACGAAACGGTGATGCCCAGGCCGTCATCTCCACGGGCCGACTCGACACCCAGAAAGCCCGGCTGCTCGCGGGCCAGGTCGAGCATGCGCTGGGCCGCTTCGGCGTATCCCTGGTCGCCGGCGGTGCGCAGGGAGGTGAAAATCACCGCGTAATAGGGCGGCTGGGGGGTGCTGGCAATCATGTTCGTTCTCCGACGCAGGCGCTCAGGAAGGCGCTGACCAGCGGCGGTACGACGCCTTGCAGGGCGGCCCGTTCCGGCTGGAACAACGTCGCGACGAAAAACGGATGGTTTCTGAGTTCGACGGCACGCAGGTCACCCAGGCCGTCGTGGCCGGCGGCTTGCAGTTCACCGTCGAGCAGGGCCGCTTTAAAGGCCGGGTTGATGCCGTAGCGGCAGTGGTAACCCTCGTGGGTTCGCTGGCTGGCATAGGCCCTGGCGATACGCGAGCCTTCGACCAGGCGGATGCCGTCACTGGTTTCCACCAGGGAACAGCTCAGCGGCGAGATCACCGCGCGCGACGAGTCCGCAGCCTCCTCGCCGTGCTGCGCATCGTTCCAGCCGAGCACGTGCCGGGCATATTCGAGAATTGCGTACTGGAAGCCGGCACAGGTGCCGAGATAGGGGTGCCGCTGCTCGCGAGCATGGCGGATGGCGAGCAAGGCGCCATCAAGGCTGCGATAGGGACTGGCGGGAACGCACCAGATGCCGTCGAAGCCCGCGAGATCGTCCGCGGTCTCGATGCTGTCGGTCGCCACCCAGTGGGCCTGTACCTGCAGGCCGGTGGCCTGGGCAGCCAGTTGCAGGGCTGCCGGAATGGCCTTGTGGGCCGTCACTTGCGGGTCGTGATCGCCGACCAGGGCAATCTTCAGGGCAGGGCGCAGATCCATGGGGCTCCTCCGGCTTGTCGGTCTTTGCGCCGGACTATAGAGCTGCACGTTTGCAAGCAAAATAGGCATTTGCTCAAGTGAACAATGCCGCAGTGCAATCAAGCGGGTGCACGCCCTCCAGGACGCCGGCTGACGCCCTGGAGGGTCAAGACTGCCCCAGTGTCGGCTCAGTGTCCCCTGTCGTTGGCGAACATGCTGACCGCCTGTACGGCATTGCTCGCCCCGTCGCGGATCTGCAGGATCACCGTACCGGCTTCGTCCGCCAGGCCGACGCCCTTGGACGCCCGGTCGCGGGTGCCGTTCATGCTTTGGATGGCCTGCTGGGTTTCGTTCTGGATCATGCCGATCATGCTGGATATTTCGGCGGTGGAGCCGCTGGTGCGCGCCGCGAGCAGGCGAACCTCATCGGCCACCACGGCAAAGCCGCGGCCCTGCTCGCCGGCCCGGGCCGCTTCGATGGCGGCGTTGAGGGCCAGCAGGTTGGTCTGGTCGGCGATTCCGCGAATGGTGTTGACGATGGTGGTGATCTGCTCCGAACGCTCGCCCAGCTTGGCGATCAGGTTGGAGGAGTCTTCGATGTTCGAGGCGATCTCGCGCATTTCCGTGGCAGCCTGCTGGATCACTTCAGTGCCTTGCTCGGCGACCTTACGGGTCTCCACCGAGATGTGATAGGCCTGGCTCGCGCTCATGGCATCCTGGGCATGTTTCTCTTCCCGCCGGGTCACGTCCGAGGCGAACTTGACCACCTTGCACAGGTTGCCGCTGGCGTCGTAGACCGGGTTATAGCTGGCCTCGAGCCAGACGCTTTGGCCGCGCCTGGTCACGCGTTCGAACTGACCGCTGAAGAACTCGCCCTGGTTCAGGCGACGCCAGAAGTCCTGGTAGCCGCTGTCGCTGGTGGTGGCCGCAGTGCAGAAGATCCGATGGTGCTTGCCCTGGATTTCGGCCTGGCTGTAGCCCATCAGGTCGAGGAAATTCTGGTTGGCGCGGATCACCGTACCGTCGGGGTTGAACTCGATGGCGGCCATGGCCCGGTCGATCGCCTGCAACTTGCCGTTGGTTTCGCTTTCCTGCTGGATCTTGGCGGTGACGTCCATGGCGTACTTGACGATTTTCACCGCCTTGCCATCCTCGTCACGAATCGGGTTGTAGCTGGCCTCCAGCCAGACGCTCCGGCCATCGGCCGCGACCCGCTCGAAAGTGCCGGACTCGAACTGGCCGGCCTTGAGGCGTGACCACAGTTGGCTGTATTCGGCACTGCGGGCATAAGCCGGCGAGCAGAACATGCGATGGGGCTGGCCGAGCACCTGCTCCTGGCGATAGCCCATGGTCTTGAGGAAATTGTCGTTGGCGCGCAGGACAGTACCGTTGAGGTCGAACTCGATGACGGCCATGGAACGGTCGATGGCGGCGAGGAGGTGGGCCTGTTGGTCGATGGTTTGTTGCAGGTCGTGCAGGGCTTTCTTATGGGCTGCAAAAAACATGGCATGAGAACTCGGAGAGAGGGGAGATCTATCCCTTTCCAGGCCCGGTAGACCCTGGCAGGGGCGGACCGGAGGCCAGCGTTCCATGGATGGCACTTTGCCTTGTAATCTTATACAAAATAGACTGGCCTTGTACAAGAATCTGCCGTGTGGTTCTTTGCCGCCGTCAAGTGGTGCTCAGGCGGAGCTGGCCAGGTACTCATCCGAGGCGTCGGCGTTTTCGTCGCTGATGCTGTTGATCTTGTTGCGCCCGGTATTCTTGGCAATGTACAGGGCCTTGTCGGCTTCGTTCAGCCAGGCACCGGCGTCCTTGAAGTTCGCCCGGAAGGGGGCCAGGCCGATGCTCAGTGTGACCCGCAGTTCCGGTATTTCCTCGCTGCGGAAGTTGCCGAAGACCTGGCGCAGCCGCTCCATGATTTCGCTGGCCTGCTCCAGCGACAGGCCAGGCAGGATCACGCAGAACTCGTCACCGCCATAGCGGCCGGCCAGATCGTGTTCGCGCAGGTTGGCCTTCAGATCACGACTCAACTGGCGCAGCACACTGTCGCCGATCAGATGGCCGTAACTGTCGTTGATGGTCTTGAAGTGGTCGATGTCGATCAGTGCGATCGCCGCCTGGCATTGCGTCTGCCGGCATTTGTGAAACTTGATCTGCAACAGGTCCTTCCAGGTGCCGTGATTGAGCAACCCGGTCAGGCTGTCGGTCCGGCTCAAGGCGCTCAATGCACGCTTGTGGTCGGCGAGCTTGATCGCCACCTGGAAACTGCCCATGCCGATGACCATCGGGTAGAGGACCAGCACCGGCAGGCAGGCGTAGATCTGTACCTGGGTGGTCACCCCGTTGAACGCGGGGGTAAAGATCAGCCAGGAGACCAGGATCCCCAGCAACTGCGCGACGAAGCCCCTGAGCATCAGCCGCGGGCCACCGGCGGCGACGTTGTGCATGGTCATCAGCGCGAGCATGTTGACGGTGACGAGGGGATTGAACTGGATGGTCGCGGCCCAGAAGCCGCCCATCAGTGAGTCGATCAGGATGTTGCGCCGCTCCGCCCGATATGGATAGTGGGAGCGGCGGGCGACCCGGTACGCCACATGCGGCCAGATCAAGGCGTTGACTGCCAGCAGGACCCAGATCCAGATTGGCATCGACAACGGGACGAGTGCGGCAATGATGCTGAAGCAGCCGATGCCGACGCCTACCATGCGGGGCAAGTAGATGCGTCGGGCAAACGACTGCCCTTTGCCTCGATGGATTTCCATAGGTCTCTGCGTCACTTATTTCTTTATCTGAACACAGGCAATGTGTTCGGCACGGAACCGCTATTCGTCGGATAAGCAGGATGAATATTGTCGGCGATTCCGTAAAGAATAATCAGTGTCCTTCCAAGCCATTTCTAGGGTTTGGCAGGCGATTTGGCAGGCAGTGTCATTTCATTGACTACTTCGTAGCCGGAAAGAAACAAATCCAGCGCCGATTCTATGACACGTGTCTGTGCAGCTGCATCCAGTGGTGGCTGGCCGAGGGAGATCTGGGGCCAGAAGGCGAAGGCCTTGAGCAGGCCATAGATCTGGTGAGCGGCGAACTCGGGATCGACCGACTTGAATGTTCCATCGGCCTGGGCGTCGCGGATCCACTGTTTGAAGCCTTCCTCCTGGCTGGCCAAGCGCGAGACCATGTCCTGGGCACGCTCGGGCGCATGGATGGTGGCCGCGATCGCCACCCGGGCGAGGTCGAGAAAGTTGCTATCGTTGAACAGGCGCATCTTGCGCATGAGCAACTCGCGCAACTGCTCGCGCAGGGGGCGTTGCGGGTGATAGGTCATGTCCACCTGCGCGGCACTGCTGGCCCACAGACGATGGAGGATTTCGGCGAACAGGTCCTCCTTGCTCTGGAAGTGGTTATATACCGTACGCTTGGAGACCTCGGCCTTGGCCGCGATCCGGTCCATGCTGGTCACTTCGAAACCGTCGGCGCGGAAGGCCGCGATGGCCGCCTGGATGATGGCTTCGCGTTTACGGTCGGTGAGGCGCAGGGGAGCGGTCATGGGGCAGGTTTCGGCAGGTTAATAAAAGTTACACTCGGCAGTTTACTTGGCGAGTGCTTTGGCGCAAGCTAGAAACTACACTGTGTAGTGTAGTTGTTTTCTGCAACATCGTCCGGTCAAGGTTTGCCTGTGGCGAGCCATGATCTTTCAGTACCTGAACGGAACGTGGGAACTCCTTCGGGTTCCTGGGAGTCGCCCTGTCATGAGCAGTCGTTCGCGCACCCTCGACAAGCCTTCGTCCTTGAAAGAGCAGGGCGCTTTTCGCAACCTGGCGCCTACCCCCCATGGCGGCCTGGGCAAGACCTTGGGCATCTTCTGGAGGATGACCTTCCAGAAACCGCGCAATACCCGGCCCGCGGGCAGCGTACCGGTGCAATCGCTGAGTCGTGAGCAGCTGCTGGCGGCTCCCGACTTCAGTGTGTTTCGTCTTGGCCACTCGACCCTGCTGCTCAAGCTGCACGGCAAGTTCTGGCTGACCGACCCGGTGTTTTCCGAACGGGCATCGCCCGTGCAATGGGCCGGACCGAAGCGTTTCCATCAGCCGCCCATCAGCCTGGAAGAACTGCCGCCCATCGAGGCGGTGATTCTTTCCCACAATCACTACGACCACCTTGATCATCAGGCGGTGTTGGCGCTGGCAGCCAAGACCCAGCACTTCCTGGCCCCGTTGGGTGTTGGCGACCTGCTGGTCAAATGGGGGATTGCCCCGCAGAAGGTGCAGCAGTTGGACTGGTGGGAAGAGACGGTCGTCGATGGCATCCGCTTCGCCGCCACACCGTCGCAGCATTTCTCCGGAAGGACACTGTTCGACAACAACCAGACTCTCTGGGCCTCTTGGGTGATGATTGCCGGTGACGTGCGGATCTTCTTCAGTGGCGACAGCGGTTACTTCGATGGTTTCAAGCAGATCGGCGAGCACTATGGGCCGTTCGATCTGACGCTGATGGAAACCGGTGCCTACAACGTCGATTGGCCTCATGTGCACATGCAACCGGAGCAGAGCCTGCAGGCGCATCTGGACCTTCGGGGGCGTTGGTTGTTGCCGATCCATAACGGCACCTTCGACCTGTCGTTCCATGCCTGGTACGAACCCTTCGAGCGGATCCTGGCGCTGGCCTGGGACAACAACGTATCCATCACCACCCCGGCCATTGGCGAAGCCTTCAACCTGATGCAGCCCCACCGCGGGCGTGCCTGGTGGCTGGAAGTTGAACAGGTGGAGACGGTCGATACGCCCATCAGCGCCCGCTAGAGGCCGGCTGCGCTCGCCTGTTAGCTGGTTTGTAAAGCCGGGGTGTTCCGTGATCGGTCGTGGCCCGTCACTGGCAGCTCGGCAGTGTCGTTTCATGCCTTACCGTATCTGATGATTTTTCCATCAGTTCCAGGCGATTGAGTCGCGCTCCAGCTACTGCCACCACTCATTAGTATGCCCGGCGCCGGTGAAATGGATCGCCGGCGTCTGGTTTATCAGGACATGATCAATGAGTGGAACCCTTACGAAACATGTGATGGCGCTGACTTGCGCGGTCTTGCTGGATAGCCTTTCCCTGGCTGCGTTCGCCGAGCCGGTGAAGGATGCCGGCATGCCGGGGGACATCGTGGCCAGTAGGGCTGAAAACAAGGCACTGGCCGAGATGGTGTATGCCAGTACCGGGGAGTTGGCGACGGCGTTGGCCGAAGGGCGCTTCACCTCGCTGGAACTGGTGGGCTATCTCGTTTCCCGGGCGGTCGACCTGGATGCGTTCGGGCCGGCGCTCAATGCCGTGATCGAGTTCAACCCCGATGCGCTGACGATTGCCCGGGCGATGGATGAGGAACGCAAGGCGGGAAGGGGCCGCGGCCCGCTGCATGGTATCCCGGTGTTGCTCAAGGACAATATTCACACGGCCGACCAGATGCGGACGGCAGCCGGTTCCCAGGCCATGGTGGACGCTGCGGCGCCGGAGGATGCATTCATCGTGCAGCGGCTTCGCGAGCAGGGTGCCATTATCCTGGGCAAGACCAACATGAGCGAATGGGCGAATTTCCGCGGTGACGGCCTGCCCGATGGCTGGAGCGGTCGGGGCGGGCAGACGAGAAACCCTCATGCGCTGGACGGGGATGTCTGTGGCTCCAGTTCGGGCTCTGCGGTTGCGATAGCGGCAGGGTACGCTCCCTTGTCGTTGGGTACCGATACCTTCGGTTCGGTGATTTGCCCGGCCTCGAAAAATGGTGTGGTGGGTATGCGGCCCACGGTGGGGCTACTGAGTCGTCACGGCATCATCCCGGCCTCGCGTGAGTTGGACACCGCGGGGCCGATCACTCGCACGGTGAAGGATACGGCCTTGCTCCTCAACGCCCTGGCGGCTCTCGATCCGCGGGATCCGGCCACGGCACAGGTGCCGGTCGTTCAGGACTACACGCAGAAGTTGAAAGCCGATGCACTGCAAGGAAAGACCATCGGCTATCCCAGCCGCTTCAAGCCGGGCAGCCAGGACCTGGACGAACATCCGCAATTCGCCCGGGCCCTTGACGTCCTGCGCCATGGCGGTGCTGAACTGGTTGCGGTCGACCTGAAGTCCACCGACTGGAGCGATAGCGATGGCACTCGCATATCGCGGCTGTTCGACATGACGATCAAGCGTGTACTGCCTGACTATCTGGCCCAACGCCCGGGTTTGCAGGTGGCAACCTTGCAGGAACTGGTCGATTACAACGACAGGCTTCCCGGTGAAGGGGCGCACAACCAGGCCCTGCTCAAGCGGGCTAATGCCCTGGTCTTCAACGAGGCCGAATACCAGAAACTCTCGGACGAACTGCGTGATGAAGCCCGGCTCAACATGGATCGCGTACTGACGGACAACCGACTGGATGCGTTCCTGGGCGACCCGCACCCTGATGCGGTGCTGGAACTGGGAACAGCAGTGTTTGCCGGTTATCCGGCTGTAACCGTACCTTCAGGCATGGACACCGATGGGTTGCCCACTGCGCTGAGCTTCTTCGGTGCCCGTTGGAGCGACGCCGAACTGCTGGCGATCGCCTACGGCTATGAGCAGGCCTCTGGTGCCCTGCGGAGCCCGGACTTCAGATAGCACCGAGCTGGCGATTACTCGATCAGTTGGTAATCCTGTCGTTCGATCGGGTTGGGCGTGGTCCCCCGGATGTTCATCCCGCGTCCGGGGGCGAAGCCAGGGAAAAACACCAGGCCTTCGGCCTCGAAACGAAAGGCCAGGGCCAACCGGGTGACATCCCGCAGGACACCCCCTCTCTCGAAGCGGCACACGGCGTCGACCGAGACACCAGACTCCTCGCTCAGCCGCTCGCGACTCCAGCCCAGCATCACGCGGGCCTGCTTGCAATGCAGCGGGGTGAATTGATGCAGGACCATGCGTTCAACGGTAGTACTCATCACATGACTGGCAGCTTGGCTGGACATGGCGCTCTCCAGGATCGATCGGTTAACTTGGATACTGTGTTTTTGTACAGTTGTTTTCGATCTGGAGCAAAGGATTTTTCGGCAATCCGACTATCGGTCGCCGACTGGCACCGAGGAGGCGTTGTGCCTGGTCGGGAGGTTTTGGGTGAGGTACAGGGCCTACCCGCGAACAGGCCGTCAGCGACCCATAAAAAAGCCCTGAACAGGTCAGGGCTTCTTGCATCGCGATCCATGCGGGCCGGACGAATCAGTCCCAGCTCAGTGCGCCACCGGTCTGGTACTCGATCACGCGGGTCTCGAAGAAGTTCTTTTCCTT
>NZ_AQOH01000233.1 GCF_000364705.1 Pseudomonas fuscovaginae SE-1 | reverse complement strand
CGCGGCGGTTCAACTGGTCATGGCTCAGCCGCTGTTCGCCCGCCGCCACGGCTTGCGCCTGCGGCGCTCGTAGCGTCTGGGCCTCGAACAACCCGTGCAGGGTCTGGTCGAGGTGGTAGTCGACCGCGGTGGCATTGAACCCGTCGAGCAACTGCTCGCGCTCGGCCACGCCCAGCACCGGCAGGCGCTCCAGGGCCAGTTGCGGCTCGAATTCCAGGGCCTGCACCAACGCCTCCAGCGCCACCTGCATGTAGTCGCAAACCCGCTGCGCCCCCACTTCGGCAACCTGGGCGACCAGGCGGAAGGCATTGCCCAGGTCGTCGACGTTCAGGCTCAGCGGGTAGTTGGTGCGCTCCTCGCTGGTCAGCACCTCGATGCCCTGCCAGGCCCGACGGGTTTCGGCGTCCGGCTCGCCAGCAGTGCCGTGGCGATAGTTGAGCATCGCGCTGAACAGCGGCAACGGCGCCGCCACCCCACTGCAACGCTGGGCCAGGGCCAGCGAGGCATGCTCGTGGCCGAGCAGCGCGGTGAGCCGGTCATGAGTCGCCTTGACCCCGTCCCGGACCGACACGGCATCGATGTCGACCCGCAGCGGCAGGGTGTTGATGAACATGCCCAGAGCACGATCACTGCCGGCGCCGCCCTGCATGCGACCGAGCAGCACGGTCCCGAACACCACCGACGAGCGGCCGCTGGTGGCCGTCAGCACCCGAGCCCAGGCCAGGTGAAACAGGCTCGCGGCACTCACCCCCAGCAGGCGGGCCTGGGCGCGCAGGCGCAGGTTCAGCTCGGCCGGCAGCAGCCGGCTGGTCTCCTCGATGGCACGGCCATCGCCCTGCACATCCAGCAGGCCGAATGGCAGGGTCGGCTCATCGATATCACCCAGTTGCTCGCGGAAGAAGGCTTCGTGTTCCTCTTCGCTGACACCCAGGCGCGCCTGGGCCACATAGTTGCGATAAGGCACCGCCATGCCCAGCGGTTCGGCCAGCCCCAACAGACCGGCGCGCATTTCCTCGCTGACCACCTCCAGGGCGGTATGGTCCAGCACCAGGTGATGGAACAGCAGTACCGCCACCGTGCGCTGGTGCACCGCGTCGTAGGCATGCACCAGGCGGATCAGCGGCGCCTGGTTCAGGTCCAGGCGATAGTGGCGGGCGTCGAAACGCGCCTGCAACTGCTCCAGCGCATCGCCGGCCGCCGGTTCCAGAGCCACCTCCTCGACCACCAGAGCGGCTTTGCGCCAGACCACCTGCACCGGTTGCTCCAGGCCCTCCCAGAGGATGCCGGTACGCAGGATGTCGTGGCGATCGATGACCTGTTGCAAGGCCGCGGCAAACGCCTGCAGGCGCTGCGGGTGGTCGAAGGTCAGCTGCGATTGCAGCAGGTACGGATCGCCCTGCCCGGCACTCAGGTGGTGATAGAGAATACCTTCCTGCAGCGGCGCCAGCGGGTAGATGTCCTGCACGTTGGCCACGCCACCCGGCACGCTGGCGACAATGCGGTCGATGCCCGCCTGGTCCAGGTCGATCAATGGCAGCAGGTCCGGGGTGATCTGCCGGCACCCGGCCGGAATGCGGTTTTCCGGCACGCTCACCGCCCGCCCGCTGCCCACCGCCGCCGCCAGCGCCGTCAGGCTCGGCTGGCTGAACAGCACGCGAATGTCGGCACTCAGGCCGGCCTGGCGCATGCGCTCGATCAGCGTCACCGCCAGCAGCGAATGGCCGCCCAGTTCGAAGAAATGATCGTGGCGGCCCACCCGCTCAACCTTGAGCAGGTCGGCCCAGATCTGCGCCAGACGGATCTCGACCTCGCCCACCGGAGCCGCGTACTCACGGCTGGACAGCGCCGACGGGTCCGGTGCCGGCAGTGCCTTGCGATCCGGCTTGCCGTTGGGGCTCAACGGCATCGCCTCAAGGTGCACGAACAGCGTCGGCAGCATGTATTCCGGCAGGTAGCCGAGCAGGTGGGCGCGCAGTTCGTCGACGCCCTGCGGCTCGCTCGCCGTGTAGTAGGCGACCAGGCGCGGATCGCCCGGCAGGTCCTCGCGGACCATCGCCACCGCCGCCGTCAACGCCGGATGCTCGGCCAGACGCGCCTGCACCTCGCCCAGTTCGATACGCAGGCCGCGCAGCTTGACCTGGTCGTCGTTGCGGCCGAGGAATTCGAGATTGCCATCGAGGCGGTAGCGCACCAGGTCGCCGGTGCGGTACAGGCGATCGCCAGCCACGAACGGGCTGTCGATGAAGCGCTCGGCACTCAGTTCGGCCAGTCCGATGTAGCCACGGGCCACGCCGACACCACCGATATGCAACTGGCCACTGACCCCCAGTGCTACCGGCTGGTCCCGGGCATCCAGGACATACAGGCGGGTGTTGTCGATCGGTCGGCCGATCGGCAGTTGCGAATCCGGGACCGCTGCGTCCGGTTCCAGGGTCCACACGCTACTGTCCACCGTGGCCTCGGTCGGCCCATAGACGTTGTGCAGCCGCACCCAGGGCAGGCGGGCACGCACCGCCTGGGCCAGCGCCGAAGTCAGCTCGCCGCCGCCACAGAACACGTCGGTCAGGCCGCGGCACTGGCCGGCCGCCTCGACGTCCAGGAACTGCTGCAGCATCGCCGGAACGAACTGGATCACGCTGACCTGCTGCTCACGCACCAACTGCGCCAGGTAGGCCGGGTCGCGATGTCCTTCGGGACGTGCCAGTACCAGGCGCATGCCGGCACTGAGCGGCCAGAACAGCTCCCACACCGAGGCGTCGAAGCTGAAGGGGGTCTTGTGCAGCAGCGCACCCTGCGCGCCCTGGCCATACAGACGGGAACTCCACCGCACCAGGTTGCACAGGCCACGATGCTCCACCGCCACCCCCTTCGGGGTACCGGTGGAACCGGAGGTGTAGATCACATAGGCCAGGTCCGAAGCCGGCACCGGCGCCAGGTTGACCTCGGCGCGATCGGCCCAGGCATCCTGGTCGAGGTTGATCAGCGGCACCGCAACGCTGCCCAGGCGCGCGAGGGTGGCGTCCTGCGCCAGCACCACCCGCGGCGCGCTGTCCTCGAGCATGTAGGCGATCCGCTCCCGCGGATACCCCGGATCCAGCGGCACATAGGCACCACCGGCCTTGAGAATCGCCAGCAACCCGACCAGCATCTCCACGCCGCGCTCGACGCAGATCGCCGCCCGTTCATCCGGCCCCACTCCCTGCTCGCGCAGGTAGTGGGCCAGGCGATTGGCGCGCCGGTTCAGTTCCCGATAACTCAGTGACTGACCGTCCGCCACCAGGGCCACGGCCTCAGGCGCCAGTTCGACCCGGGCCTCGAACAGCCCATGGATCGACTGTCCGAGGTCGTTGTCGACCGCGCTGGCATTGAGCCCGGACAACAACCGCTCGCGCTCCCCGGCCGGCAGCACCGGCAGGCCGTTCACCGCCCGGCCGGGCTCCTGCTCCAGGGCCTCGACCAACGACGCCAGGGCCGTCTCCATCAGCTCGCAGATGCGTTGCGCGCCGACCGAGGCCAAGGTCAGGGCGATCAACCGGAAGCCTTCGCCCAGGTCGTTGACACTCAGGCTCAGCGGATAGTTGGTCCGGCCATCGCTGGCCAGGGTCTCGATCCCCGGCCAGGCGGCCTGCTCCTCGTCGCGGCTCTGGCGGTAGTTGAGCATCGCACTGAACAACGGCGCGCCCGCCGCCACGGCACTGCAGCGCTGGGCCAGGGCCAGCGAGGCGTGCTCGTGCCCCATCAGCCCGGTGAGCCGGGCGTGGGTGGCCATGACCGCGGCCCTGGCCGGCGTGGTGTCGATATCCACGCGCAATGGCAGGGTGTTGATGAACATCCCCAGCGCCCGGTCGGCGCCCTGCCCGCCCTGCATACGGCCCAGCAGTACCGTGCCGAACACCACCTGCTCGCGACCGGAGGTGGCCGCCAGCACCTGCCCCCAGGCCAGGTGGAACAGGCTCGCCGCCGTGACCCCGAGCGCCCGGGCCCGAGCGCGCAGGCGCTGGCTCAGCGCATCCGGCAACGGCCGGGCGACCTCCTCGATATCACGACCATCGTTCTGCACATCCTGCAGGCCGAAGGGCAGCGTCGGTTCGTCGATGCCACCGAGCATCTCGCGGAAGAACGCCTCGTGTTCCACCTCGCTGACACCCAGGCGCGCCTGGGCCACATGATTGCGATAAGGCACCGGCTCAGCCAATGCCGCCGCCTCGCCCAACAGGCCGGCGCGCATCTCCTGGAGCACCACCTTGAGTGCCGTGTGGTCCAGCACCAGATGGTGGAACAGCAGCGCCGCGACGGTGCGCCGGTGCCGCGCATCATGGGCATGTACCAGGCGGATCAGCGGTGCCCGGCCCAGGTCCAGGCGGTAGTGGCGCGAATCGAAACGACGCTGCAACTGTTCCAGTACATCACCGTCGGCCGGCTCCAGCGACAGTTCCTGGACCGCCAGTTCGGCCCGGCGCCAGACCACCTGCACCGGCTGCTCCAGGCCCTGCCAGAGGAAACCGGTACGCAGGATGTCGTGACGGTCGATCACCTGCTGCAAGGCCGCGACAAAGGCCTGCAGGCGTTCCGGGCTATCGAACGCCAGCCGCGACTGCAACACGTAGGGGTCGCCCTGCCCGGCGCTGAGATGGTGATAGAGGATGCCTTCCTGCAACGGCGTCAGCGGGTAGATGTCCTGCACATTGGCGGCACCGCCCGGCACGCTGGCCACGACCCGGTCGATGGCCGCCTGGTCCAGCTCGACCAGCGGCAGCAGCTCTGGCGTGATGCGCTGGCAATCGGCGGCAATACGGTTTTCCGGCACCTGCAGTTCGCGGCCACGGCCAATCGCCGTGGCGAGGCCGGCCGGGGTCGGATGGCTGAACAGCGCACGCACGTCGGCACTCAGGCCCGCCTGGCGCATGCGCTCGATCAGCGTGACCGCCAGCAGCGAGTGCCCGCCCAGTTCGAAGAAGTGATCGTGGCGACCCACCTGGCCGACCTGCAGCAGCTCGGCCCAGATCTGCGCCAGGGTGGTTTCCACCGCCCCCTGCGGCGCCTCGTAGCCACGGCTGAGCAAGGCCGTCTGGTCCGGCGCCGGCAGCGCCTTGCGGTCGAGCTTGCCATTGGCGGTCAGCGGCAGCGCCTCGAGTTGCACATAGGCCGAGGGCACCATGTAGTCCGGCAACTGCCCCTGCAGGTAATCGCGCAGCGCTTCGGCAGCAGGTGTTTCAGCCGCCTCGGCGCTGAACCAGGCCACCAGGCGCTTGTCCCCGGGGGCCACCTCGCGCACCAGCACGGCCACGTCGCGAACCTGCGGATGGCGTCCCAGGCGGGTCTCGATCTCGCCCAGCTCGATGCGGAAGCCGCGAATCTTCACCTGATTGTCGTTGCGACCCAGGTACTCCAGGTTGCCATCGGCACGCCAGCGAACCAGGTCGCCGGTGCGGTACATCGAACCGCCGACAAAGGGGTCGGTAGCGAACTTTTCGGCGGTCAGTTGCGGCTGGTTCAGGTAGCCCCTGGCCACCCCCGCACCGGCCACGTACAGCTCCCCCACCGCGCCCACCGGCACCGGCTGCCGGCGGGCATCGAGCACGTAGGCACGGCTGTTGCCGATGGGTCGGCCGATCGGGATGCTGCCGCCCTCGACCGCGGTGATTTCATAGGTGGTGGAGAACGTGGTCGCCTCGGTCGGACCGTAGCCATTGAGCAGGTGTTGTGGCGCGCCGTCACGCAGCACCCGTTCGATCACCGCCGGATCGAGCACGTCGCCACCGACGATCAGGTAGCGCAGGGCGCGGAAGCTCTCCATCAGGCCATCGGCATGCTGGTGGAACAGGCCGGCGGTCATCCACAGCACGCTGACCTGCTGCTCGCGCAGCAACTGCGCCAGCGCTTCGCGCGACAGCAGCACATCCTGCTCGACCACCACCACGCAGCCGCCATTGAGCAGCGGCGCCCAGACTTCCAGGGTACTGGCATCGAACGCCGGGTTGGAAGCGAAGGCCACCCGGTCCCGCCCGTTGAATTCGGCATAGCCGTTGTTCAGCACCAGTCGCGCTACCGCCCGGTGTGGCACCAGCACGCCCTTGGGGGTACCGGTGGAGCCGGAGGTGTACATGATGTAGGCCAGCGCGTCGGCCGACTGCGGCAGATCCGGATCATCCGTAGCCAGCTCCTCGGCAGCCAGCCGGTCCAGTTCGATACGCCGCACGCCGTGCTCGTCCGGCTGGGCGCCGCTGGTCAGCAGCCAGGACGCCTGGCTGTCTTCGAGCATGAAGCGCTGGCGCTCGAGCGGTGCGTTGATATCCAGCGGCACGTAGGCCGCGGCGCATTTGCTGATCGCCAGTTGGCTGACCAGCAGGTCCACCGAGCGCTCCAGCAGGATCGCCAGATGCTCGCCCGGTTGTACGCCGAGCCCCAGCAGATGATGGGCCAGGCGGTTGGCACGGCGATTGAGTTCGCCATAGCCGAGTACCTGCCCGCCATGGACCACCGCCGGTGCCTGCGGATGGGCCGCCGCACGAATCTCGAACAGCCGGTGCAGGGTCTGCTCGCTCGGGTAGTCGCGTTGGCTGGCATTGAAGTCGAACAGGACCTGCTGCCGCTCCGCCGCCGGCAGGATCGGCAAGCGGCCCAGGGCCTGTTCCGGTGTTTGCTCCAGCGCCTGCACCAGTTGCTCCAGCGCCGTGCACATGTAGGCCGCCATCCGCTGCGCGCCGACGGACAGCGCCGCCAGCACGCGTAATTCGAAGCCGCTGCCGATGTCATCGACACTCAGGGTCAACGGATAGTTGCTGCGCTCCTCGCCACCGAGGGAATGAATGCCGTCCCAGAGTCCCTGGCCCGCTGCCGGGCGCTCATCGGCGGCACTGTGGCGGTAGTTGAGCAGCGCGCTGAACAGCGGCAGCGAGGCATCCACCGCGCTGCAACGCTGGGCCAGGGCCAGGGAGGCGTGCTCGTGGGCGAGCAAGGCGGTCAGCCGGGCATGGGTCGCCTTGACCCCGTCCCGGACCGACACGGCATCGATGTCGACCCGCAGCGGCAGGGTGTTGATGAACATGCCCAGGGCGCGATCGGCGCCCTCGCCACCCTGCATGCGGCCCATCAGCACGGTGCCGAACACCACGCTGTCCTTGCCGGAAGTGGCCGCCAGCACCCGGGCCCAGGCCAGGTGCATCAGGCTCGCCGCACTGACCCCGAGCAGGCGGGCCTGCTCGCGCAGCCGGCGGTTCAATTCAGCGTCGAGCGGCAGCAGGGCCGACTCGATCGCGCGCCCGTCGCCCTGCACATCCTGCAGGCCGAACGGCAGGGTCGGCTCGTCGATGTCGCCGAGCATCTCGCGGAAGAAGGCTTCGTGCTCCTGCTCGCTCGCCCCCAGCAGAGCCTGGGCCACGTAGTTGCGGTACGGCACCGCCGCCCCCAGTGACTCACCCCGCCCCAGCAGCAGACTGCGGATTTCCTGCACCACCACCGCCAGCGCGGTATGGTCCATGGCCAGGTGGTGGAACATCAGCACGGCGACGATCCGCCGCTGCGCCGGGTCCTGCGCATAGGCCAGTTGCATCAGCGGCGCCTGGCGGATATCCAGGCGGTAGGCTCGGGCATCGAAACGCTGCAGCAGTTGCTCGAGCACCTCGCCACCGGTCGCGTCGAAACGCTCCTCCCAGACCGGCAGTTCGGCCTCGCGCCAGACCACCTGCACCGGCCGTTCCAGACCTTCCCAGAGCACACTGGTACGCAGGATATCGTGGCGCCGAACCACCTGCTGCAGAGCGGCGGCGAAGGCCTGCAGGCGCTCCAGGTCGTCAAAGGCCAACTGCGCCTGCAACAGGTAGGGATCGCCCTGCTCGGCGCTCATGTGGTGATAGAGAATGCCTTCCTGCAACGGTGCCAGCGGGTAGATGTCCTGCACGTTGGCCGCGCCACCGGGCACCGTGGCGACAATACGGTCGATGCTCGCCTGGTCCAGCTCGATCAGTGGCAGCAGGTCCGGGGTGATGTACGGGCAAGCGGCGGGAATGCGGTTTTCCGGCACCTCGACTTCGCGGCCGCTGCCGATGGCCGCGGCCAGCGCCGCCAGGGTCGGCTGGCTGAACAGCACCCGCACGTCGGTGCTCAGGCCCACTTGGCGCATGCGTTCGATCAGGATCACCGCCGACAGCGAGTGGCCGCCCAATTCAAAGAAGTGATCGTGGCGCCCGACCCGCTCGACCTTGAGCACCTCGGCCCAGATCCGTGCCAGGGCGGTTTCCACTTCCCCTTGCGGGGCCTCGAACGTCCGGCTCAGCAGCGCCTGCTGGTCCGGAGCCGGCAACGCCCGGCGGTCGAGCTTGCCATTGGCGGTCAGCGGCAGCGCGTCGAGCTGCACATAGGCCGAAGGGATCATGTAGTCCGGCAGGCGCCCCTGCAGGTAGATGTTCAGGGCTTCGATCGCGAGCGTTTCAATGGCGGTGAACCAGGCCACCAGGCGGCCTTCGCGGACCAGCACCACGGATTCGCCGATGACCTCATGGCTGTTCAGCGCCGCCTCGATCTCGCCCGGCTCGATCCGCACACCACGGATCTTCAGTTGGTCATCGTTGCGCCCGAGGTAGTCGAGATTGCCATCGGCCAGCCAGCGCGCCTGGTCGCCGGTGCGGTAGAGAAGCGCCTGCGGATCGGCGCTGAACGGATCCTTGATGAAGCGTTCGGCGGTCAGGTCCGGACGATTGAGATAACCCCGGGCCACGCCGACACCACCGATGTACAACTCGCCGGCCACGCCAATCGGTACCGGTTGCTGTCGCTCATCGAGCAGGTAGACCCGGGCGTTGGCGATCGGCTTGCCGATATGCAGCACCTGCCCGGCCTCCATCACCCCGGAAGTCGCCACCACCGTGGCCTCGGTCGGACCGTAGTTGTTGACCACCGCGAAGCGTTGCGCCTGGCTGAACTGGCGCAGGCGATCGCCACCGATCAGCAGCGTACGCAGGGTCGGGTGTTCGAGCCGCTGGGCGAAGACATGCTCGGCGATCGGCGTCGCGAGGAAGCACACGTCCAGTGGCTGCGCCTGCCACCAGGCCAGCAGCCGGTCGATTTCCTGGTGTCCGATATCCTCTGGCGGCAGGTGCAGGGTCGCG
>NZ_AQOH01000232.1 GCF_000364705.1 Pseudomonas fuscovaginae SE-1 | reverse complement strand
GCGCGCCCGGTGCCGGATTGTCAACGGGCTGGTCCTGCCAGGTGGCGCGATCCAGCGCCAGCAGCGGAATCGACAGGGTCGGCAGTTGCCCGAGCCATTCGCTGCGGGTCAACAAGGCAACCGGTGCGCTGTCCTCGAGCAGGTAGCGACGGCGTTCTTCCGGCAGGCTCGGATCGACCGGCACATAGGCGGCTCCGGCCTTGAGGATCGCCAGCAGCCCGACCAGCATCTGCGGGCCGCGGTGCAGGCTGATGGCGACGCGATCATCCGGTTGCACGCCCAGCGTACGCAGATGGTGGGCCAATTGGTTGGCCTGGCGATTGAGTTCACCGTAGCTCAGCACGGTATCGCCCTGGACCATGGCCGCCGCCTCGGGCAACCGCTCGGCCTGGGCCTCGAACAGGCCGTGCAGGGTCTGCCCACGGGGGAAGTCGACCGCGCTGGCATTGAACGCCACCAGGACCTGTTCGCGCTCTGCCGCGGGCAGGATCGCCAGGCTGTTCAGTGCCGTGTCCGGCGCCTGCTCCAGTGCCTGCCGCAAGCCCTCCAGGGCATTGCGCATCATCTCGCAGATCCGCTCTGCGCCCGCGGCTGCCACCACGTGGACGGTCAGGCGGAAGTCTTCGCCAAGGTCATCGACACTCAGGCTCAGCGGGTAGTTGCTGCGCTCCCGGGCGCCCAGCACCTGGACGCCTTCGGCGACGTCGATCACCTCGGCGGCATCGCCCGCGGCGCTGTGACGATAGTTGAGCATGGCGCTGAACAGCGGCGTCGGCGCGCTCACGCCACTGCAACGCTGGGCCAGCGCCAGGGACGCCTGCTCATGATCGAGCAGCGCGGTCAGGCGCTCATGGGTGGCGAGCACGCCGGCACGCACGCCCTGCCCATCCACGTCGATCCGCAACGGCAAGGTGTTGATGAACATGCCCAGGGCCCGCTCGGCCCCCTCGCCGGCGTCCATCCGGCCCAGCAGTACGGTACCGAACACCACCGCCTCGCGCCCGGACAGGCTACCCAGGACCCGCGCCCAGGCCAGGTGCATCAGGCTCGCCGCACTGACCCCAAGCTGCCGCGCCTGATTGCGCAGGCGCAGGCTCAGACCCGGTTCCAGGGTCAGCCGGCCCTCCTCGGTACCGATGCCGTCATCGGCGACTTCGCGCAGGCCGAAAGGCAAGGTCGGCTCGTCGATATCGCCCAGCATGTCGCGGAAAAAGCTTTCGTGCGCGGCTTCATCGAGGCTCATCCGCGCACGGGCCAGATAATCGCGGAACGCGACCGCCGGCGGCACCTGCGCGGCCTCCCCGCGCAGACAGGCGGCGATCTCCTGGCGCACCACGTCCAGCCCGGTGTGGTCCATGACCATGTGATGGAACAGCAACAGCGCGACCACCCGCCGGTTGTTCTCGTCTTCGGCGAACACCAGCCTGAGCAACGGCGCCTGGCGCAGATCGAGACGGTAGTCGCGGGCATCGTGGGCCTCGCGCAGACGGGCCAGCACATCGCCCCCGGCGGTATCCGGGCGCATTTGCTCGCAGACCAGCGGCGCCTCGCGCCAGACCACCTGCAGCGGCTCGTCCAGGCTCTCCCAGGCGATCGAGGTACGCAGGATGTCATGCCGGCCGATGACCCATTGCAGGGCCTCGGCAAAACGCTCCAGGCGCTCGCGACTGTCGAAGGCGAACTGCGCCTGCAGCACGTAGGGGTCGCCCTGGGACGCGGACAGATGGTGATAGAGCATGCCGCTCTGCAGGGGGGCCAGCGGGTAAATGTCCTGCAGGTTGGCCGCCCCGCCGGGAACGGTGGCGACGATACGGTCGATGGCCTGCTGATCCAGGCTCACCAGCGGCAACATGTCCGGGGTGATGCGAAAGGCCGGGCTCAGCCAATCACCGTCATGCCGAGCCACCAGCTCGAGCAGTTGCGCCTTGTACCGGCTCAGTTGATCCCACAGCGCATCGTCCAGCGCGTCGTCGTTACCCAGGATCACCAGGTCGTCATCTTCCCGTTGAAGACGGATCGCATGGGTGGAAATAACTGCCATCAATTCGCTGAACTGCATAGTGAGACCTGCTTTTAATTCGGTTGACGAGAAAGTCCATTTTCAAAGGCAACGTGGCAGCAGTACTGCATGCCCTTGTACTGACGGAGCGGAACCGGGCGCCGGGCCGGAAGGAGGCTGAAGGAAAAATGGCGTCAATTAGCCATCACTGTTTCAATATTTGAGAAACTAAATCATCCGCATGGCAGGGGCTGACACGGCAAGCGGGGACACCCCGCGACATGTGTCCCGGGCTGGAGGGGGGTTTGTGGAACTTTTTGCGACAGCGGGACTGCCCGCTGCGGCGGGTCGTCGGAACGCCGCCCACAGCAAGCCGGCTCCCGTAGGAGGGTGTCATGCCCGGAATGAGCGCATGACACCCTCCTGCGGGAGCCGGCTTGCTGGCGATGGAGGTCTTGCTGTCACTGCGCAGCCAGTCAGCGCAGCCCCCTACAGTCGACGCTTGCGGCTCAGGGTCGGGATGGTGGTCACCGGCACCTGTACCTGCTGCACGCGGCCGACGGACCTGGCCGCGAGTGCTGCCAGGGTCGGCTGGTTGAACACTTCCCGAGCATCGGCATTCAGCCCCGCCTGGCGCATCCGCGCGACCAGGCTGACGGCCAGCAGCGAGTGCCCGCCCAGTTCGAAGAAGTGGTCGTTGCGTCCGACCCGTTCGATCTTCAGCACCTCGGCCCAGATCTCGGCCAGGGCGATCTCGACCGGCCCGCGAGGCGCCTCGTAGTCGCGACTGATCACTGCGTCCTGACCCGGTGCCGGCAGGGCCCGGCGATCGAGCTTGCCGTTGGGACTCAACGGCAGGACGTCGAGCTGCACGTACGCCGAGGGCACCATGTAGTCCGGCAGCAAGCCCAACAGGTAGCCACGCAGCGCCTCGATCGTCGGCACCTGTCCAGCCACCCGGGCGGTGAAGTAGGCCACCAGCCGCTCGTCGCGCATCAGCACCGCCACTTCGCGCAGCGCTTCGTGCGACAGCAGCGCCGCCTCGATCTCGCCCAGCTCCAGGCGCAGGCCATGCAGCTTCACCTGAAAGTCATCCCGGCCAAGGAACTCGAGGTTGCCATCCGGGCGGTAGCGCACCAGGTCGCCGGTCCGGTACAGGCGATCACCCGCCACGAAGGGACTGTCGATGAAGCGTTCGGCGGTCAGTTTCGCCAGCCCCAGATAGCCCCGGGCGACACCGACACCCCCGATATGCAGTTGCCCGCTCACCCCCAGCGGCACCGGCCGATCATGGGCATCAAGCACATACACCCGGGTGTTGCAGATCGGTTTGCCGATCGGCAGTTGCAGGGCCGGCACCGGGGCGCCCGGCTCCAGGGTCCAGGCGGTGCTGTCCACGGTGGCCTCGGTCGGACCATAGACGTTGTGCAGGCGCACCTGCGGCAACTTCGCCTGCACCGCCTGGGCCAACGCCGCCGTCAGCTCTCCACCACCACAGAAGACGTCCGTCAGGCTGCGACACTGGCTGACCTCGTCCTGCTCGATGAACTGCTGCAACATCGCCGGGACGAACTTGATCACACGGATCTGCTGCTCGCGCACCAGACCGACCAGGTAGTCCGGATCGCGATGTCCGTCGGGACGCGCCAGTACCAGACGCATGCCGACGGTCAGCGGCCAGAAGAACTCCCACACCGAGCCGTCGAAACTGAACGGCGCCTTTTGCAGCAGACCGCTGTTGCCCATCTCCGGGCACAGCTTCGAACTCCAGTGCATCAGGTTGCACAGCCCACGGTGTTCGAGCGCCACGCCCTTGGGCGTGCCGGTGGAGCCCGAGGTATAGATCACGTAGGCCAGGTTCGAGGGACCGAGCTCGGCGATCACCGGGTCGCTCACCGGGCGGTCCTGCCAGGTGTTGTGGTCGAAATCGATCAGCGGGATGGACACCGACCCCAGCAGGTCACGCGTCGCCTGGTGCACCAGCACCGTCACCGCCGAGCTGTCCTGCAACATATAGCCCAGGCGCTCCCATGGATAGCCCGGATCCAGTGGCAGATAGACACCGCCGGCCTTGACGATCGCCCACAGGCCGATGACCAGCTCCGGTCCGCGCTCGACGCAGATCGCCACCCGCGCATCCGGCCGCACCCCCTGCTCGCGCAGATGGTGGGCCAACTGGTTGGCCCGCTCGTTGAGTTCGCGATAGGTCAGTTGCCGCTCCCCGGCCACCAGTGCCACCGCCTCCGGGGTGCGCCGCACCTGCTGCTCGAACAGGGCCTGAATGCATTGTTCCAGCGGATGGTCGGCCTGCGTCGCATTGAGTTCATCCAACAGATAGCGACGCTCCGCCGGCGGCAGGATCGGCAACCGGTCGAGGGCCGTACCCGGTGCCCGCTCGAGAATTTCCACCAGCCCCTCCAGGGCCGTCTCCAGATAGTCCAGCACCCGTTGCGCCCCCAGCGATCGCGGTGCCGCGGCCGCCAGGCGAAAGCCCTCGCCGAGATCGTCGATAGACAGCATCACCAGGTGACTGACGATCTGCGCACTGTCCAGCAACTCGACGCCCGCATTCGCCGAGCCCAGCGGTGCGGCGGCGGTATGCCGGTAGTTCAGCAGGCTGTTGAACAGCGGCGTGGTGGCCGCCACCGCACTGCAGCGCTGGGCCAGGGCCAACGGTGCGTGCTCGTGGGCCAGCAGCTCGGTCAACCGCTGGTGGGTATGCCGCAGGGCATCGGCAACGCTCTTGCCACCCAGGGCTATTCGCAGGGGCAAGGTATTGATGAACATGCCCAGGGCCCGATCGGCCCCCGCCCCGGCCTGCAAGCGGCCCAGCAGCACGGTGCCGAACACCACATCGTCGCGGCCCGACAACCCGCCCAGCACCTGCGCCCAGGCCAGATGGAAAAGGCTCGCCGCACTCACCCCCAACTGCCGGGCCACACCACGCAGACGCTGGGCCATTGCGCCGTCCAGCGCCTGTTCCAGGCGCTCGTGATCCTGGCTGTCGTCCTGGCGACGCTGCTGCCCGAATGCCAGCGTGGGTTCCTCGACATCACCCAGCAATTCACGGAAAAACGCCTCGTGCCCGGCTTGCCGCTCGTCCTGACGCACTTGCGCGACGTAGTTGCGGTACGGCACCGAGGGTGCGAGCTGCCGTTCATGGCCACCCATGTGCGCATCGATTTCCGCCAACAGCACGGCGGTGGACGTCGCATCATTGATCAGGTGATGGAAACGCAGCAGGCCCAGCCAGCGACCGTTCGCCGCGTCTTCGGCGCAGGCCAGCGCCATCAGCGGTGCCTGGCGGATGTCCAGCGGACGCTGAACCGGATCGAACCGCGCCAGCAACTGCGTACCGACATCGCCCGCATCGGCTGCCGGTTCCAGGGTTTCGACCGCCAGCCGGGCCTCGCGCCAGACCACCTGCAGCGGTTGTTCCAGGCCTTCCCAGGCCAGGCTGGTACGCAGGATATCGTGCCGCGCGATCACCGCCTGCAGCGCCTGGGCAAAAGCCTCCAGGCGCTGGCGATCATCGAAGGCGAACAACGCGTATTGCTGGTAGGGATCGCCCGCGGTCGCGGTCATGTGGTGATAGAGCAGCCCTTCCTGCAGCGGTGCCAGCGGATAGATTTCCTGCACGTTGGCGGCGTGACCGGGGACGTCGGCGACGATCCGGTCGATGACCGCCTGCTCCAGCTCCACCAGGGCCAGCATCGACGGAGTGAGGTGCTGACAATCGGCAGCGACCCGGTTGGCCGGCACCTCGACCGCCTGGCGCGCCGTCACCGAGGCGGCCAGCGCCACCAGGGTCGGCTGGCCGAACAACACCCGGACATCGGCCTGCAACCCGGCCTGGCGCATGCGCTCGACCAACGCCACGGCCAACAGTGAGTTGCCCCCGAGTTCGAAGAAATGGTCCTGGCGCCCTACCCGTTCGACCTGCAGCAACTCGGCCCAGATCCGCGCCAGAGTGGTTTCGACAGCCCCCTCGGGCGGCTGGTACTCGCGACTGACCAGCGCAGCGGCGGTCGGGGCCGGCAGGGCCCGCCGGTCAAGCTTGCCGTTGGCCGTCAGTGGCCAGGTTTCCAGTTGCACATAGGCGCTCGGCAGCAGATGCCCCGGCAGGTAGCCCTGCAAATGGCCATGCAGGGTCTGCGCAGGCAGCGCCCGATCGGCGATGAACCAGGCCAGCAGGCGTCCCTCACGCAGTTGCACGACCGCCTCGCGCACCGTCGGATGAGTGGAAACCGCGGCCTCGATCTCGCCCAGCTCGACCCGTACGCCACGGATCTTCACCTGGTCGTCGTTGCGTCCCAGGTACTCCAGGCTGCCATCCTGGCGCCAGCGAGCCAGGTCGCCGGTGCGGTACATGCGCGCCCCCGGCTCGCCGCTCCAGGGGTCGTCGAGAAAACGCTCGGCGGTCAGCTCGGCACGGTTCAGGTAGCCTCGCGCGACCCCGGCACCGCCGATGTACAGCTCGCCGACCGCGCCGATCGGCAGCAGACGCTGCTGCCCATCGAGCAGATGGATCCGCGTGTTGGCCACTGGCCGGCCGATCGGCAGCACCCGACCGGGCGACAGGGCACCGGAGGTGGCGACCACCGTGGTCTCGGTCGGTCCATAGTTGTTGATCACGGCGAAACGCCGGGCCTGGCTGAACTGGCGCAGGCGGTCGCCACCGATCAGCAGGGTGCGCAGGGTCGGGTGCTCCAGCTCGCGACTGAAGGCGTATTCGGCCACCGGCGTGGGCAGGAAACTGATGTCCAGTGGCTGTGCGCACCACCAGGCCAGCAACGCATCGATGTCCTCGGCGCCCGGAGAGACCGGCGCCAGGTGCAGGGTCGCGCCGGCACACAGCGCCGGCCAGATCTCCCAGGCCATGGCATCGAAGCCGAAGCCGGCCAGGCTGGAGACCTGGCTGTGCCGGCCAAGGTCGAAGGCGCGGTTGTGCCAGTCCACCAGATTGGACAGCGTACGGTGTTCGACCATCACCCCCTTGGGCAGGCCGGTGGATCCGGAGGTGTAGATCACATAAGCCAGGTGCTGCGCGCCGAGCCCGGCCACCTGCGGGTTGGCATCGCTGCCGGCGTGCCAGCGCGGGCTGTCCAGTTCGACCCGCGGCACCGATGAAGGCGGCAGGCGCGCCAGCAGTTCGGCCTGGGCCAGCACCGCCACCGGCGCGCTGTCCTCGAGCAGGTAGCGCAGACGCTCGTCGGGATGGCTCGGATCGACCGGGACATAGGCGGCCCCGGACTTGAGGATGGCCAGCAGCGCCACCAGCGTTTCCAGCCCACGCCGGGCGACGACCGCCACCCGGTCGTCAGGGCGCACGCCCAGCATCCGCAGGTGGGCAGCCAGGGCATTGGCCCGCCGGTTCAGCTCGGCGTAGCTCAGCGAACGGTCCTGGTGCACGGCCGCCACGGCCTCGGGATGGGCGGCGGCCTGTTCCTCGATACGCTGGTGGATCGTCGCGTCGCGGCGATAGTCGGCGGCACTGCCGTTCCACTGTGCCAGACGCCGGCTCTCCTGCGGCGCGAGCAGGGAAAACGCCGCCAACGGCCGCCCGACATCCGCCAGGCCCTGCTCGAGCACATGGATGACCCGCGCGGCCAGCGCCTCGACCTCACCGGCCTCGAAGTAGGCCGCATCGTAGACACAGTGCATCCAGACACGATCGTTGAAACGATTGCTGCGCAGATGAATCGCCAGCGGCATCGACTCGTGACGGTTGGAGACCTTGACCGTGTGTGCTGGCACCTGTCCATAGCGGTAGTCGTGGTCATCCTGTTCGTAAGACACCGACACCTCGAACAGTTGTGCCCGGTCCTCGCGCAGCAGGCCGAGGCCGCGGTTGAGTTCGCTCAGGGGAAAGCGCTGGTGGCGCAGGTCCTGCCGAAGCACCTGGCCGATGCCCCGCACCAGTTCGCCGAACGTCGTGGTGTCAGGGAATGCCAGCCGCGCCGGGCTGACCTGGGCGAACAGCCCGAGGGTCGCCTTGAACCGGGCATGGGTGCGATTGAGGATCGGCAACCCCACCACCCATTCGTCGCGCTGGTGACTGCGGGTAAAGCACAGGTACAGGGCGGCCAGCCAGACATGGAAGGTCGAGGACTGACAGGCCTTCGCCAGGCTCTGCATGCGCTCGTGCAGTGCCGTGGGCACCGCCTGGACCACGCTGTCGCCGGGTGGCGTGCCGGCGACCGGGCGTTCGCGATGACGGGGCAGCAGCATGGGTTCGGGGAGCGTGCGGTACTTGTCGAGCCAGTAGTCGCGATCGCGCAGGTAGCGCGGCGATGCCTGATAGAGCCGGTCCTGCTCGATGAAATCGACATAGGAGGCGGCCGCTTCGTCCACTTCCTCGCCTCGCGCCAGGGCACTGTAAATCCGCCCCAGGTCCGCGAGCATCTGGCCAAAACCCCAACCGTCGAGAATCAGGTGGTGCGCCTGGGTCCCCAGCAGGTAGTGCTCCTCACTCAAGCGCATGAGGAAAAACCGGAACAGCGGCGAGCCATCCAGCGGATAGACCTGGACCATCTGCTGCTCGACCAGTTCCAGGGCGGCGGCCAGCGGCTCGGCATGGTCGGCGAAGCAATACAGGGGAACCTGCACGGCCAGTTGCTGGACGAACCTCTGCTGCGGCAGGCCGTCGGAACCGGGCAGCAGCACGGTACGCAAGGCATCGTGACGACGGACCAGGCATTCGATCGCCCGCCGCAACAACGACGGATCCACCGCGCCACCGAGCTCCACATAACCGCCGATGTTGTACAACGGCGAATCTCCCCGGCTCGACTGGTCCAGCCAGATATCCTGTTGGGCGGCGGTCAGTGGGTAAGGCACGGAAGCCGGGCAGGCAGCCTCGGTGGCGGCCGTTGAAAAAAACCTCTCCATAGATCCTTCTCGTTGTATTGACTGGGGAAATCCAGGCGTCGATCCATCGATCACAACGCGCTGTCGGCGAAGACGACACGATGGGCAGCACGGGTCGCCGGCGCACCCATCCGAGCCAGTGTGGACGGATTCGCCAGCCACGGCTTGCTCGAATACCCCGACTACATCAACCCAAGTTCTTGTAGGAAATCAGCTATAGCCCCAGGCAAGAGCGCTTGGAACGGCAACCAAAATGACAAATATAAACTTTAAAAATCAAAGAGTTAACGCAATACGCCAAACAGCGACGCTCCACCGGCCGAGCCTTTCGCCCGCCGAAATACCCGCTGAACCCGGCGTTTTTCCATGTCATTTTGTGTCCCGGTTTTCCATTACAGACGCCAGACAGATGTATAAGATTAAATCCGGCCCGTAATCCTCTTCAGGGAGAAGAGGATTGCTTGCAAACACGGATGCCAGAGCGCTTTCGCCCGGGTCCGGCTCAAGGATGATGACGATATGAGTCTTGGCAGCAGCATGACGAACCTTGAAACCCCCCATTTCTATTGTGAACTGGGCGAGCTGATTTCCAGTACGGGCAACGATCGCTTCGCGGCGAACATGCTGCGGCTGGTGGACAAGCTGGTGCCAGTGGACCTGGTCGAACTCAGCGAATGGACACTCGACGAGCGCCAGGCCAGCGTGCTCGATATCAAGCCACTGGGTTGCGCCGCACTGGAACAGGACCCTGCACCGGCCCCCGCGCTGCACCACCACGACCACAATCCGCTGCTGGAAAGGATGACCGGGATGGATGACCCGCTGCTGATCCAGATGAAGGCCGGCACCCGAGGCTCCCGGGAGAACAGTCACCAGTGCAATCTGGTATCGCGCACCGCCAACCGGCGCTGGGTCATCTCGTTTTGCCGCCCTCAGGTGCAGCCGGTGTTTTCCCTGAGTGAACTGTCGTTCCTCAAGAACCTCTCCGATACCCTGCTGCCGCTCACCGAGCGGCACGCCTGGATCAGCCGGCAGACAGCCGCACGAGCGGAGATCAATACCTCGCCCGCGGCTGACCTCGACCTGGAACACAAACCGCTGGAGCAGGCCTTCGACGAGCGGCTGGCGCTGGAGCAGATCGTGCTTTCGGCCAGGGAAAAGGAGGTCTGTCTCGGGCTGCTCAGTGGCGGCACCATTCCACGCCTGGCCGAACAGCTCTGCGTGAAGAACAGTTCGATCGAAACCTACCTCAAGCGTGCCGCCGGCAAATTGGGTGTCAGCGGCCGGCACGGACTCGCACGATGGATGGCCCGAGCGTGACAATGAGCAAGTCGCCGATCTTCCTGCTGCTCATGGCACTGTTGCTCGGCGCCTGCTCGCTGATGCCGGAATACCGGCAACCCGCTTCGCCCAGTGCCGCACGGTTTGCGTCGGGACCGGCCTGCGCCGCCCCCTCCGCGACCGACGCCCCGGTCACGGCTGGCGCCGACTGGCAACGGCTGTTCCAGGCCCCGTCGATACACCGGTTGATCGCCAACGCCCTGGACGACAACCGCGAACTGCGCGTGGCCGTGCTGAACGTGGAAGCCTTCCAGGCGCAGTACCGGATCCAGCGGACCGAC
>NZ_AQOH01000231.1 GCF_000364705.1 Pseudomonas fuscovaginae SE-1 | reverse complement strand
TCCAGCGGTGTCCGCCAACGGCAGTGGCAGCCGCTGGCAGGTTCCCGGCAGGCTGATCGGCACCGGCAAATCGGCGATCAGCTCGACCTATTCGGCGAACCTGCAGGCCGACGAGGAAAGCCCGAATCTGACCGCCAGCACCGGCAGCTTGAGCAACGAACTGTCCGGACTGTTCAAGACCGGCTCCGGCGGCTGGACCCGGTCAATCTGTACACCGCCCTTGGCGGGTCATGGGCACAGCCGGCCAACAACCTGGCACTGTCCGATATGAAACGCTGAAGTAAGGGGGGGGGGCAGCCCCGATCACGGTGCCGCCCGCCTTCAGTCCAGAAACTCCATGTCCACTCGATCGATTTTAGGAACGTTTTCGCAAAGATGGTTTTTCAGCATCCCCAGCATCTTGTTGTCGCGAGCCCGGTCGGGCCAGACCAGATAGTAGCTGTCGCCGGTGCGCACAGCTTTTTTCGAGGGCAGCATCAATGCACCCTTGAGCAATTCGTCGCCCACCAGCGCCAAGTCACCGATGGAAATGCCATGCCCCTGGATAGCGGCGGAGATGCCAAGTTCCAGGGTGTCGAAAATCTTGCCCTTCTGCCAGGACACCGCCCCGATCAACCCGGTACTTTCCAGCCAGCGCTGCCAGTCGCGACGGTCCCGGGAAGGATGAATCAGGCCGGCGGAGAAAATATGACCACCCTGTAGTTCAAGACGCTCGATCAGTTGCGGAGAACAGACGGGAACCAGCCACTCGTCAAACAGCTTGATGTAGTTCCAGTCCCCAGGAAACACACCCGAGCCCAATAACACCGCACAGTCGAACGGCTCGGAATCGAAGTCGACAAAGTCGACATCCATCCATTCGCTGGTCAATTGCACCTGATCGTCGGGGTGCAACTCATTGAATCCGTCCAGCACATTCAACAACCAGCGCATGGTCAATGTGGAAGGCGCCTTGAGTCGCAGTGCCTGTTCCTTGCGCGAGGTAGAGAGACAGGCATGTTCGATGATCCTGAAACCTATCTTCAGTTCCTGCGCGAGTAAGCGACCAGCATCGGTCAAGAAAATTTTCGGTCCCTTGCGCTCGAATAAAGAACAACCGAAGTGTTCCTCCAAAGTTCGAACGTGTCGACTCACGGCACTCTGGGTAATACACAGATGATCAGCCGCCGCGGTGAAGGAGCTGAAACGAGCAGCCAGTTCAAAAGCGCGCAGGGCGTAAAGCGGCGGCAAGCGGTTTAGAACTTCACCGTACGGATCATGATAAATACTCATCCTTACCCATCCCTATTTTCTGTTTTTTCAAGATAAAGAACTGCTGGATAATTTCGAACATTCATAAGACAGCCAACTAATTATAAGAATCGGCGCACAGACCAACTCCAAAAAACAAATTGCGCGCAAAGAGATGCCTCCTGCGATCCCTTTACCAGCCTGAAAAAACCACGTACTCCACACAGAAGAACACTCGACATGCGCAACTCAACTCTTCTACTGCCTGCTACCACCCTGACCGAAAAACTCAGCCCGGAAGCCCAATCCAGATTGCTGGATTTTCGCCTGAACAGTAACAAAAGCGGTTATATCGTCCTGAAGAATCAGCCCATTGGCGATATCCCCCCTACTCCGACAGACCGTTCCACCCTAAATAAAAAGTGCAACATCAGCGAGCAAACAATCTTGTCCGCAACAAGTATACTAGGGGAGCCAATAGGCTATATTCAAGAGTCGGATGGAGCTCTCGTAAACAATTTTTTCCCGCAAAAGAAGTTCTCCGCGCAAGCAACTTCCGACAGCTACGACACTGAACTCGACCTGCATACCGAGAACGCCTTTCACGACCAATCGCCGGACTATCTGATTCTCCTCTGCCTACGCCAGGACCCTGCGGCACAAGCCATCACCTACATCAGTTCGGTCGGCAATATTCTCGATCACCTGAGTGCCGAAGACATCAATTTCTTTCAAAACGAAAAATATAACTTCCTTTCTGATTACGGTGTGAAAGAAAAAAACTGTCGAATCGATATAAACAGGAAGCAGACCGTGCTGTACGGCAATCCGCAATTCCCCTCCTTCCGCTTCGATCCGCATTTCATGGTCGCCGAAGGGAGCCTGGCGCAAGACAAGATGCAGCACCTGCGCAGCGTGGCCTGGGAAGTGGCGCAGCCGGTGGCCCTCGAAGCCGGTGACCTGCTGGTGATCGACAACCGCAAAACCGCTCACGCCCGCAGTGCCTTTTCCGCGCAACTCGATGGGCGCGATCGCTGGATTCAAAGAACCTTCGTCCTGTCCACCGGGCACACCGCGCAGGTTCACAAGCACAAGCCGCAACTGACTCTGGTAACCCCTTCATGAGTACTACGGACCTGAACCCCACAGTGCCGGGCAACCTGACATCGCGTGCGGCCTGAACGGATTCGTCATGCCGTAGCAAGAGTTACTCCCTGTCCCTGGTTCCTGTATCGGTAATGGATCCTTGTGCCTTAAATAGAAAAACAGCGACATACGGGTAAAATCGATGAACGCACAAAAGTTGTTCCCACATATTGGAAAAGTGATCGCAAGTACCGGTAGCAGTCACTTCCCGCGACTGCTTCACGATCTGATCCTGACCCATCTTCCGGTGGACGCCACCCATATTACCCAATTCTCTGCAGAACCAGGCGACAACCCTTCTGGAAATCTGTACAACATGCCTGCGAGCATTCAAAAGCGCGCGGCGAATTTGGCAATTTCAGAAACTTCTCCACCCATTTCACTGACCGACGACTTGCTCAGCGGGTACAACTCTACACAACGCCTGGCCAGTTTCAGCAGTTGCCTGCAGAGCGTTCCACAAGAGCACGATTTCTCTGTAGATAGTTCCGCCGAACTACACTTGAGCAGCAACAAAAAAGACTATCGCTACGTTATCTCCCTGTACCGCTGCAATCCTTCCCAGTACTTTTCACCGCAGGAACGCTCCACCTTGCATAATTTCTCCCACCTACTGCTGCCGCTGGTGGAAAAACATCTCAATACCATTCGCCAACCTGCCCGTCGCCGCGAGGAAGCAGTCTTTCAACTGGATGGCCAATACACCCGTGGCATCGAAAGTCTGCGCCAGCGCTTCGACCTGCGCCTGTCCCAATCCGACTTGAAACTATCATCGCGGGAAACCGAAATCTGCGTCGGCCTGCTGGCTGGCCTCACCGGGCCAGAGCTGGCAAAACATCTGGGCCTGGGGGTCAATACGGTGGAAAGCTACCTCAAACGGGCCGCGATCAAGATGGGCATCAGCGGTCGCCACTCGCTGATCCGCTGGATGCATGCCAGCTAACGCACCGCCGGGTAACTCGCGCAGGCCAACCCGGCGGGTCATCCCGCGGGGAGGCCGTACGTGGTACCTGCTGCACACCCGAAATCGCTGTGTCGATGCCCCCCTTGCCAGCCTGGCGCCCCCCCTTGCGCTACAACTTTGCATATGAGTTTCTGCTGAATAAACCCCTGTTTCCCCATCGGCCCCGGGACTTCTCCAAGCCTGGAAAGTTCCTCTCGCCGATTATTCCCTGATCTTTCCTTCATATCCCCCGAGCACCTCCCGGCAGCGACAGTCAACGCTCAGAAAAAACCACTTCCGATTAGCTCACTGAAAATAACCGACTGGCTGTCATCCAATACCGGGACAACTTTCCGGTGAAACATTTGCGTGCCCCACCCCGCCATCGCAAGATCATCCATTGCCAGCCGCTTATCGAAACCCGCCAGGCTCCAGTCAAATCGGTGTTATCGATACCTGCGGCGACCAGACTATCGCTCGACAGTTGCAGGAATACATGGGCCTTACATCACCCGACTGAATCTTCAGTCGGGAGCCGTTCATTCGCAAACAGCGCTATCTGTCATCAACCTGTTGTTTCACCAACCATCATAGGGTGATCAAGTAATGGAAGAACTCAGCTACCTCAGGAAAGTCGAGTCGAACGCGCGTACCTATGCAGCGACTTTCCAGCAACTGTTCGTCAGCGGCCAGGGCATGCGGATCAGGGACGCCCATGGCAAGGAATACCTCGATTGCCTCTCCAATGCCGGAACCCTGGCACTGGGCCACAACCCGCCGGAGGTGAAGGCCGCGGTGATGGAATTCCTCGCCGGCGATCACCTGCAGCAAGGCCTGGATCTGGCGACGCCCGCCAAGTACGCGTTCGTCCGGGAACTGTTTTCACTGCTGCCCGAGGCCATGCGCAACACCAGCAAGATCCTGTTCTGCGGCCCCACCGGCTCGGACGCGGTCGAAGCAGCCATCAAACTGGCTCGCCACTACACCCAGCGTTCTGCACTGATGGCGTTCCAGGGCGGCTACCATGGCATGACCGCCGGTGCCTTGTCGGCCATGGGCAACCTGCGCCCCAAGAGCAGCCATGCCATCATCGCCCAGGACACCCATTTCCTCCCTTTCCCCTATCGTTTCCGTTGCCCTTTCGGCACCAGCGGCGAGCACACCGAGCAACTGTCCATCGACTACATCCGCAACGTGCTCTGCGACCCCGAGGGCGGAGTGACCAAGCCGGCGGCGGTGATCGTGGAAGTCGTCCAGGGCGAAGGTGGCTGCATTCCGGCGTCGGCCAAATGGCTGCGGGAACTGCGGGAAATCACCCTGGAGCAGGAAATCCTGCTGATCATCGACGAAGTCCAGACCGGTCTCGGCCGAACCGGCACCACCTTCGCTCTGGAACAGGCAGGCATCGTTCCGGATATCCTGGTGTTGTCCAAGGCCATCGGTGGCGGCTACCCGCTGTCGGTCATCGTCTATGCCGAGCACCTCGACACCTGGGGTCCGGGCACCCATGCCGGCACCTTCCGCGGCAACCAGTTGGCGATGGTCGCCGGTGCCGCAACCATGCGCCATATCCGGGAAAACCGCTTGGAGGCCAACGCCTTGGCGATGGGCCTGCTACTCGAGAACGGCCTGAAACAGATTGCCCAGCGTCATGACTTCATTGGTGACGTGCGCGGGCGCGGCCTGATGCTCGGCGTCGAAGTCACCCGCCCCGGCGTAGGCGGACATGTCGGCCTGGGTGATGGCCAGCGAGCACGGGAAATCAAGCTCAACGGCTTCGAGAACGGCCTGGTGCTCGAAACCGGTGGCCGCCACGGTGCGGTGCTGCGTTTCCTGCCGCCGCTGAACGTCACCGAGGCCGACATAGGCCAGGTGCTCGACCGCTTCGAACAGGCGGTACGCAAGACCTGCGACAAACGTCTGCACGCGCTCGGCGAGATCGCCTGACCCCGGGTTCCCGCAACGCAAGGCCCAGGCCCGCCCCCCGCCGCCGCACCACCTGGCGCGGCAACGTTAAACAGCGTTCGACTTCGTACGTGAACGTCAAGGGTGGCGGGGTTCTGGGCCATTTTCTTGCGGAAAACCTGTAGGCCTATCCATACATAGAGGAAGGCAAAATAGCAGTTCCTACTGTAAGCAATTACCTACATCAACCATCGCTTAACAAAACTGTCATCATCCAGTCCAGACCTTCGACAAAAAATATTCTTTCAAATCAATACATTGATATTGCCAAAGGAGTTTTCCGGGAAGCATTCCCATTCTTTTGAATATATTCACCCTGGAAAAAGCCGGATTCTTGACGCCGGTTCCGTGTCCTTCCTGTCCCAGAATTCCGCTACAGACACTCGATTCCGATATGGATTCAAATTCATCCCAATTGCTGAATCGCTTCTTGAAGTCGTTGGAACGTAGGGCTCGCACCGCATGACACCGCCTTCGGGAAGTTGCCATGCCGATGCACCTGAAAAGGTAAACAGGAATGAATCGAACCAGCAGTATCCTGAATGTGGAAAGTGCCCGCTTCTATCACGAACTGGGCGAACTGGTCCTCAATGTCGGTCAACAGCATTTCACCGAGGGGGTCTATCGACTGGTCACGCAACTGGTGCCGGTCAGTGCGGTGGAGTTGAGCGAATGGACCGTCGACGAGCGCCAGGGCCGTGTCGTCGACATCCGTCTGATGGGCGGAGCCGGCGAGCCGGAAGACATTCCGCCGCCGAGCAACGTCAGGCACCCGAATGAACATCCGCTGGCCAAGGACATCATCGGGATGGATCACACCCTGCTGATCCAGGTGAACGCCAGGCCCGCCACGGCCGGCAAACCGCGCAGCCACGCCGACTACCACCAGTGCTGCCTGGTGTCGCTGAAGAACAACCGCCGCGGCCTGATCTCGTTGTATCGCCCACTGCACCAGAAAAACTTCTCCCTGACGGAACTGTCGTTCCTCAAGAATCTGTCGGAAACCCTCTTGCCGTTGATCGAGCGCCATGCCCAGATCACCCGCCAATCGATCCAGAAGCTCGGCACCTGGCTGCCCAACCCGGAAGTGGAAAACGAACTGACGGCCTTGCAGCGCGACTTCAAGGAACGCCTGGCGCTCTGCGACATCAGCCTGTCGGTCCGCGAGCAGGAAGTCTGCCTGGGGTTGCTCAACGGCGGCACCGTGCCGGAGATGGCCGAAAAGCTCTGTGTCAAGAACAGCTCCATCGAAACCTATCTCAAGCGCGCGGCCGCCAAGCTGGGAGTCAGTGGCCGGCATGGCCTGGCCAAATGGATGGTCGGTACCCCGATGCCCATGCAGGCCTGATAGCCGCCTTCCTGCCTACACCGCAGCCGCTCTGCACACTCGCAGGGATGGCCCTTACTGGAGTGACAACCATGAGCAAGTTCGAGCCGGGCCAACAGGTAAGACTGCGTTCGGGGGGGATCCGGATGGTGGTCAAGCAACCGGCCCATGCCGGCCAACTGCCAGACAGCACCCTGGTGCACTGCGAGTACCAGGCCAAGCATCGTACCGTGCAGGGCTTCTTCGCCGAGGCCAACCTGGTAGGGGTGGGACCTGCGCCGGAGGGAAGGAGTGACTACCAGGAACGCCCCGAGTCCTGAACCGCCCGCCTCGCCGGCCGGCGAACTGCAGTCATTGCGCCATAATCGATCACGATAACGTCATAATCCCCAGACACAATGGCGGCAGTCAAAGGGATTTGACCCATCTGCCGAAAGCCCGCTCCTGAACCAGGCGGGCTTTTCGCTTTTCAACCCCCGGAACACGGATGCCTCGGGCCGCGGCCCGGCGCCACGCCCGCCACAGGCCGTCCGCCCCCTCGAAAAACGAGGTGCAGCAGGCTTGGGCCATGATGCGTCCAGGCTGCCCGTAGCGCCGTGCGACTCATTCAATGGGCGAAATACAGCCGATAACCTTTCGATATGAACCAACTAAGGGCACAATGCGCGTCCTTTTTTTGGCTAACCCTGCCGGAGGCCTCGAAATGATCAAGACGCCGTACTACCTCATCGACAAGCAGAAGCTGCTGGTCAACCTGCAGAAGATCGCCTACGTGCGCGAACAGTCTGGAGCCAAGGCGCTCCTGGCGCTCAAGTGCTTCGCCACCTGGTCGGTGTTCGACCTGATGCAGCAATACATGGATGGCACGACGTCCTCGTCGCTCTACGAGCTCAAGCTCGGCCGCCAGAAGTTCGCCGGCGAAACCCACGCCTACAGCGTGGCCTGGGCCGACGACGAAATCGGCGAAATGCTGGAGAACTGCGACAAGATCATCTTCAACTCGATCGGCCAACTGCAGCGCTTTGCCGAAGCCTCGGCGGGCAAGACCCGTGGCCTGCGGGTCAACCCCCAGGTGAGCAGCTCCGACTACCTGCTGGCCGACCCGGCGCGGCCGTTCAGCCGCCTCGGTGAATGGGACCCGGCGAAGATCGAGCAGGTCATCGGGCAGATCTCCGGCTTCATGTTCCACAACAACTGCGAGAACGGCGACTTCGGCCTGTTCGACCAGATGCTCGGCACCATCGAGGAACGCTTCGGCCACCTGCTGCACAAGGTCGAGTGGGTCAGCCTCGGCGGCGGTATCCATTTCACCGGCGAAGGCTACGCCCTGGATGCGTTCTGTGCCCGCCTCAAGGCTTTCTCGCAGAAGTATGGCGTGCAGGTCTACCTGGAACCGGGCGAAGCGGCGATCACCCAGAGTGCCTCGCTGGAAGTCACCGTGCTCGACACCCTCTACAACGGCAAGAACCTGGCCGTGGTCGACAGCTCCATCGAAGCGCACATGCTCGACCTGCTGATCTATCGCCTCAACGCCAAGATGGAACCGAACGACGGCAGCCACACCTATATGGTCTGCGGCAAATCCTGCCTGGCTGGCGACATCTTCGGCGAATACACCTTCGATCGGCCGTTGGCCATCGGCGATCGACTGTCGTTCATCGATGCGGCAGGCTACACCATGGTCAAGAAAAACTGGTTCAACGGCCTGAAAATGCCGTCCATCGTAGTGAAACAACTCGACGGTAGCGTCGAGACCGTTCGTGAATTCAGCTACGACGATTACCTGTCCAGCCTCTCGTAAGCTGGCCGTCCCAAGGAGAAATGAGCAAATTGAAGAAGAACGTACTTATCATTGGTGCAGGAGGTGTCGCCAAGGTGGTGGCCCACAAGTGCGCGCAGCACAACGATGAACTCGGTCGTATTGCTATCGCGTCGCGCAACATCTCCAAATGCCAGGCCATCATCGACAGCGTGAAAGCCAAGGGCAGCCTCAAGCAGCCCGCCGACATCAAGGCTTTTGCACTGAACGCCCTGGACGTCGAAGCGACCAAGGCGCTGATCCGCGAGACCGAATCGCAGATCGTCATCAACGTCGGCTCCGCGTTCCTCAACATGTCGGTGCTGCGTGCCTGCATCGATACCGGCGTGGCCTACCTCGACACCGCCATCCACGAAGAACCGGGCAAGGTCTGCGAGACCCCGCCATGGTATGGCAACTACGAGTGGAAGCACCTCGAGGAATGCCAGCAGAAGAACATCACCGCCATCCTCGGCGTAGGCTTCGACCCGGGCGTGGTCAATGCCTATGCGGCCCTGGCGCAGCAACAGTATTTCGACCGCATTGACTCGATCGACATTCTCGACGTCAACGCCGGTTCCCATGGCAAATATTTCGCCACCAATTTCGACCCGGAAATCAATTTCCGCGAATTCACCGGACAGGTGTGGAGCTGGCAGGACAGCCAGTGGACCAGCAACACCATGTTCGAAGTCAAGCGTACCGACGACCTGCCCGTCGTGGGCTCGCAGAACCTGTACCTGACCGGTCACGATGAAGTGCACTCGCTGTCGAAAAACCTCGACGTGCCCAACGTGCGCTTCTGGATGAGCTTCGGCGAGCACTACATCAACGTCTTCACCGTGCTGAAGAACCTCGGCCTGCTCTCCGAGAAGCCGGTCAAGACCGCCGAAGGCCTGGAAGTGGTGCCGCTGAAGGTGGTCAAGGCCGTGCTGCCCGACCCTGCCTCGCTGGCTCCGGGCTACACCGGCAAGACCTGCATCGGCGACCTGGTCAAGGGCAGCAAGGATGGCCAGCCACGCGAGCTGTTCATCTACAACGTGGCCGACCACGAGGACGCCTACGCCGAGACCGACAGCCAGGGCATCTCCTACACCGCCGGCGTACCGCCCGTGGCCGCCGCCCTGCTGGTGGCCCGTGGCGAGTGGGACGTGCAGCGCATGGCCAACGTCGAGGAACTGCCAGCCGAGCCGTTCCTCAAGGCACTGGACGTGATGGGCCTGCCGACCCGCATCAAGGACGAGCGCGGCGATCGCGCCTGGGACGCTATCGCCTGATAGCCCCACTGCCGGGCCTCACCGAGGCCCGCGTGAACAGAAACGCCCCGGCCGTTGAGGTCCGGGGCGTTTTTCGTTGCGGCCCAGCCACCCGTGCCCTGGGCCACTCATTACATGACATCACTAATGATGTTCTTGAAGGCCGATTTATCTCAACCAGGCAACTCAATAGATTGACCTCACTGCCTGCCGATCATCCCGATCGGCCGGTCACTGGAGAGTTGTCATGCCTTTCGTCAACGTGCGCATCACTCGCGACGGCGTCACCCGGGAGCAGAAAGCCCAGGTCATCGCCGAGATCACCGACACCCTGCAACGGGTGCTCGGCAAACGCCCGGACCTGACCCACATCGTGATCGAGGAAGTTGACACCGATAACTGGGGCTACGCCGGCATCACCACCACGCAATACCGCGAGCAGTTGGCCAGGACCTCGTCCTGACCACCCCGCTTCCCCAGTGCACCGCCTTCCTACCGACTACAGAGGTTTCATCATGAGCAATGCCAAGAAAGTCGTCGTGATCACCGGCGCATCCCAGGGTATCGGCGCCGCCGTGGTCCAGGCCTTCCGCACCCTCGACTACCGGGTGATCGCCACCTCCCGCTCGATCCCGCCGTCCGGCGATCCGGACATCCTCACCATCGCCGGCGACATCGGCGAACCGGCCACCGCCGAACGGGTGATCAGTGAAGGCCTGGCGCGCTTCGGACGGATCGACAGCCTGATCAACAACGCCGGGATCTTCATCGCCAAGCCCTTCACCGCCTACACCGCGGCCGATTACGCCAACGTGCTGGCGGTGAACCTGAACGGTTTCTTTCACATCACCCAGCTGGCGGTCGCGCAGATGGAGAAACAGGGCGGCGGCCATATCGTCAACGTCACCACCAGCCTGGTGGATCACGCCGTCGATGGCGTGCCCTCGGTACTGGCCTCGCTGACCAAGGGCGGGCTCAACTCGGCGACCAAGTCACTGGCGATCGAATACGCCAAGCGCGGGATCCGGGTGAATGCGGTCAGCCCCGGCATCATCAAGACGCCGATGCATGGCGAGGACACCCATGCCGCGCTGGGCCAATTGCACCCGGTCGGACGCATGGGCGAAGTCGGCGACATTGCCCAGGCGATCGTCTATCTGGAGTCGGCCGGTTTCGTCACCGGCGAGATCCTGCATGTGGATGGCGGGCAAAGTGCCGGGCATTGACTGACACAAGCGCTCACTCGCCGTCGGCCCGATCCGCCGACGGGCGGGTGCCGCCGCCCGCGCGGGTCACGCGGGACAACACCTGCGCCAGGATCTCCATCAGTTGCGACTGGCTGTAGGGTTTGAGAATCCGCGGCAGCTGGACTGCCAGGTCATCCAGGTGCCCGGAATAACCGGTGGCCAGGATGATCGGCAGTTGCGGGTGCAACTGGCGCACCACCTTGGCCAACTGGGCTCCGTCCATTTCCGGCATGATCATGTCGGTGATCATCAGGTCGATGCCCGAATGCTGCTCCAGGCAAAGCAGCGCCTGGGCGCCGGAAGTCGCACAGAGCACGCGATGTCCCAGGTCCTCGAGCAGCAGCACGGTGCTGTTGAGCACCAGGCTGTCATCATCGACCAGCAGCACCTTCAGCGACTTCAACAACAGCGGCTGTCGCGCCTCGGTGAGCGGGCGGGTCGCCGGGCCGTCCCCCTTGTCCACCGGCAGCCAGAGTTCGGCGCTCGTGCCGTGGCCCTTGGTGCTCTTGAGCACCAGGCGCCCACCCAGTTGTTCAGCCAGACCGTGAACCATCGACAAGCCCAGGCCGGTGCCCTTGCCCACCCCCTTGGTGGTGAAGAACGGATCGGTCGCGTGGGCCAGGGTCCGCTCGTCCATGCCTTCGCCATCGTCAGTGATCGACAGGCACACGTATTCATCGTGAGGCAACCTGTCGACCTTGCCGTGAACCGTGGCCGCGATACGGATACCGCCGCCCGCCGGCATGGCGTCGCGGGCATTGCTCACCAGGTTGAGCAGGGCCAGCTCCAACTGGTTGATATCGACGTGCACCGCCGGCAGCGCTTCGTCCAGTTGGGTCAGGACCGTCACCTGGGGTCCCGCCGAACCGCGCAGCAGCTCGATGAGGTTGTCCACCAGATACGGCAGGCGGACCGCCTCGGTACGCAGCTCCTGGCGCCGGGCGAAGGCCAGCATGCGCTGGGTCAGCGAGACGCCGCGCTCGGTGCCCTGCAGGGCATTGCCCACCAGCCGGGAGAGCCGCGCGTCGCCGTCGACCCGCTTGCTGAGCAGTTCGAGGTTGCCGCGGATCACCGTCAGCAGGTTGTTGAAGTCGTGGGCGATACCGCCGCTGAGCTGGCCGATGGCCTGGAGTTTCTGCGACTGGAACAGGGCTTCGCGCGCCAGGTCCAGGTCCTTCTGCGCCTGCACCGACTCGGTGATATCACGGGTGATCTTGGCAAAGCCGAGAAGCTCGCCGCTGCCGGCACGGATCGGGTCCAGTATCACATGGGCCAGGAACCGCGTGCCGTCCTTGCGCTGGCGCCAGGCCCGCTTCTCGAAGCGCCCTTCGGTCGCGGCCACCGACAGCGCCCGCTCCGGCTCGCCGGCGGCACGGTCCTCGTCGGTATAGAACATCGAGAAATGCCGGCCGATGACCTCCTGAGCGGCATAGCCCTTGATGTGCTGTGCCCCCTGGTTCCAACTGCTGACATGCCCCCGCGGATCGAGCATGTAGATCGCATGGTCGGTCAAGGCATCGACCAACAAGCGGAAACGGTCGTCATCGGTCACGCTTCCAGGCACAGGTTGATCGGACATGGGGGGCCTCGGTGGATATTTTTGCGCTACCTTACACCGGCCCAGTCGGCCTGCCCAAGAAAACCTCCGAGATCCGGACACGTCCGTCAGCCCCTGACCCACTCGAGGTCCACCTCGCCCTGGATGCCGTCGACACAGTGCTGGGGCCCGTGCCGATTGAGCACGCGCGGGTCAGGTACGGCAATGCTCATAGAGCGCCCTGAGCCGCCGGACCGCATCGTCCAGCTCGCTGTCCTGGATGCCTCCATAGCCCAGCACCAGCAGGTTGCCATCGTCGGCCTGCGGGTCGAGGGTGTAGGCACCGCGCAGGGCCAGGCCGAACACGCCGGCCTGCTCGAGCATTTTCCGGGCCGTGCCGGGTGGACCGATCCGCACGGCCAGGTGCAGGCCGGCCTGCCCCTGGCTGTAGTGAATGGCCTCGCCAAAGTGCGTTTGCAGCGAGGCTTTCAACAGACGCCGGCGTTCGGCGTAGACGCCGCGCATCCTGCGGATGTGGCTGGCGAAGTGGCCTTCGCGGATGAAGTCGGCCATCGCCGCCTGCGTCGCCAGGAAACCCGGACGATAGAGCTGGGTCATGCCCTTGGCGAAGGCATCGGCCAGCGCATCGGGCACCACCAGGTAACTCAGGCGCAAACCGGGAAACGTCACCTTGCTGAAGGTGCCGAGGTAGATGACCCGGTTCTCGCTGCCCAGCCCCTGCATGGCCGGCAACGGATCGATGTCGTAGCGGAACTCGCTGTCGTAGTCATCCTCCACCAGCCAGAGGTTCCGGGCCCTGGCGAAGGACAGCCAGTCACGCCGTCGCTGCAGGCTCATGACCTGGCCGGTGGGGTACTGGTGCGACGGCGTGACAAACGCCAGGCGGGCCCTGGTGTCCTGCTCGGGCAGACGCGCGCCCTCCTCGTCCAATTGCAATGCCGCGCAGTGCAGGCCGGCGGCCGAGAACACCACCGGCGCGCCCCAGTGACAGGGGCTCTCCACCAGCGCCGTATCACCTGGATCCGTCAGCAGTTTGGCCAGCAGGTCGAGGGACTGATGGGTGCCCGCGGTGATGATGACCTGCCGGGGGCTGCACTTCACCGCCCGCGAGGCATACAGATAGGTGCACAGCGCCTCGCGCAGCGGCAGATGACCGCCCTGCTCGACGTAACCGGTCAGTTCGGCATGGTTGCGCTTGAGATAGCGGTTCTGCAAGCGTCGCCAGATGTGAAACGGAAAGTGCTGCGCATCCGCCACCCCCGGAACGAAGGCGCCTGCACCACGGGCCAGGGCCGTCACACGAGCCGTGATGCCCAGGCCCCGCGAAGACAGCAGCGGCTCGGCGGCGTCGATCGGCGCTGGCGGGTCGTCATGTCCACCGCTGCGCGGCAGAGTGTCGGCGACGAAGGTGCCGCTGCCCGCACGGGTGAACAGGTAGCCCTCGTTGATCAACCGTTCGTACACCAGGGCGGTGGTGACCCGCGATACCTTCAGTTGCCCGGCCAGGGCCCGGGTGGACGGCATGCGCGCGTCGACTGGCAAGTGGCCCTGCAGGATCGCCGCCTGGATCCCCTCATAGATCTGTCGTTGCAGACTGGCCGGGCCGTCGCGCCGCAGTGCCTCCATCAGCAGTTCCTGAAGCTGTAGCGCCATGGGTGGCCTCGAACAGGTCGGATCGTCAATCGCGGCCCTTGAAAGTGGCCTTATCGACAGATCCTATCCGGATCTAACGTATAGCTCCACAACTGACCTATCTTCAGCCGAACGCCTTTCGCCAGAGTGAAGACTCGTGACGTCCCCAGCCCCCATCGCCGTTGACGATATCCTCGCCGCCGCCCCAGCGCGGGTCTCCGATGACCAGGCCGCCGCACTGGCGGCAAGACTCTATGGGCTCGACTGCAGCGCCAGGCTGCTGGCCGGTGAACGAGACCTGAATTTCCATCTCACCTGCGACGACGGCCGGCAGTTGCTGCTGAAGGTGTCCAACCCGGCGGAAGATCCGAACGTCGCCGACTTCCAGAACCGCGCGCTGCGGCACATCCAGGCGTGTGACCCCGACCTGCCGGTACAACGTATCCTTGCCTCCAGTCAGGGGGCGTTGCAGACAGCGGTTTCGGTCGACGGGCAGCAGGTGCTGGTGCGCCTGTTCTCCTTCGTGGAGGGGGTCGTGCTGTGCCACGTCGCCGAGCCCGGCGAAGCCTTTCGCCAGGGCCTGGGAACACACCTCGCGCGCCTGGGCCTGGCTTTGCGCGGTTTCTTCCACCCGGCCGCCGGGCATGAGTTGTTGTGGGATCTCAAGCATGCGCAGCGCCTGACAGCCATGACCGGGCTGATCGGCGACAGCGAGACCCGTGAACTGGTCCGCCGGTTCCTCGGCCACTTCGAACGCTTCGCCCTGCCCCGGTTGCCGAGCCTGCGGGCCCAGGTGATTCACAACGACCTGAACCTGCACAATGTCATCGTCGATGCACAGCCGCCCCATGAGCTGCGCAACATCCTCGACTTCGGCGACATGGTGCATGCGCCACTGATCAACGACCTGGCGGTCGGCGCCGCCTACCAGTTGGGCGCCACGGGCAATCCCCTCGAACGGGCCCTGCCCTTCATCGCCGCCTACCACCGGGTCTGCCCCCTGGAGCCTCGGGAGCAGGAGATCCTCTTCGACCTGATCGCCACGCGCCTGGTGCTGACCCTGGTCATCACCAACTGGCGCGCCTCGCTCTACCCGCGGAACCGCGCCTACATCCTGCGTAACGCGCCCTCGGCACTCAGTGCCCTGCAAGGCTTCGCCCAGTTGTCGCGGGAGGATGCACAAGACCAGATCCGACAAGCCTGCCAGCAGGAGACCCGATAGATGAGCATGATCAACGGCTTCACCGCCGCCGATGCGCAACAACTGTCCAGCGCCGAACGCGCGCTGATCGAGCGCCGCGAACGGACCCTCGGCCCGGCCTACCGGCTGTTCTACGAACGCCCTCTGCACATCGTCAAAGGCGATGGCGTGTGGCTCTACGATGCCCTGGGCAGGCGCTACCTGGATGCCTACAACAATGTCGCCTCGGTAGGTCACTGCAACGCGCGGGTGGTCGACGCGATCTGCGCCCAGGCCAGACAGCTCAACACGCACACGCGCTACCTGCACGAAGGCATCCTCGACTACGCGGAAAAACTGCTGGCGACCTTCCCGCCAGCGCTCAGCCAGGTGATGTTCACCTGTACCGGTAGCGAGGCCAACGACCTGGCCTTGCGAATCGCCCACCAGTACACCGGTGGTACCGGGGTCATCGTCACGCAGTTGGCCTACCACGGCGTCACCGAGCAGTTGGCTGGCGCCTCGCCGTCGCTGGGTGCCGGTGTCCCCGCCAGCCCTCACGTGCGCAAGGTGCGTGCCCCCGATGCCTACCGGCTGGACGCGGCAAACGTCTCGCGGATCTTCGCCGAGGATGTCCGCGCGGCCATCGCGGACCTGCGCAGTCACGGTATCAAGCCGGCGGCCCTGCTGTTCGACGGCATATTCGCCAGCGACGGCGTGCTGGCCGACCCGGCCGGTTTCGCCCGCGAGGCCGTGGCCGTCGCCCAGGCCGAGGGCCTTCTCTACATCGCCGACGAGGTCCAGTCGGGCTTCGCCCGCACCGGCTCGCACCTGTGGGGTTTCCAGCGCCATGGCGTGCAGCCCGACATCGTGACCATGGGCAAGCCGATGGGTAACGGCCAGCCCATCGCCGCCGTGGTCATGCGCCCCGAGGTGGTCCGCGAGTTCGGCAACACCACCCGCTACTTCAACACCTTCGGCGGTAACCCGGTGTCCTGCGCCGCGGCCAATGCGGTGCTCGAAGTGATTCAGGAAGAGAGGCTGCTGGACAACAGCGCGCAGGTCGGCGCCTACTTCAAGACCGGGCTCGAGTCCCTGGCCCGGCATCATGCCGTGATCGGCGATGTGCGCGGCGCCGGGCTGTTCCTCGGCGTCGAACTGGTGAAGGATCGGCAGACCAAGGCCCCCGACGCCGCGACCACACGCCGGCTGGTCAATGGCCTGCGCGAACGCGGCGTACTGATCAGTTCCGCCGGTCCCGGCGAGAATATCCTGAAAATCCGCCCGCCGCTGATTTTCCAGCGCGAGCATGCCGACCTGTTCCTGGAAACGCTCGACGGTGTATTGCGCACGCTCTGACCCGTGCCGAGACGGCATTCGCGGCGGATCGCCAGGGCTATCTGCATCATCGTCTGCGCCGGTTCGTGCAGGCTGCATGAACGCCATTAGCCATCATCTGTTGCAAACTACTGAAAAAACGCGAGGTTTCAGGCCGCCGGGGGCTGGCACGACAAATGCGAAAGTGACTCCGAGCTCATCGCGCCGACCGAGATCGGCAGTCCCTTCACCCGTGATAGCGAGGTATCCACATGAACGCCATCGAACTGCTCAAGGCCGACCATGAAAAGGTCAAGACCCTCCTCACCCGATTGAGCGAGTCGACCGACCGGGCACAGAAGAAACGCACCGAGCTGCTGCAGAAACTGGAGCTGGAAGTCACCATTCATACGCAGCTTGAAGAGCAGATTCTCTATCCCGCCTTCAAGGAGGCGGGCAGCAAGCAAGATGACGAAATGTACTACGAGGCCAAGGAAGAACACCGTACGGTGGACTCGCTGGTCTTGCCCGACCTGAAAAATACCGCCCCGACCACCCCCGAGTTCGCCGGTCGCGTGAAAGTGCTGAAGGAACTGCTGGAGCACCACATCGAGGAAGAGGAACGCGACATGTTCCCTCAGGCCAGGAAACTGCTCGGCAGGGAAACGCTCGAGCGGCTGGGTGAAGAGATGCAGGTGCTGAAAGCCTCGCTGAAAAAAAGCCTGAGCGCCTCGAAACTGGCAGCCTGAGGTAGCCAGGCGGATGCCCCCGCAGGTCACGGGTCACGACCTGTCTATCACCGGCCAACGATGTGGCTGTGACAGAAGCGGACACTGCGGGGGACTCCGGCTACGATACGCGGATACCCGGGAAGCGACAGGCAAGACCGTGAACGAACTGCCCAGGGCCGGCACCGACCATGACGAGGCGATGCGCCGGAAAATCCGCCTGGCCGTCACCACCAGAAACCGCGCCAGCGCGGCGAACAACACCAAGTGGGATGAGCTGATCGACTACTTCCGCGAACGCGACGGCTGGTCGCCGTCCTATCACTTCAAGTACGTCACGGGCTACATCTCGGGCTGGGACGTCGAGTGGTTCTGTCGCCTGCCGTTTCCCTTCGTCGGCGTGGAATGGTTTGATATCGGTTTATGGCAGATGGCCCCTTCCCAGGGGCTGCCGCTCCCCCCCCCACGACCATCGACCACACCGAGGACATCTCGAAGGTCGTCGCCGGGATCGGCTTCGAGTTCGAGGTGGGGGCCGAGGTGCTGCGAATCCGGGGCTACCTGCCCAAGTCCCATGCGGATTTCCCACCGGCCTGACGGGCGGGTCCGCTCGGCCCTTGCTGCAGATAGCTCTCCAGAGCGTCGATGAACATCCGCACCTTCAGCGGTACCAGCCGTGCCGTGGGATACACCGCCCAGATGGCCAGGGGCTCGGGTTCGGCATCCGCCAGGTCCAGTCGTTCGACGATACCCGCGGCCATCGCCGGCTCGACGTACCAACTGGAGAGGTTGGCGATACCCAGCCCGCCGGCACAGGCTTCGTACAACGCCTCGATGGAGCTGGCGGCAAAACGCCCCGCCACTCGCTGCCGGACGCTCTTCTCTGCGCATACGAACGACCAGTGCGAAGTCCCCGAAATCACCAGACAGTCATGGGCTGACAGCTCGGCAAGCGAGCCTGGCCGCCCATGGTTTTCCAGGTAGCTCGGTGCGACGCAGAGCATGCGCGGACTGTCGGCCAGGCGCCGCGCCACCAGCCGATTGTCCCGCAGTGGGGCAATGCGGATCGCCACGTCGATGCCCTGCGCGACGATATCCACCTGTTCGTCGGTGGAAAGCAGGTCGACCCGCAGCGCAGGGTGCTGGGCCATGAACGAGGCCAGCATCGGCGCCACCACCTTGCGGGCGAAAGCCGCCGACGCGGTGATGCGCAAGTGCCCGGACAGTGCATTGCCCTGGGGGCGCAGGTCGGCCAGGGCGTTGGCCCGGCCTTCGAGCAGCGCCTGGGCGTGCGGCAGGAAGGTCTCGCCGTCGCTGGTGGGCGAGAGCGAACGGGTGGAGCGATGCACCAGCCGCACGCCAAGCTCGGCCTCGAGATTGCCCAGGCTCCTGGAGGCGGCCATCGCCGTCAGGGAAAGCCGGCGGGCCGCTCCGGCGAGACTGCCAACCTGTACCGCCTCGACGAAGACTTCGATATCCTCCAGTTTCATTGCATCGTTTTCCGTTAGATTGCCGTAACGAATTCAATATCTACAGCATTTCCGGTTATAGCGCCATAGTTGCCCCACAGCGCGCAACCCTCACCGCCTCAATGTCTGAGGCCGGTGGAACGGGTAATCGCACAAGGGCAGATCATGAACAGCACAACCGCACTCGCAGAAGAAGCAGTCGCCCCAGCCAGAATCAGTACGGGGCTGACCTTCGCCATGGCCGCCTCCGCCGGCCTGGCAGTGGCGAATATCTACTACAACCAGCCGATGCTGGGCATCCTGGAGAACGAACTGCCCGGCAGCCTCACCGCACTGGTACCGACCGCCACGCAGCTGGGCTACGCCATCGGCCTGTTCGCCCTGGTGCCCCTGGGCGACCTGATCGAACGCCGCCGACTGATCATGATCCAGTTCGCGCTGCTGGCCGCGACCCTGATCGCCGCCGCCCTGGCGCCGACTGCGGCGGTGCTGCTGATCGCCTCGTTCCTGCTCGGCATGACCTCCACCGTCGCCCAGCAGATCGTCCCCTTCGCCGCCCAACTGGCACAACCGGAACGCCGCGGGGCGGTGGTCGGCACGGTGATGTCCGGGGTACTGTGCGGCATCCTGCTCAGCCGGACGCTGTCCGGTTTCGTCGCGGCGCACTACGGCTGGCGCGCCATGTTCTGGCTGGGCGTGCCGCTGGCCCTGTTCGCCGGCACGCTCATGGCCGTGGCCCTGCCCCACAGCCGGCCAACCGCGAAGACGTCCTACACCCGCCTGATCGGTTCGATCCTGCACCTGTGGCGCGCCCACGGAGAGCTGCGTGTCGCGGCGATCACCCAGGCGCTGCTGTTCGCCGCCTTCACCACTTTCTGGACCGTGCTCGCGCTGCGCCTGGAGCAGCCAGGTTTCGGCCTGGATGCCCAGGCCGCCGGCCTGTTCGGCGTCATCGGTGCCATCGGCATCCTGGCCGCACCCATGGCCGGGCGCATCGCCGACCGGCGCGGCCCACACAAGGTGATCATCGTCGGAACCCTGCTGACATTCGCCTCGTGGCTGCTGTTCGGCCTGTGGACCTCCCTCACCGGCATCGTCATCGGCTGCATCCTGCTCGACTTCGCCGTACAGAGCGTCCTGGTCTCCAACCAGCACATCGTCTACACCCTGCAGCCTGAAGCCCGTGCCCGCCTGAACACGATCTTCATGGGCTCGATGTTCCTCGGCGGCGCCGTCGGCGCGGCCGCCGCGACACAGGTCTGGCAGAGCAGCGGCTGGTTCGGCATCTCGGTGCTGGGCGCGGCGCTGGCGATAGTCGCCACCCTGGTGCAACTGACAGCCATCCGCCGCCGCCCCCTCTGAATCGGTGCATGACAAGCCCCCGAATCCCACTCATCGACATGAACGTGAAGAGCTCCACCATGAAAAACCTCGCAAGCATCATCGCACTGGCCAGTCTGGCCTTCATCGACCAGGCCCTGGCAGAGGCCCCCGAGCCGATTCACCAGCAAGTTCCCGGCTATTTCCGCCAGGCCGTCGGCGACTATGAAGTGACCGCCCTCTTCGACGGCTACAACGACCTGTCTCCCGGCCTGCTCAAGGGCCTGTCGCCCGAGAAAATCCGTGGCCTGCTCAAACGCCAGGCCATCGGGCCGCAGCGCATGCCCACCAGCTTCAATGCCTACCTGATCAACACCGGCAAGCACCTGGTGCTGGTCGACAGCGGCGCTGGCCATTGCGTACCGCAAACCGCCGGGCAACTGGTGCCGAACATCCAGGCTTCCGGCTACCGGCCGGAACAGATCGACACCATCTTCCTGACGCACCTGCACCTGGACCACGTCTGCGGCCTGGTCGATGCACAAGGCAAGGCGCTGTTCCCCAACGCGACCGTCTACGTGGCGCAAGCCGAGGCCGACTTCTGGCTGGATCCGCAGCGAAAGGCCGGCGCACCGGAAAATGCCCGGGAATACTTCGACATCGCCCAGCACTCCCTGGCGCCCTACCAGGACAGTGGCCGATTCAAGACCTTCACGCCGCCCGCCTCGCCGATTCCGGAGGCGCAGGCGGCCTATGCCATCGGCCACACCCCGGGCAGCACGGTGTATCGCTTCGCCTCGAACGGTTCGGCGATCAGCTTCATCGGTGACCTGATCCACAACGCCGCGGTGCAGTTCGATCATCCCGAAGTCGCCATCCGCTTCGACGTCGACCCGAAAAAGGCCGTCAAGGCACGGCAGGACGAGTTCTTCCAACTGGCGGCGGACGGTGAATGGCTGGCGGCGGCCCACCTGCCCTTCCCGGGCATCGGCCATGTCACCCAGGCGGACAAGCACTTCACCTGGGTGCCAGCCCTGTATGGTCCCTACACCCGTGCAGCCGACGTTCCCTTGCTGAAATGACCCCTGCCCGAAGGAGCTGCAACATGAAAAGCTATACAGTGACTGCCAACGGCATCCGTCAGTTCGTGGTCGAGGAAGGTGAAGGCGCCCCGGTCATCCTGCTGCACGGGTTCCCGGAAACGAACTTCGCCTGGCGCTACCAGATCCCGGTGCTCTCGAAGCACTTTCGCGTCATCGCGCCGGACCTGCGCGGCTACGGCGAAACGGACAAGCCGGCTGCCGGCTACGACAAGCGCAACATGGCTCGCGACATCCGTGAACTGATGCGCGAACTGGGTATCGAGAAGGTCGCGCTGGTCGGCCATGACCGTGGCGCCCGCGTGGCCACCCGCTTCGCCAAGGACTACCCGGAGCTGGTCGATCGCCTGGTGGTGATGGACAACGTGCCGACCCGGATCGTCGCGCGGGACCTCAATGCCTCGATCGCCAAGGCCTACTGGTTCTTCCTGTTCCACCTGGTGCCGGACCTGCCGGAAGCCCTGATCGCCGGCCGCGAACACATCTGGCTGCGGCATTTCTTTTCGGACTGGACCTACGACCCGTCCACCATCAGTGGCGAAGCGTTCGATACCTATGTCCGGGCGTACCAGGCACCGGGCGCGGTCAGGGGTGCGATGGCCGACTACCGGGCCAATGCCGAGGATGTCGCCCAGGACCTGGAGGACGCCGAGGTGAAGATCGCCTGCCCGGTGATGTCGCTGTGGGGCAACGACTTCCACGCCGTCGGCAAGCTGTTCGACATGGCCAGCGTCTGGGCGGAGATGGCCGATGACCTGCAGGCCCACCCCATCGAGCAATGCGGACACCTGCCACAGGAAGAGCAGCCGGAGAAGGTCAATCAACTGCTGCTGGACTTCCTCGAGGGCTGGCGCGGGAAGTGACCCATGGATCGGGTCAGGTCCTCACTCGGTGCTGTGCACCACCACCACCAGCAGCTCCGCCTGCTGCGATGAAACCGTGCGGATGCGATGGGCCTTCTGCGCATTGAAGTGCAGGGCGTCGCCCTCCTCCAGGGTCAGGCGCTCCGTGCCGAAGTCGACCTCGACACTGCCACGGTGCACGTAGACGAACTCCTCACCCAGGTGCTCCTTGAACGCCGAATGCCCGAACGAGCGTGGCGGATAGACCAGAAACGGCAGCAAGGCCCGCTGGCCGATGTGTCGCGCCAGCGGCACATGGGTCGGCGCCGGCTGGTCGCCGCAGGCTTCACGCGGTTGCCGGCGAACCAGGCTGTAGCCCTCCTCGGGCACCGCTTCGGAACTGAACAGTTCCTCGGCCGGGGCATTGAGCGCCTTGGCCAGCTTGAGCGCCACCGCTATGGAAGGCGAACTCATGCCCCTTTCGACCTTCGACAGGTAGCTCTTGGTCAATCCGGTGTGCCCGGCCAGCTGCTCCAGGGTCATGCCCATCTTCTTACGCAAAATTCTCAGCTGCACCGACATCCAACGCCGTTCCTTCAAAATTGATGACACAAGTATTGTATATGACACAAGGTGTCATTAAGATCATCCGGGTGTCCTGGCGCCGTTGCAGCGGCCACCAGGTAAATACTGCCCATTCCTCGCTCAGGTACCGACCGTGACCACGACCCTGCAGACCCCGAAGGACCAGCTCGTCAAGCTCGCCGAGAAGCAGATGCTGACGGCGCTGATCGATAATACCTACACCCCTCGGCAGAAACTCGCCCTGACCTGCCGCATCCTGTTCGACGGTGGGCATGATTCGGGCCTCGCCGGGCAGATTACCGCCCGTGCGGAAGAACCGGGCACCTATTATACGCAACAGCTGGGCCTGGGCTTCGACGAGATCTCGGCGTCCAACCTGCTGGTGGTGGACGAGGACCTGAACGTGCTCGACGGCCGCGGCATGGCCAACCCCGCCAACCGCTTCCACAGCTGGCTGTACCGCGCCCGTCCCGATGTGAACTGCATCATCCACACCCACCCGCTGCACAGCGCCACGCTGTCGATGCTGGAAGTACCGCTGCAGGTGTCGCACATGGATATCTGCCCGCTGTTCGACGACTGCGCGTTCCTCAAGGACTGGCCGGGCGTACCGGTGGGCAACGAGGAAGGCGAGATCATCTCGAAGGCCATTGGCGACAAGCGCGCCATCCTGCTTTCGCACCACGGCCTGTTGATCGCCGGTGCCTCGATCGAGGAAGCCTGTGTCCTGGCCCTGCTCTTCGAGCGCGCCGCAAAAATGCAGTTGCTGGCCATGGGGGCCGGCGAAATCCGCCCGATCCCCGCAGCGCTCGGCAAGGAAGCCCACGACTGGATCTCCACGCCCAAGCGCCACGGTGCCGCCTTCAGCTACTACGCGCGCCGTGCCTTGCGGGCTCATGGCGACTGCCTGAGCTGATCGACGCGGTACTCATTTCCAGAAAACAGTAAGAGGTGCCTTGCATGTCCACCCCTCAGATTCGCGGCGTTATCGGCTACACCATCACCCCCTTCGCGGCAGACGGCTCGGTCGACCTGACTGCGCTGGGCCAATCCATCGAACGCCTGATCCAGTCCGGCGTGCACGCCATCGCACCGCTGGGCAGCACCGGCGAAGGCGCCTACCTCTCCGAGGCCGAGTGGGAGTCGGTGGTGCGCTTCAGCCAGGAGAAGATTGCCGGGCGCGTGCCCAGCGTGGTCAGCGTGTCCGACCTGACCACCGCACGCACCGTGCAGCGTGCACAGCTGGCCCAGGCCTGCGGTGCCACGGCGGTGATGGTTCTGCCGGCGTCCTACTGGAAGCTGACCGAGACCGAGATCGTCGATCACTACAAGGCGGTCGGGGCGGCGATCGATATCCCGATCATGCTCTACAACAACCCCGGTACCAGCGGTACCGACCTGTCGGTGGAACTGATCCTGCGCATCCTGAACGAGGTGAAGAACGTCACCATGGTCAAGGAAAGCACGGGGGACATCCAGCGCATGCACCGCCTGTACAAGGCCACTGGTGGCCAGGTGGCGTTCTACAACGGCTGCAACCCGCTGACCCTCGAAGCCCTGGTGGCCGGTGCGGCCGGCTGGTGCACCGCAGCGCCGAACCTGATTGCGCAATTGAACCTGGCCTTGTGGGCGGCGGTGCAGGATCGCGACCTGGAACAGGCCCGCACCCTCTTCTATCGCCAGTACGAGCTGCTGGAGTACATCACCCGCCGCGGCCTGCCGACGACCATCAAGGCCGGCCTGAACATGCTCGGCCTGGACGTCGGCGCCCCGCGCCTGCCGCTGCAACCCCTGGACCCGCAGGGCAGTGCCTACCTGAAAGGCCTGCTGGACGAGTTGGCCGTCAGCCGCTGAATCCGGTCTCGCAGAAGGCCTGGCGCGAGCGGATCGCCGGGCCTTCTGCCCTCCAGTCATTGAAGAGAACCCCCATGAAAGTCCACTTCATCGTTCACGAAGCCTTCGAAGCGCCTGGCGCCTATGACACCTGGGTGAAGTCACGAGGCCATGCCGCCAGTTACTCCCGTGTGCATGCAGGCCAGGCGCTGCCCGCCCATGCGGACGCCATCGACCTGCTGGTCGTGCTGGGCGGCCCCCAGGACCCGGCCACCACCCTCGAACAATGCGCACATTTCGATGCCGCCGAGGAATGTCGCCTGATCAGCCAGGCGATCGCTGCCGGAAAAGCGGTGGTCGGCGTCTGCCTGGGCTCCCAGCTCATCGGTGAGGCGCTGGGCGCCCGGTTCGGCCATAGCCCGGAAAAGGAAATCGGCAAATTCCCGATCAGCCTGACCGAAGCCGGCAAGGCGAACGCCAAGTTCGCCCACTTCGGCGACGTGCTGCAGGTCGGCCACTGGCACAACGACATGCCCGGCCTGACCGCCGACGCGACGATCATCGCGACCAGCGAAGGCTGCCCCCGCCAGATCGTCGAATACAGCAAGCTCGTCTATGGCTTCCAGTGCCACATGGAATTCACCCGTGAGGTCGTCGAACTGCTGATCGCCGCTTCCGAGCGCGAACTGGCCACCCTCCTCGACCGCCGCTTCGTCCAGCAGCCGGCGGCCTTGCGGGCGAACGACTGGGAGGAGATGAACCAGAAGCTGTTCGTCTTTCTGGACAAATTGGTTGAGGAATACCGAGCGACCAGAACTGGCTGAGCGCGCCCAAGCTTCCCCGCTCCATCGACAGCGTCCGCAAATCGCTGGAAACAGAACCTTCAGCGGCCAGCAGGACAACTCTCCTCCTCTTGACTGAAATGTCCTAGAACACGCCAGCTAGCTGTTGCCATCCAATCCTGACGACTAGGCTTCGGCTCGTCTCTGTACATTGATGATCGGCAACAGTGACTGATCCCACTCAAAAACTGGCCGTTTCGTTTATTGCGAATTTCGTTTATTTCGTTTACAAAATCAATGTAGACCCAACGCACTTGCGCGAATACAAAAGATTTTGGAGACACCCATGACTACCGCAGACCTGAACACCACGATGCTTCCTGATGAAAGGCAGATAGCTGCCGCCGTAGAGTCACGCCGCCAGCTCGCCGCTTTCCTGTCGACCCAGCTGGAGACCCAACGCATCGAAATACTGGATGACAAGCAGCAGCCACACACTCTCCAGCTACCGGTCTCGGCCCTGCGCCTGCTGGACGAAATCCTGAGTGAACTGGCGATGGGCAATGCCGTAAAGGTCGTTCCGATTCATGCGGAGCTGACCACCCAGGAAGGTGCGGACTTGCTGAATGTCTCGCGGCCGCATCTGGTCAAGCTACTGGATGAAAATGTCATCCCACACACCAAGGTCGGTCGCCATCGCCGGGTGAAATTCGCCGACCTCATGGACTACAAGCAACGCAGGACCGCAGAAAGCAGCCAGGCGATGGGAGAACTGGCGGCACAAGCCCAGGCGCTGAAGATGGGGTACGAATGAGGCATTCGCCGTTCACTGCGGTGTATGACGCCAATGTCCTCTACCCGGCGCCATTGCGTGACCTGCTCATGCACCTGGCGCTGACAGGTACTTACCGGGCACGCTGGACGGCGCACATTCATGAGGAATGGAAACGCAACCTTCTGATCAAGCGTCAGGATCTCACCCAAGCTCAACTTGATCGGACCTCAAAGGCAATGGACAGAGCCATACCCGATGCCTTGGTAACCGGATACGAATCCCTGTGTTCGGGCCTCACACTCCCGGATGCAGACGATCGGCACGTCCTGGCGGCTGCCATCAAATGCAGCGCCTCCGTCATCGTGACCTTCAACCTGAAGGACTTTCCAGTCGATGCGTTACGGCCATTTGATATAGAAGCAGTGCACCCGGACGACTTCATCACAGACCTCTTCGACCTTGATCGGGCCGCAGTACTCGAAGCGGTCCAGGCACAACGTGCGTCCCTGAAGAATCCCCCCTGTACCGCAAAGAAGCTCCTGGAGCGATTACAGGCCCAAGGTCTTGCTCAAAGCATCAAGCTTCTTTCGGAGTACGAGCGACTGATCTGACCAGCAGGCTGCCCTGGCAAACTCACCCAAGCAGCGACACCAACGAGACTGTCCGCTCCGTGCCAGCGTAGAGCGGTTTTGTGACGGCCTTGCCAGCCCTGGCGCGCTGAATCAAAAAAACCGGCACAGAGAATCAAGACATCCGCCGCGCCAGGGCTCTTAATGGGAGCCATCGATGACAGAGTCTCCCGGACTCCCTGCCTTGAGTTTTCCTTCACTTTTTCAGGCTGCGCCATGATCAATATCGAAACGCCCACCTACTACACGGCCACCAAGAAATACAACCTCAGCTTCCCGACCCTGGAACAGGATGTGGAAGCCGACGTTGTCGTCATCGGCGGCGGTTTCTCCGGCATCAACACCGCCCTGGAGCTCGCCGAAAAAGGCATCACCAACATCGTCGTGCTGGAAGCCCGCTACCTGGGCTTTGGCGGCACCGGGCGCAACGGTGGGCAGATCATGGCCGGGATCGGCCACGACCTGGAAAAGATCAAGAAAGACGTGGGTGAAGACGGCCTGCGGCGGATCTTCGAGATCAGCGACCTGGGCGCCGACATCATCAAGGGCCGCATCGCCAAGTACGACATCGATGCCGACTTCTGCCACGGCTACGGCTACATGGGCTTCAACGCCCGCCAGGAAAAGACCCTGCGCGCCTGGGAAAAGGATTTCAAGTCGCTCAACAGCCAGCACGAGATCCGCTTTCTCGCCGGCTCCGAGGTCAGGCAGATCATCGGCTCCGACGCCTACAGCAGCGCCTTGCTGCACATGGGCGGTGGCCACGTGCACTCGTTGAACCTGCTGCTCGGCGAGGCCAAGGCGCTGGTCGGCCATGGCGCGCGGATTTTCGAGAACAGCCCGGCCCTGGAAGTGCGCTACGGCGAACAGATCACCGTGCGTACCGGGCGCGGCTCGGTCAAGGCCAGCAAGCTGCTGTGGGCCTGCGACAGCTTCCTCAACAAGCTGGAACCGGAACTGCACCGCTCGACCATCAACACCTACGCCTTCCAGATGATGACCGAGCCGTTGTCGGAGGAACTGATCCAGCGCATCAGCCCGATCCGCGGCGCCTACAGCGACATTCGCCCGGTGATCGACTACTACCGCGTCACCAATGAAAACCGCCTGCTGTTCGGCGCGGCCACGCCGCTGGTCGAGCACATCCCTCGCGACCTCAAGGCCTGGAACCGCAACCTGATGCTGAAAATCTTCCCGTACCTCAAGGACGTGAAGATCGACCTGGCCTGGGGCGGCCCGATGGCCTGCAGCCCGAACCTGTTTCCGCAGATCGGCACCCTGCCGGGTCGGCGCAACGCGTTCTATGTCCAGGGCTACTCCGGTTTCGGCGTGACCCCGAGCCACATCATCTGCAAGGTCCTGGCCGAGGGCATGAGCGAGGGCTCTGCACGCTACGACCTGGTCAGCTCGATCCCGCGTCCGACCATCATCGGCAAGGACCTGATTCGCCCGCTGCTACTGACCGGCGGCAAATCCTGGCACCAACTCTCGGGTTACTGGAACGGGCGTCGCTGATCGCCAAGGCGCCCTTCCCTTTCACTTTCACTCATCAGGAGCAACTGCCATGACCCTCACCACCGTCAAGAAAGATGTCCAACTGTCCGAACTCGATGCCTGGGGCACCGTGGCCGACCTCGGCTCGCAGATCCTCGAAGGCGAAGTCCGCGCCTTCGGCAAGATGACCTTCGGCGCACCGACCGACCCGGTCAGCAGCGCCTACTTCGGCACCACCCAGGGCAAGTTCCGCATGGTCTATCCTTTCGCCGAACAGGCGACAGTGGTCACCGGCGAAGTGATCCTGACCGACGAGAACAGCGGCCAGAGCAGCCGCTACAAGGCCGGTGACAGCTGGTTCGTGACCAAGGGCACCCCGGTGCTCTGGGAAGTCGTCAGCGAGAGCTTCGTCAAGCACTACTTCGCGGTCGCCTGATCACTGCGGCTGCCGGCGTCCCCGGCAGCCATCGTCGAGGCCGGGCAAGCATGAACAGCATTCCCCTCCAGGAAGTCGCGCAGCAGTGCCTGCACGCCTTCACCCAACTGGTCCCGGCCAGCCGTGCAGCCTTCTATCGCGTCGACCGCCAGCTGCAGGCCCGTGATTTCCGCCTGCAGGGCATGACCGGCGAGATGCACCGCGACTACCTCGACCACTACCGGCAGTTCGACCCGCTGCAACCGCGCAACTGCCTGTCCAGCGGCTTGACCGTCGTCCCGATCGAACTGGCCATGACACGCCAGCCCAGACGTGACAACCAGCGCTATCGCGATTTCCTGCAACGCCACGGCATCGTCGACGTGGTGGAGATCCTCGCCCACCGCGCCGGCCAGCCCCAGGCGGCGATTTCGCTGCTGCGCACCGTCGAACAGGGGGCCTTCAACAGCGAGCAACTGGCCCGCCTCGAAGCCCTGCAGTCACTCCTGCAGATGGCGGTCGCCAACCTGCAGCCCTGCGAAGACCCGCTGCTCGACCTGACCCCCAAGGAGCGGCAGATCGCCCACCTGCTGCGCCAGGGCGCCAGCAACAAGCAACTGGCCCAGGAGCTGGACGTCAGCCTGGCGACGGTCAAGACCCACCTGATCAATCTGTTCCGCAAGACCGGCGTCAGCAGCCGCACCGAACTGGTGGTCAGCCTGTTCCTGTAGCTCACTCAACCATCCGGTTGATAGGCGGGCAAAGCCGCCAGCGGCATGATCCGACAGGTCCATCCAACCAATCGGAGTCTCATCATGACCGCAAACAACAAAGACTGGATCACCGTGGGCGCCCTGGCCGACGGCTTTGCCCCGCAAGCCTTCATCTTGCCCAACCTGGCCGAGCTGGACGGCAAGACCTTCACCCTGCATTTCGCCAATGGCTGGCAGATCGAGCACCGCTTCGAGCGCGAAACCCTGTCATGGAGCGCCGCCGACGGTCACTCCAGCGGCACCGCCCACTACCGCGCGACCTCCGTGCGTCCCGGCCTGTACCTGGTGGACTTCATCAGGCACGAAGGCGGCCAGGCCTGGTCGATCAGCCTGGTACTCGACACCGCCCAAGCCGCCTTCACCGCCGTGATCGGCCGCATGCCGAGCGCCGAGCAGACCCGCGAGGGCCTCTACAGCCGCGCCCTGGCCGGCAAGGACCTGACCACGGTCGAGGCCGAGTTCCTTCATGGCAGCCTCGACCGCCCCTGGCAGGAAGGCCTCTGCCCGCATGCCCCGACCAGCGAACTGAGCGGCCTGCGCAACCATTACCGCTACAGCCCGAGCGAAGTCTACGAACACATTTATCTCAACGACCAGTTCTACACCTGGCAGTGCCTGGAAGGCGTGGAAAAGGGTCTGTGCGACACCGATCGCTGCCATTACTACAAGATCGCCGATGAGCTCTATCTCTTCGTCTGGCGTGAAAAGATCGTCCCGACCCTCGGCCTGTTGCTGATCGACCTGCAACAACACCGCAGCGACGGCAAGATCTTCGGTTATGCCGGTGCGGCCTTCGACGAGCTGTCGAACTTCCCGGTCAGCTCCTACTGCCAGGTCCTCAACCGCACGGAGTACCCCGATGCCTGAGCCACGGACCGTCGTCATCACCGGTGCCGGCACCGGCATTGGTGCGGCCTGTGCGCGGCTCTACGCCGCGCAGGGCGACAACCTGGTGCTGATCGGCCGGCGCCGCGAGCCGCTGGAGCAGGTCGCCGCAGAGACCGGCGGCCTGGTCCTGGTCGGCGATGCCGCCTGCCCGGATGCCTGGGAGGATTTCATCGCCCGCATCCGCCAACGCCATGCCCGCCTCGACGTGCTGCTGGCCTGTGCCGGCGGCCACGGCCTGGGTAGCGCCACCGAGACCACTCCGCCGGGCTGGCAGGCGGCATTGCGCAGCAACCTCGACAGCGCCTTCTACAGTGCCCGGGCCTGCCTGCCGCTGCTGCGGGAAACGGCCGGCAACATCGTCCTGATCGGCTCGATCGCCTCCCTGGCGGCGGGCCCGGAGGTTTGCGGCTACACCACGGCCAAGCACGCCCTGCTCGGCCTCAACCGCTCCCTGGCCAGGGACTACGGCCCCCACGCCGTGCGGGTGAATGCCGTGTGCCCGGGCTGGGTACGCACGCCAATGGCCGACCAGGAAATGCAGCCGCTGATGGACCGGTACGGCGAAACCCTGCAACAGGCCTATGACCGGGTCTGCGCCGACGTACCGCTGCGCCGCCCGGCCAGCGCCGAGGAGATCGCCCGGGTCTGCCGCTTCCTGGCGTCCGACGAGGCCTCGATCATCACCGGGGCGACCCTGGTCGCCGATGGCGGGTCGAACATCGTCGACGTGCCGACACTGGCCTTTGCCCACATGGAGCCCGCCCATGCCTGAAGACCTGGATTTCAGTGGTCGCCACGTGCTGGTCACCGGTGGCGCCCAGGGCATCGGCCGAGCGATTGTCGAGGCCTTCGCCCGACGTGGCGCTCAGGTGGTGATCGCCGACCTGCGCCTGGAGCAGGCCCGGACTCTGGCCAGCGAGTTGCGGACTAGGGCTTGCCAGGTCGAAGCCGTAGGCGTCGACCTGGCGGACGCCAGCGCGGTGTTCGAGCTGGTCGGGAAACTGGACCGGCTGGACACCCTGGTGCACAACGCCGGGTACTTCCCGCTGACCCCGTTCAGCGAGATCACCCCGGCTGTGCTTGAACGGACCCTGGCGGTCAATCTCTCGGCGCTGTTCTGGCTGACCCAGGCCGCGCTGCCGCTGTTCCGGCGCCAGGGCCAGGGCTGCGTGCTGGTCACCTCCTCGGTCACCGGACCCAGGGTGGCTTACCCTGGGCTGAGCCACTACGCGGCGTCCAAGGCCGGCGTAAACGGCTTCATCCGCAATGCGGCGCTGGAACTGGCCGCCGACAACGTCCGGGTCAACGGGGTCGAACCGGGCATGATCGCCACGCCGGCCATGGCCAACCTGGGCGATGCGCAACAGAACGAGGCGATCGCCAGCCGGGTGCCGCTGGGACGCTTGGGCCAGGCTTCGGACATTGCCTCGGCCATGCTGTTCCTGGCCTCGGACCTGGCCGCCTACATCACCGGACAGACCTTGGTGGTCGATGGAGGAGCGACCTTGCCGGAAGTCTGATCAAGTGCCTGCACAAACGCGAAAGGGGCTGAACAGCCCCTTTTTCATGTCCGCTCGATCAAGCCGCGCCCAACGCCTGCTGCAAGCGGGTGGAGCGGAAATCCTTGGGGGACAGCTCGAACTGCTTCTTGAACGAACGACTGAAGTGCGCCGAATCGGTGAAGCCCCACTTGTAGGCGATCGAGGTGATCGATTCGCTGCGCAACAGCGGGTTGATCAGGTCATCGGCACTGCGCTTGAGGCGGGCCCGCTGGATATAACGGCAAACACTGTCGTCCTGCTCCTCGAACAGCCGGTACAGGTGCCGCACCGAGATGTTCAGGCGATTGGCCAGGCCCGCCGGGCTCAGGCCGGGCTGGGTCAGCGACTCGTCGATGACTTTCTGCACATAACTGCGCAGGCTGCTGCCCTGCAATGGCGTGGCATCCTCGCCCAGCTCGCGGTCTTCCTCGAACGCCGAGCCGAGCAGTGACACGAACGCCGACTGCAAGGCCTCGCCTTCTGCCGCCACGCCTTCGCCCACCGAGGTGTCCTTGCACAACTGGTCCACCAGCACGTGCAGCATCCGCCCGCAGGCCTTGTTCGGAGAGATCTTGCCGAAGGTCCTGGACTGGCCGCCGAGTTGCCGGCAGACCTCGCTGCGCGACAACGACACCGAGACGTGTTCGATCAGGCCGAACGGACTGATCTCGATGGCCGCCGCCGAGTCCATCAACAGCAGGTCGCCGGGTGCCAGGCGGATGCTCTGGCCGTGCTGGGTGATCTGGCAATGACCGCCACGCTGGCTGACCAGGAAGCAATCCTGCTCGTTGTCGTGGTCGGCATTGGGCCGATCACGCTTGATCAGCCCGGCATTGGTACGCAAGGTCGCCAGCGGCAAGCCACCCCGGGAAAACTCGGACACCTCACCGATGAACAGCGCACGGTGGCAGGCCAGCTCCGTGTCGAAATGACCACAGGCGGCACGCAGGTCGCGGTTCCAGGTTTCCAGACCGTCTGGCACGGATTGATGGATGCTCATGGGGCTCTCCATGGTGGCTTTTTGTTTTTGTTGCGCAATAGTTAACATGTTATCTATATGGGCGCAACAAGTACGTGGATGCCCCCTGTACAAGCATCAAAGGTGCCAGGTCGGTGTCGGGATCAGAGCGAACGCAACAGTCGCTGCAGTTCGGCCAGTGCCTGGAACAGGCTGTCGCGCTGCTCGCGGCCAAGAGCGATGTAGCGCCGGAAGGCCGGCATGCGGTTGACCACCTCGCTGCCGCCCATGTGCTCCAGCCGTACGCACCACTGCCGTTCTTGCAGGTCGATGCGCAGGTGCTTGAAATCCAGCGGCATCAGCGCCTGGTACAAGGCACCGTCGTCCTGCAACCCCGCTTCCAGTCCGGCCAGCAGCGAACGCTCGCCGGAACGCTGCCGGCAGCGAATGCCCGTACGCCGAACGGCCCCGCCATGGTGCAACTCGAAGCTCGCCGTGCCCTCCCGCAAGGCAGGCACCCGCAACACGAACTCAGTCATGACCAGGTGCATGAACAACTGCGACTCGGTGCGCTCGACGACCTCCAGTTGCAGGTCATCGCCCAGGGCGATCCTCGCCGAGGTCGGCCCGTTCTGCTCGAAACCGGCCACGCCCAGGTTGCGGCGCAGGTGCTCCAGGGTCACCCCGGGACGATAACCGGTCGGCGCGCGACCGGCGCCGAACAGTTCAGACAGCTTTTGCAGCATGGTCGACATAACCGTCGTGAGCGTGTCCAGGTTCATTGGCGAACTCCTTGGCCAGCACCTCTTCCACCGATGCCGGCTTGAATGGATTGACCCGTTGCACCACCAGCGTCCAGAACAGCGCATAGGCGGCGGTGCCCCCCAGCATCACGCCGAACGGGATATAGATGTCCGCCGGGTTCATGCCCGGTGGCGTGATGAACCACATGCCCAGCAGGATACCGGCACTGGAGACGATCTGCGGCAGTGGGAACAGCGGCGAACGATAGGCCCGTGGCAGATCCGGGCGGCGAATCCGCAGGATCACCACCGACAGGGTCACCAGCAGGTAGGCGAAGCTCCAGGCACACACCGCGGCCAGCACCAGGTGCATGATGTTGTCGGTGTTGCCGCCCAGGTACAGCGCGTGCAGGCAGGGAATCAGCATCGCCACCAGAATGCACAGCAGCGGTGTCTTAAAGCGCGGGTGCAGGTAGGTGAACACCTTGGGCAAGGCGCCGTCGACCGCCATGCCGTAGAGGATGCGTGGCACCCCGGCCATCAGTGTATTGATGGTCGCCGCCCCGGCGAACAGGAAGCCCAGGCCCAGCCACAGCGGGCCGACCTGCCCCATCACCTGCTCGGCGAAGCGCGGAATCGCCATCGGCGTATCCAGCAGGTGCACGCCAGCGGTGGCGTCGAGCAGCACGTTGTCCACCTGACGCTTCATCGCCGCGCCATAGATGAACATGCAGGTAGCGACGCCGAGCAGGCCGAGGATCATTGCCCGCGGCATGACCCTGGCCGAGTTGCGCAGGTCCGGTGCCAGCGGCGTGACGAACTCGCAACCGACGAACATGAACATCGCCATGCCCACCAGCGACAACACCGTCACCGGGTCGGTGCCCACCAGCGACGCGCCGAACCAGCCGTCGAGCCGGACCGCCGGGGCGGCGATCAGGCCCAGCACGCCGAACACCATCAGGGTGGTCCACATGCCGAACGTGAGGATGATCTCGGCCTTGCCGAACACGCTGACGCCGAAGGCGTTGAGGATGCCGAAGACGACGACGAAGCCCACCCCCAGCAGCCAGGAACCGCCGGCCGATTCGGCCAGGGTATTGAGGTGCTCGAAGTTCACCAGGGCCATGACACCGGAGAGAATGGTCTCCGCGGTACCGGCAAAGACATGGACGATCAGGTACGCCGACAGGGTCCCGGTGATCGCGAAGAACCGGCCCATGCCGCAGTTGATGTAGTCGTAGACCGAGCCGGTGGTCGGCAGCACCGACGCGGCCTCGGCGAAGGTGGTCGCCTGGGCCAGCATCATCACCACGGCGATCAGGATCGCCACCGCGAAGGTACCGCCACCAATACCGAAGCCCATGGTCGCGGTGAGAATGACCGGGCTGGCCATGATCAGGCCGATGGTGCTGGCAAGCGCGGTGGGAAAACCGACCGTGCCACGTTGCAAGTGCTCGGTGAGTCTGTCGTTGATCGACATGGTGCAGATCCTCGAAAGCGAATTGTTATTGTGTATTTCGCGAACCGTTCGAGGAGTCGGCGATCACTCCTCCCTGCCTGTCCCTGAGCAAACGGCGCCTTGTACCCAGGCACTGTGCGCCCCTCCCACCCCGACCGTCTTGCCCCTGTCTGCCGCCGGTTTTGTTGCTGCCTGCCAGGGCCCGACGCCTGGCCGCCAGGATCAATTATCTGGCACGCAGATCAAAGACTTTGCCGATCCCGGTCGCCCTAATGCGCACTCGATTCATTGAGCTGTCCAACAAGACCGGGGAAAACAATAATGAAGCAAACACCGAAAACACGGTCGCTGTCCAAGGCCGTCGGCCTGGGTATGGCGCTGCTGCTCGTCGACTCGTCGGCCAGGGCCGTTGAGCTGTATGCCGATGGCGACACCAAGGTCACCGGCAACTTCCTGGCAGTCTACGGGATGTTCAACAGCCGCAAGAACTACGACGGCCGAAGCGGTGGATCCAGTTGGCGCGAGGGCTTCATCAAGTATGGCCTGAGCCTCGACCAGACGCTGGGCAACCTGGGCAGCGCCTATGGCACGGCCAACCTGGTCAGTTCCGGGACCTGGGGCGACGGCGATCCGGCCGGCCTGAGCACCGGCACCGAGCGCACCACCAGGTTCGACGAGGCCTTTGCCGGCTGGCGCTCGGGGGACCTGTTCCCGATGCTCGGCAAAGATGGCGTGGACGTCTCGTTCGGCCGCCAGATCATCACCCTGGGTGACGGTTTCATCATCAACGACGACGGCCTGAACTTCGGCAAGGGTCCGGCCGACGGCGCACTCAATCGCGGCGGTGCCTACTACCTGGCGGCACGCCATGCCTTCGACCAGACGGCCGTCCTGCGCCTGGGCGGCAAAGAAGGCGTGCACGGCAGTGTGATGTGGATCAAGTCCGACAACCGTGCCCAGGCCAAGACCGAAATGGCCGCCGGCACCCTGGAGTACACCGCCGCCCCTGGCACCCTGGGGCTGACCTACATTCACGGCATCGGCGTCGACGACCGTTATGCCAGCGACTTCCAGAAACAGCGCGAGGGCATGAACATCTACAGCCTGCGCGGTGCCGGCAACGCCGGTATCGAGCACGCCCACTTCGGCTTCGAGTACGCCTGGCAGGACAAGGATGCCGGTGCGCAAAAGGCCTGGTACACCGAGGCCGGCTACACCTTCACCGACCTGCCCTGGTCGCCGGACCTGACCTACCGCTACAGCCGCTATTCCAGGAACTGGGACTCGATGTTCAACGGGCTCAGCCGCGGCTACGGCACCTGGTTTCAGGGCGAGGTGACCGGCAACTACGCCGGGCCGTTCAACACCAACACGGCGATCCAGCATGTGGCGCTCAAGGTCAAGCCGCTGGAGCCGCTGACCCTCGGCGTGCTGTTCTTCGACTACAAGACCCTGCACAAGCAGGATGCCCTGAACCTGGACGGCCGCGAGCTGGACCTGTACGCCGAATGGGCGGTGAACGAACACCTGATCGTCACCCCGCTGCTGGGCCTGTACAAGCCGGACAAGGACGCCAGCAACGGCGGCAACCAGGTCGGCGGCAACGGCACCAACGTCTACAGCCAGGTCACTGTCGCCGTACCGTTCTGATCCCCCTCGCGGGAGCGGCCTGCATCGCTCCCCTGCCGCCCGGCAGCCACAGTCAAGCTGTCGGGCAGGCACAGTCAAGCCAACCCGGCGATCCTTGAATACCCTCGGGCTTTTCCGCTGCCGCCCTCAGGAAAACCCATGAGCGATATCACGCTGCTGCCCCAAGTCGAAGCCTTCCTGCGTCGAAGCCCTGCCCTGTTCATCGACGGTGTTGCCGTCCCGAGCCATTCCAGCCGGACGCTGGAGGTGATCAACCCGGCCACCGACCAGGTGATCGCCCGGGTGGCCGATGCCGACCAGGCCGATATCGACGCCGCCGTGGAGTCGGCCCGGCGCGGCTTCCGGCAGTGGTCGCAGGCCGCTCCGGCGCAGCGCGGCAATGTACTGCTGAAACTGGCCGACCTGCTGGAGCGCCACCGTGACGAACTGGCGCAGATCGAGACCCTGCAGTCGGGCAAGATCATCCAGATCGCACGGGTCTTCGAGGTCGACCAGGCCGCGCACTTCCTGCGCTACTACGCCGGCTGGGCCACCAAGATCAGCGGCCAGACCATCACCCCGTCGCTGCCCTCCTTCGCTGGCGAACGCTACAGCGCCTTCACCCTGCGTGAGCCGGTCGGCGTGGTGGTCGGCATCGTGCCGTGGAATTTCTCGACCATGATCGCTATCTGGAAGCTCGCCTCGGCACTGGTGACCGGTTGCAGCATCATCATCAAGCCCAGCGAGTTCACCCCGCTGACCATCCTGCGCATCGCCGAGCTGGCAATCGAGGCCGGCCTGCCGGCGGGCGCGCTGAACGTCGTGACCGGTGCTGGCCTGGTGGGAAAGAACCTGATCGAACATCCGGGCACCGACAAGGTGTCGTTCACCGGCTCGGTGCCAACCGGCATCGCGGTCGGCCAGACGGCCATGGGCGCCAACCTGACCCGCGCCACCCTGGAGCTGGGTGGCAAGAACTCGGCCGGCTTCCTGCGCGACGTCGACCTGGACAAGGCGGTCAACGGCATCATCGAGGCCGGCTTCCTGCACTCCGGGCAGATCTGCGCCGCCGCCGAGCGCTTCTTCGTGCACCGCTCGCAGATCGAACCGATCATGGACAAGCTGTCGCGGCGCCTGGGCCAGTTGAATATCGGCTCGCCGCTCGATGAGCGCACCGAATTCGGCCCGGTCACCCACCGCCAGCACCAGCTCAAGCTCGAAGGCTTCTTCGCCAAGGCGCGCGCCGAGAACAACAGCATCATCCACGGCGGCAAGCTGATCGAGCGGCCCGGCTGCTATGTGGAGCCCACCGTGATCCTCGCCAACAGCGTTAACGACACCCTGCTCAACGAGGAAACCTTCGGCCCGATCGCCACCTTCTTTCCCTACGACACCGAGGAAGAACTGCTGGAACTGATGAACAACACCCCCTACGGCCTCAGCGCCAGCCTCTGGACCCACGATCTGGGCAAGGCCCTGCGCATGATCCCGGCCATCAACGCCGGCACGGTCTGGGTGAACATGCACACCCTGCTCGACCCGGCGGTGCCGTTTGGCGGCAGCAAGGCCTCCGGTATCGGACGCGAGTTCGGCGATGCGTTCATCGAGGACTACACCAAGCTCAAGTCGGTGATGATTCGCTACTGATCCACGGTGCGCGCACTTCCCGAATGCCATCCAGGGACTCCTGAAACCGCGGAGCCCCCTGGCATGCTCATGAAAACCTTCACGAAAATGTTAACTCCAGCGAGGCCCCGGCAACGTAACAGCCCTATATCATCGCTCCCTGGAACGCTGGAACCCGTCCTGGATCGCCCCCTTTCGCCAGGCCGGCTCCGGCACATCCGCCATAAGCGCAATGGAACGAGCGATGTCAAAACTGCAGATCAATTCGAAACGCACCTGGCTGGCGTCTGTCGCGATCATCGGGATTGCCGCGACGCTGACCGCTGCGTTCGCCTGGACCGCCGGCTGGATCGGCACGCGTCCCACCAGCAAGGGCCTGGTCGCCCAGACACCCCCGTCCTTTCCTCCCGGATTTCGCCGTGCCCATGGCAAGGGCATGTGTTTTGCCGGTACGTTCAGAAGCAGCCAGGAGGCGCGCACCTTGTCCAAGGCGCGGGTCTTCACCCAGGCGCAAGTGCCCGTCATCGGCCGCTTCTCGATTGGCGCGGGCAACCCGCACGCCGCCGACAACTCGACCGGCACGGTGAGCATGGCGTTGCTGCTGACCACTGACGACCAGCAGCAATGGCGCCTGGCGCTGAACAACCAGCCGTACTTCGCCACACGCAACGCCGAGGGATTTGCCGATATGCTCAAGGCGACCGCCGTCGACCCGGCGACCGGCCAGCCAAACCCGGAGCGCCTGACAACGTTTCTGAAACAGTACCCGGAGGCGGAGAAATTCCTCGCATGGCGCGCACAGGCCCCGGCCCCCGGCAGCTTCGCGGGTGTGGAGTTCTTCGGCATCAATGCCTTCCATCTGGTCGATGCCCAGGGGCAACGGCAGGCGACACGCTGGTCGATGCGTTCGCGCGTGCCGTTCCAGCCGCTGCCCAACGAACAGCGACCAGCGGCGGCCCATGACTTCCTGTTCGACGACCTGCGCCAGAAGCTGGCGCAACAGCCGCTGTACTGGGACCTGGTGCTGCAACTGGCCCAACCTGGCGACCCGATCGACGATCCCTCACGGCCCTGGCCGCCAGAGCGCAGGCAAATCATCGCCGGCACGCTGGAAGTCATTCAAGTCACCGACCAGGCCACCGGTGCCTGCCGCGACGTCAACTATGACCCATCGATCGTGCCGGCGGGCATCGAGCCCTCGAATGACCCCGTGCTCAGTGCCCGCTCGGGCGCCTACTCGCACTCGTTCAACCTGCGGGTGGGCGAGATCGGTCATGGCCAGGCCAGCGAAGCCATCGGCAAGCAGGAGGAACAGTGAAAATGAAGGACTCCACTCGGCATTTCAACGGCCTTGCACGTTGGCTGCATTGGTTGATGGCCAGCATGATCCTGGCCATGCTGTTCATCGGAGTGGGCATGACGACATCCCTGAACTATCGGATCTGGCTGATCGACCTGCACCGCCCGCTCGGCATCGCCATCCTGGTGCTGGCCATCATCCGTCTGGCCAACCGCTGGCGTCATCCGCCACCGCCCCTGCCGGCCAGCCTGCCCCGCTGGCAACAATGGGCGGCGCTCGCCTCACATGCCTTTCTATACACGCTGATGCTGGGGCTGCCGGTGCTTGGCTGGGCGCTGCTGTCGGCCGGCGGCTATCCGATCGTGCTGATCGAGGGATTCAACCTGCCCGCGATCCTGCCGGCCAATCCCGTGTCCTATGCCTGGCTGCGCGACGCGCACGGATGGCTGGCCTGGTTGCTGTACTTCGTCGTGGTGGGACATCTCTCGGCGGCCCTGGCGCACGGCTGGATCTATCGGGATGGGGTGTTCTCCAGCATGGCCCGGGGTGCGGGGCATTCCGACTGACGGGGATGGTTTCACCTGGGTGAAGCCGGCGCGCTCGAGGACTGCCGCTGAATGTCCACCGCCCAGGAGATCCGCGCCCCGCATGGGCACCAGTGTTGATACCATTGCCGGTATCCACCTCAGGTCCATGCCCCGCGCTGGCTGACCTGACCCATGCACCTGCCTGCGAGACTCCCATGACGGATGAAACCCTGCGCCGCTCGGTCGAAGGCGCCTCACCGGCCCGCCTGCGCTTCGCCCAGAAACTCAAGCAGGCCCGCCGGGCCGCCGGGTTGACCCAGGCCGACGTGATGAGTCGCTCCGGCGTGCAGCGCACCACGCTCTCGGACATCGAGCAAGGCAAGCACAACGTCACCATCGACATGATGGACCGCCTCGCGAACGCGGTCGGCTATCCCCTGGCCGAACTGCTCTAACCCCTCCCCATCCTGCCCGACATGAAAAGTGCCAACGACGCTTGCAACGACAAAATGTCGGATATATCCTACATTTGAGTTGGCTGATCCCCCATGCCAACCGTAGCGTATAGGTGCGTCATGCCGATCGGCAGGCCCGTCAGGACAGGACGGCCGGATGCATTCACCATTGATTCGCAGGGCGGCGAGCAATTAATGAAAACATACGACCTCATCGGTATCGGCATCGGTCCCTTCAATCTCAGTCTCGCCGCATTGGCGGAACCGACCGGCCTGGACACACTGTTCCTGGACAAGCGGGACACCTTTGCCTGGCATCCCGGCATGCTGCTGCCCAATGGCCAATTGCAGGTTTCACCGCTCAAGGACTGCGTGACCCTGGCCGCTCCGACCAGCCGCTACTCCTTCCTCAATTACCTGGCGGAACACCGGCGGCTCTACAGCTTCATCAACAAGGGCGGCGTCTCGACATCGCGCAAGGAATTCGCCGACTACTACGGCTGGGTCGCCCGGCAGCTCTCCAACCTGCGGTTCTCCGAGGAAGTGCTGGATGTGCTCGAATCGGCCGAGAGCTATGAAATCGTCACCACCGAACGGCGCTACCGCGCACGGGCCATCGCCATCGGTGTCGGGATCACCCCGCGCATCCCCGAGTGCGCCCGTCCCTGGCTCGGCAACCACATCTATCACGTGGCGGACCTGCTGCACCGCGAGCCGATCCAGCCTGGCGAGCAGGTGCTGGTGGTCGGGGGTGGACAAAGCGGCGCGGAAACCGTCGAGCAGTTGCTGGGCAACCCCTCGCTGGCCGCGCTGACCTGGGTCACGTCTCGGGCGAACCTGTTCGCCATGGATGACAACGCATTCGTCAACGAGGCCTTCTGCCCCGCCTATAACCAGCGCTTCCAGAGCCTGAGCCTGGCCCAGCGCAGCCACTCGGTGCAGCAGGAGCGGCTGACCAGCGACGGCATCTCGGCCGACCTGTGCAACCGGCTGTACGCACAACTCTATGAACGCCGCGTCGGCCAGGATAACCATCACGCCATCGACATCCTGCAGTCCGCGGCGCTCGACGGGCTGGAGCCGGATGGCCGGCGCTGGCGCGCGCGGCTCAGGTCGCTGGACAGCGGGCGGCAACGCACCCTCGTGGTCGACCGGGTGATTCTCGCCACCGGTTTTCAACCGCGCCCCCAGCCCTATGTCGACGCCTTGCTGGCCAAGGCCCAGCGCGACGGCGGTCTGCCGCTGATCGACGGCAGTTACGCCGTGCAGTTCGCCACGCCGATGCCGGGGCCGGTCTATCTGCAGAACCGCAGCGTGGTCCAGCACGGACTGCAGTCGGTGAACCTGTCGATGGTGGCCTACCGCAACAGCCGCATTCTCAACGACCTGCTCGGCTACGAACACTTCCAGGCCGAACCGGACACGCCGATGTTCAGCCACATCGACGCGCTGGCCGAAGCACCGGCCCGTCATCCGGAGCCCCGACACGCCCTCAGCCTCGTGCAGTACTGAGTTGCCGCCCACACCGCCAGAGCACCGTGCCATGCCCGAACTATCAGAGCCGCTACCCGACCGGCTGCCACCCTCCGCGTTCCTGCCGTTCCTGATCGCGGGCGTGATCATCGCCGGGGCCTACGGGTCGAGCTTCCTGCTGCCGGAATACCTGCAGGCCATGGCGTTCGACAACGCCACGGTCGGCCGGGTGATTTCCACCGGGATGATCACCACCGTCCTGTGCTGCTGCCTGGCCGGCTGGGCGGCGCAGCGCATCGGAGTGATGGGCAGCATCGGCGTCGCCTGCGTCGCGATGGCCCTGGCCATGTTCGCCTTCGCCTGCGTGCCGCTGCTGCCGGCCGCGGCGTATCCGGGCGGGCTTTTGCTGGGGGTGGGCTGGTCGGTGTTCTACATTCTGGCGCCCTTGCAGATCATCCATCACCTGCGTCCCGCCGCTCGCCTGCAGTACTTCACGATCATGTCCGGAGCGCAGATGGCCGGGCTCGGCCTGACCACGCCGCTGGGCCACCTGGTGGTCGGGGCCAGTGCCAGCTACAGCCTGTTCTATGTGCTGCTGGGCGTCGTCTGCCTGGTCTCGGCCCTGTGCGTGGTGCTGGCCCGTCGGGCCATGATCGACCTGCCAAGAGCCGCGACCCGCCAGGTCTCATTGCGCATCGTCGACCTCAAGGCCCTGCTGGGCAGCCGCGCGGCTCTGCCGATTGCGATGATCGTCCTGGGTGCCTGCATCTTTTCCGGACTGTCCACCTACCAGGCCAGCTACGCGCAGATGCGCCAGCTCAAGGCGGACAACTTCTTCATCACCTTCACCCTGACCAGCGTGCTGCTGCGCTTCTCGGTAGCCCGCTCGATCGGTCGCCTGCCGCTGCAACGCCTGGCGATCGGCCTGTTCCTGTTCACCAGCCTGTCGCTGGGGCTGTTCCTGCTCAACGACGGCAGCACGCTGATCTACCTGCTGGCGACGGTGGTCTTCGCCATCGGCTACGGCTTGAGCTACTCGACGCTCAACAGCCTGGCGGTCAACGAGGCGGAAGCCAACGGCCTGTCGCCGGCGGTCACCTCGCAGGTCTTCACCCTGGGTTACTTCATCGGCTTGTTCGGGTTCCCGTCAATCGGCGGCGCGATCATGAGTCGCTGGGGCGTCGATTGGGTACTGGCGTGCCTGCTCGTGGCCGCGCTGGCCAATCTGGTCCTGATGGCGAGCACCCGCGCCAGCAAGATGCTGGCGGTTTGAAAACTGGTCAATCACACGTAAAGGAGTAGCGTTGATGTTGTCTGAAGCTCAAAAAAACCAGTGGCATGAAGAGGGCTACCTCAGGCTGGAAGGCTTTTTCCCGCCCGAGGACCTGGCGCGGCTTTCCGAGTTCACCAACGAAGTCAGCCACTGGGACATCAGCGACGATCGCTGGATGATGTGGTTCGAGAAGACCGACAAGGGCGAGCGCATCACCTCCAAGGTGGAGAACTTCATCGAATTCCATCCCGGTCTCCAGCAGGTGCTGCTGCAGGACGAGCGCATCACCCGCACCGTCGAACACCTGCTCGACGAGAAGACCCGCCGCCTCAAGGAACTGCTGATCTTCAAGTACCCCGACAGCGGGGGGTTCCGTCCGCACCAGGACATCTACCACATCCCGCACAAGCTCAAGGAGCGCATGGTCCATGCCGTGGTCGCGGTCGCCATCGACGACGCCGATGCCAGCAACGGCGGCCTGTTCTTCAGCCCCGGCCAGCACAAGCGGGGCGTGTTCCCCATGGACGAAGGCGGGGTGATCCTGCCGGAAGTCGCCGAGCAGTTCAGTTGGAAGGAAACCCCGTGGCGCGCCGGCGACATCTTCATCTTCGATGACTATGCCCCGCACTACTCGCTGCCCAACAAGAGCGATCGTTCCCGTCGCACCCTGTACCTGGTGTACCAGCGCGCCTCGACGGGCGGCCCGACCCGTGACGAATACAACGCCATGAAACGCGCCTACAACCCGCCGGAAGGCCGTGTTTCCGATCTCGACAACCTCAAGCCGTCCAACGGCATTTTCTACCGCGATTGAGTGACTGCACGAGGCCGCCATGCATGTAAAGCCGATTGAGCCGCGGATGATGCGCCCGGAGTACGGCGTACTGGTCTGCCGCCTGCTGGACCACCTGCCCGCCACCCTGAGCCCGGAGTTCGGCATGTCGATCGTCGAGGTCGAACCGGGTGGCGCGGTCGACCTGCACTCGCATCATGAGCACGAGTTATGGGTGCTGATGGAAGGCGAAGGCATCTTCCAGGAGCAGGAACGGCAGATGCCGGTGGCCGGCTCCATGCTCTTCTACATGAAGCCGCACATACCGCACTCCATTCGCAACACACATTCACAACAGCCGCTGAAGTTCCTGGCCGTCTGGTGGGATTAACATGACCGACACACAAAAAACCTATTTCGTCTGTCCCGCGCCGCCGTGCCCCAACGGCAAGCTGCACCTGGGGCATATCGCCGGCGTCTACCTGCTGACCGATATCTACGTACGCTTCCAGCGCCTGGCCGGACATCGGGCCTTCCACATCACCGGCTCCGACGAACACGGCACCTACACCCTGGTCAAGGCGCAGAAGCTGCAACGACCGGTGGACGAGGTCGCGCAAATGCACAACCGCGAGATCCTCGCCTGCCTCGGCGCGCTGGGCATCGAGCCCGACGAGTTCGTCCGCACCAGCAGTGCCGATCACATCGACAACAGCCTGGCCATCTACCGGGCGCTCAAGGACAACGGCTACATCACCTTCAAGGACGGCGTGCAGCTGTATTGCGAGGCCTGCGCCGAGTTCGCCGCCGACTCGCTGGCCAGCGGCATCTGCCCGGACTGCTCGGCCCCGACCGACAGCAACCTGTGCGAGAACTGCGGCCTGGCCGTGCCTCATGCACGCCTGAAGCAGCCGCGCCACGCGCCCTGCTCGGGACCGCTGACCCTCAGGCCGATCCGCCAGGCCCACCTGGATACCGAGAAACTGGCGCCGGCCCTGCAACGGGCGATCGGCGACAGCCAGTGGCCGGCGACCATCAAGGACCTCGAACTGACCTGGCTGCGCGAGACCCTGCGCAGCCTGCCGATGTCCCGGCATTTCGAGCGCGGCGTCGTCCTCGACGAGCCCGAGGCGGTGGCCGGGCAGACCCTGCTGACCTGGTTCGAGGGCCTGTGGTGCTTCGATACCGGCATCCACAGGCGCTGTGCACGTGAAGGGCTCGACTACCAGCAGACAATGAGCAGCCCGGACACCCGCGTGGTGTTTTTCATGGGCCAGGACAACCGCTTCTACTACACCGTGGGCGTCACGGCGAGCTTGCTGGGCCGGGGCTTGCCCGCCCCGTACAACCAGAGCATCCAGGATTTCTCGACCCTCGAGGGTTCGAAGTTCTCCACCAGCCGCGATCATGTGATCTGGGCCGATGAAGTGGCCGAGGTGATCGACCCGAACATCCTGCGCCTGTACCTGGCGAGCATCGCCAAGCCCTTCGGCAACCAGGACAACGCGTTCGAACTCGAGGGTCTGATGGCCGCGGCACGCAAGCTGCACGTCTGGGAAGCGTCCTTGCGGGCCCATGCCGATGAGGCCCGCCAGGTGGTCGACGAACCCCTGCCGCCGTACCTGGCCGAACAGCTCGCGCGTTACACCGCCGCAATGAACGGGCTGGCCTTCTGGGATGCACTGCGGGCAATCGACGAATTCCTGGCCAACGCCGACATCACCCTCGCCTCGCCCCGCTGGCAGGCCGGCCAGGTATCGGCCCTACTGGGCATGCTCGCGCCCTTCATCCCGGACTGGGTACAACGCTACGCCACGCTGTACTTCGGCCCGGACTGGGCCCCGGCGAGCCCAGCACTGTCGCTGCCGGCGCTGCCACTGCCGGCAGCGGCGTTCCCGATGATCGAGGCGCAGATCCCCGACCATTACATCCGCGCATACAAGCAACGCTTCCGCGCCGCCACCACCGCCTGAGGTCGAGGAGAGCCCCATGTATTCGTCACGCAGTCAGCGCGCCAGCCAGTTCGGTGCGTTCGATTACTCAGCGACCAAGCAGGTCATCAACTTCGCTATCGGCCTGCCCGATCCACAGACCTTCGCCGGTGTTCCACTGCCGGCGTCGCCGCTGCCTGACAACGGCGTCGGCCTCGCCGACCTGCTGCAGTACACCGACTCCCTGGGGCTTCCCGAACTGCGCCAGTCCATTGCCCGGCGCCATGAGGTGGCCGTGGAGCAGGTCCAGGTGACCGCCGGGGCCTCCCAGGCCCTGACATTGCTGGCCGACCTGCTGATCGACCCGGGCGATATCGTCCTGACCGAAGACCCCGGCTATCTCGGCGCCCTGCGGATCTTTTCGGTGGCCGGGGCGAAGATCATCCAATTGGGCATGGACCGTGACGGGGTCAACCTCGATGAGCTGGCCCACGCCTTGAAGAACGCCAGCGGCAAGGTGGCGCTGTATTACACCTCGCCAGTCTTCCACAACCCGACGGGCTGCTGCTTTTCCATCGAGCGCATGCAGGCCGTGGCGCAGTTGCTGAGCCTGCACCAGGTGCCGCTGATCCAGGACCTGGTCTACCGCGAACTGCCGTACCAAGCCGTGCGCCCGGAGGTCCTGCCGGCCGGCCAGGGGGTGATCAACATACACAGTTGCTCGAAAATCGCCGGGGCAGGCTTGCGGGTCGGCTGGGTGCTGGCAGAGCCCGGCGTCATCCAGGGCCTGGCGCAACTCAAGCTCGATGGCGGGGTCAGCCCGCTGGTCAGCAACCTGGTGTTGAGCCTGCTGCACAACGAGGCGTTCGACTCGCACATCGAAGACCTGCGCGAACACTACCGGACCCGGCGCGACCTGATGGCCAGCCTGCTGAAATCCTGCACGTTCTGCGTACAGGATTACCTGGTACCGACCGGAGGTTTCTCGTTCTGGGTCAGGATCGCCGACGACGTCGAGCCGGCAGCCCTCATCGACAAGGCCCGGGAACTGGGCAACGTACGCCTGTCCAATGGCATCCACAATGGTCCGCAGTCGCGGCGCAACGTTCGCCTGTGCTTCAGCTACCTGTCGCCCGCACAGATGCGCCAGGGCCTGCAGATCATCGAGGAGGCGTACCGCTCCCTGCGGCCTTGAAGGTCTCGCCCGGATGCCGCTCGCGCTCGGCCGCCAGGCGCTGGAAAAACGCCAGGGCGCGCGGATCGCCGGCGTAGGCGACATTGATACGGATCCAGTCGCTGCGCTGGCCGTCCAGGTGGTAGGCGTCGCCGCTGGACAGCATCACATCGCAGGCAGCCGCAAGGGTATTGAGCTGGGCAAAGCTGAACGGCGCGCAGCGCGCCCAGACGAACATCCCGCCCACCGGCTCGGAGAAGGTCTCCCAGCCATGGTCCTCCAGGCGCTTGAGGGTCTGGGCCATGGCCTTGTCCAGGCGATCACGCAAGCGTTGCACCAGCTTGCGGTAGGCACCATTGCCAAGCAGCGTGGCGACCACACTCTCGACGAACCTCGAGGTGCCCATGCTCGTCACCGACTTGAGCTGGGCCAGGCGCCGCACCCGCTCCGCGCTGGACACCAGGTAACCGACCCGCAACGACCCGCTCAGGGTCTTGGAAAAGCTGGCGACATAGATCACCCGATTCTGCGAGTCCAGGCTGGCCAGGCGTGTGCAGGAACCGTTGTGCAGGTCGGCGTAGGTATCGTCCTCGATGATCTGGAAATCGTGGATTTCCGCCAGTTGCAACAGCCGATGGGCGATCGCCGGACGCAGCGAGGTGCCGGTGGGATTGTGGTACATGCTGTTGATGAACAGGCAGCGCGGTCGATGGCATTGCAACAGCGCCTCGAGCTGGCGGATATCCGGTCCATCCTGCTCACGCGGCACGCTCAGCATGCGGATGCCGCTGGCTTGCAGCAGATTGAACAGATTCGGGTAGCCGGGGGATTCGACCACCACGCAGTCCCCCGGCTTGAGCAGGCTCCTGACCAGCAGGTCCATGGCGTGGCTGACCCCCTGGGTGGTGAGGATCTGCTCGTGGCCGACCCGCACGTCCATCCGTTCGAGGCGCTTGTGGATCTGCTGGCGCAGCAGCGGCAACCCCAGGGGCGCACCGTAGCTGAACAAGCTGTCGGGATCGGTGCGCGTCACCTGGCGAATGGCGAAGCCGATGGTCTGGGGCTCGCGCCAGTCTTCGGGAATCCAGCCGCAGCAGAGGTTCAGCCGGTTGCTGCAGGACTGGGTCAGCGGCTGCCAGTGTGCATCGTTGATCTTGTGCACATCCGGCGCGTCGGCACTCTCCGTGGCGAACTGCTCGGTGAGGAAAAAGCCCTTGCCCTGGCGCGACTCCAGAATCCCCATCGACACCAGTCGGTCATAGGCTTCGATGACCCGCGAATGACTGACCTGCTTCTCCCGCGCCAGTTGACGGATCGACGGCAGGCGCGTGCCCGGGCGAATCCGCTGGACCTCAATCCACTGGCAGATGCCGTTGACCAGTTGCTGCGTCAGGGAAAGCCCATCGTCCTTGCTCACCATGAAGTCTTTCACAGGGACATCCACTGTTCGGTCTTGTCAGGAGAACAGTTAATCATAAAAGGGCCGGAACTGTTACTTGTTGTGTCCCAGAACAACGCCGATAGTGGGCCCTGCCACAGCTTGCACAAGAACGATAAACAGGGAGTTTCCAGTGGGACATGCAGAGGTTTCGATGCTTGAAGCAAGCGCAGAACAGTTGAGCGGACCGACGTCGAAC
>NZ_AQOH01000230.1 GCF_000364705.1 Pseudomonas fuscovaginae SE-1 | reverse complement strand
CACGATTGCGGCGGGCCGCCACTTCGGGGAACAGTTGGAAGCGCTGGATCGTTTATTCACGGTGGCAGACGGCCTGACCCTGGAAGCGTCCCGTTGTGCCGTATTCCTGCTGGGCTGGTTCTACCCCGGCGAGGTGGGTGGCATCGACCTTTCACTGGTGGCCTGGAAAGTCTCGCCAACCGTTGCCGCCGACATGGCCCTGGTCTTTCAACTGATGGTGCAACTGCAACAGCGTGGCGCCGGCGTCGCCCAGCTCGGAATCGAAGCCCGGGCCCGGGCCCTGCTGGCCGTCTGGTTCCCCGAAGTCCTCGGCCTTTCCCCCCGGCCTCCGGCCGGCACTGAACTGAAGGCCTTTCGTCGCCGGCACGACCTCACTGCGCAAGCCTGCGCCGAACTGATCAGGGTACCGACCGCCCTCTACAAGGAATGGGAACAGGATTGCCAATCGATCCCGATGACGCTGTGGATCGAGCTGCGCACCCTGATGGGCGAGCGCCGCCAACGCTCCGCGCCACGCGGGGCTGCCGTGGAACGGGCGATGCCGGGGCGCTTCGCCTGACGCGGTACCCCGCTACCGCCCCAAGACTGTCGCGTTGTCATCCACTGGCCACTTTCCCTTATCAAGGATTGTGGCCTCATGACCTCGCTGGAGACCTCACTTCAACAATATCGAAACACGGCACGCGCGCTGTTCGCCACGCGACCGAGCCTGGCGTCGGTCGCGCAGTCGCTGGTTCAGGCGGCGCTGGACCGGCACGCGCCGAAGCTCGGCATCAAAGGCCAACCTGTCCTCGCGCCAACCCTCTGGCTGGGAGAATTGCAGCGGGACGCCACCTACCGCTATACCGGCCTGTCCGAACTGCTGCTGCGCCGCTTCAGCCAGGGCGCAAGCCCGCGCTACGACGACCCCGATTCCAAGCTGGTGAGCCGCGCGCCGGGCTCATCCGAGGATATCCCCCTGCCGGCGCTGGACCTGAAGCGACTGGGCGCAACGCTCGACGGCTACGGCGATGCCCTGCTCGAAGTGTTCAAGACCCGCCTGGTCGAGTTCTGGAACGAACCGGTACCCGAGTGGGCCGGCAAGGTGCCGGGGTCGGATGCCTGGGTGCCAGGTTGGGACCGCCACTCGCCGCGGGTGCCCAGCCGTTGCGCGGCGCTGTCCAACCTGCTGTTCGTGTCGATGTACGGTGCCGGGCAATTGCCCAACAGCCTGGCGTTGCAGGCCAGCCAGTTGCTGCCCAAGGCGCTGGTCAGCGAAGAGCAGGCCCTGCGTGACAGCCTGCTGGGCCGCAACGTCCTGAAAGCCTATCTGCCGCATGTCGGCGCCCCGCAGGCGCGCGCCGGTATCACGCCGGTCGCGGTGGTGTTCGCCCGCCAGCAGCCCGCGCAAACCTTCGTGTACCTGCTGCTGCGTCCGGGTCACGACGTGCGGCGCCTGCAAGACCTCAATGAGCTGTGGGGGCTATTGCCCGGGCAGTTGCCGGACTTCGGAAGGCTCGAGCTGATCGCCTCGCAACTCAATGTCTTCGACAACCTCGCCGGGGCGCTGCTGGAGAATCAGTTGCGGACCCTGGAGCACCTGCCACGGAACCTGGCCGATGGGACTGGCGAATCCTGGATGACGCGTGTCGAGCGGGCGCTCGACCCCGGGAACTGGTTCGCCCCGCCAGCCCCCGAGCCGCTCTCCCCTCTGCAACGGCGGGTGCGCGAGGCGGCCCCGCTGTGGCTGCTCAACGCAACGGCGGCACAGCAGCGCGACTATGCCGGACGGTTGTCGGACCTGGTCACGGCGCTGGAAAAATCGGCGTCGCACAACCTGCTCGACGACGTGTCATCCCTCTCACAATACAGCCGGCAGGCACTCGCGCAGACCATGGCACGACGGCACCCGCAAATGCCGCAGATCCGCATGCAGGACATCCAGCTCACGCTGGAGAAGTACCTGCGCAAACCGTTAGCGCCGGATGTGCAGGGTGAATTCGAGGAGGTCCGGCTGACACTGCCGGAACTGGCCCTGGAAAATCTCGACGACTTTCGTTTCGGTGGAACGAAGATGCTCATCCAACTTGCCGACAATGGCCCACTGCCGGAGTGGATGACGGCCGACTACCTGGTGGAACTGGTCACTGACGTGGATATCGGTGCCCGTTATCCTGCCTACCTGCGCCACAGGCTGCTGGACGACACCCACTATGCCACGTTCCGCCGACTGCGTTTCTTCCGCCAGATCCATGCGCAACTGCCGCTGGTGGCCCTGGAACTCCAGTTGCGGGCCGAACAGGGAATGACCGCCAAGGGCTATCGCCTGGTCAGCGCGATGCTGAGTTTCGACGCCAATGAGCGACAGGTCGACGGTCGACCGGTCGTACTTCGCCCCCTGGCCTTCAAGACCAGCGCCGATGCCAGGCCGGACAAGGTCGCGGGCATGTTCCTCATCGAATACCGGGACCTCACCCAGGGCCCCCACCTGCTCTACCGACCGCTGTTCGACCCGCCCCTGAGCGAGCATGCCAGCCGACAGGCACTCCTCGACGCGATCGGCCAGCCCGGTGCCCTGCAGGACAACGTGCTGGCCTGGCTCCCGGCCAACCGAACCGCGGTATATGCCCACGGCGGTTTCCGCGAGCCACATCTGGGCTCGGTATTGCCCGGTGACGAGGCCGCGCCCCTGCCACCGCCCCCGCCGCCGGCAACCCTGGACAGCGAGGAAGTCACCGGGGACTATGTCCAGCACCTGTTCCAGGCCTGCATCGATGCCGTGATCCGGCAGGCCGACCTGCAACTGCTGTCGAACGCGGAAAAACGCTGGGCACGTCTGAAAGACAGTGGCTGGCAGTTGTTCAGCTCATGGCTGATGTTCGCCAGCGGCCCGCTGACCCAGGCCGGCTGGTTGATCCTGCTCTACCGCGGCGTTCGCCAGGATCTCGCGGCGCTGCAGGGCGATGAGGAGGAGGCCCGGGCCCAGGCCTGGGCCGATCTGTTGAGCAACCTGGCAGCCGTGCTGTTGCATGAGGTGGCGGCAGATCGACCAGAGCCTGCCCATCCCCCCTCACCCGCGCCAGCGCCCACGCCCCTGGCGTTCGAGGGGGAAGTCGCGCTCGAACGGATCAACGGGCCAACCGACGTCGACGGCGGCTGGCAGCCGCCTTTCGACCTGTCCTGGTCGAGCCCACGCGGAGCCTTGTCGACGGCCTCCGGCAAGGTGCTGGAGAAGTTCACCGTCAGGACCTTCGATACCCCCCCACGGCTCGAAAGCCTCGGATCGGTCTCCACCAGCGGAGCGAGCAAAGGGCTGGTGCACCTCGACCGGGCCGGCACCAAGGGCTGGCATGCACTGATCGACAATGCGCTCTACCAGGTCGCATGGAGCGATGAGGGAACCCGCCTGGTTGACGCCTCGGGAACCCCGGGGCCGTTCCTGATGCGTGATGGGCAGGGACGCTGGCAACTGGATCTGCGCCTACGCCTGCGTGGCGGCAGCGGCCGTGAAACCGTGCAGGCACGCCTGCAACGCAAGCTGCTCGACCGCGCCAGCGTGCTGCATGGGCAAGTGACCCAGGCGGCGGGCCGGGTCAGTCGCTTGTTCAACGAGGCCGAAGCCCTAAACAGACGACTGGAAGCCATGAGCGAAGACCGCGACGCGAGGAATTTCACCCACCGTCAACGCAGCGACAAGCGCCGTGAATACCTGGACAAGCTGGTCGAGCTGCAGGCCGCGCTGGAAGAAAAACTTCGCCTGATCAGGGCATTCAACGACAATCGCCAGGTGGTGCCGCAGCCGCAGGCACTGGCCGCGACCCTGGTCGACAACGTACGCACCTGCCGCAGGCTGTTGAACGTCTCCCTGGCGGTGGGACGCGAGGGCAGCCTGACGGCCCTGCAGATTGGCGAAATGCTTGCCGGTGACACGGCGACCCACTACGACCAGGTCATCGCCAACCTGAAGAACAATGCCGATCTCACCGACCGGCAGATCGCCTGGAGCACCCGCGAGCATGCCGCGCTCGACGAGCTGCGCGCGCTGCCGGAAATCGGGCCGGCAGAAGCCGCCGCCCTGGAACGGGAAGTGACACAGCCCTTCACTCCACTGGACTGGCAGGCGGTGCAACTGCCGACCCTGCTGGCCTTGACCACGGACGAACTGCCGGCACAGATCACCCTGCAACTGGACGATCAGGTCTTCGCCGCGATCAAGGAAAGCGCCGAACAGACCAAGTACGTGACCAACACCATCAACCGCCTGAGTGCCGAAGACTCCCGCCAGGATCGTATCGACGCCTTGCAGACGGCGATCGGGCGCTACGACGAAACCCTCGACCTGCTGAAATTCCTGCAGGGCCGCATGCCGGATCAGCAACTGCGCGAATACGCCACTCGTCTGTCGACACTATTGGGGCAGCTACGGGAACGGGCACTGAACAGCCTTTCCGGGCTATGGGACGACACCACGCAAGCCGTGGCAGCACCGGCCCCCAAGCCGGGGCCATCGGCCGGCAACGGCAGGAAAAAGTTCATCCGCACCCGCAATCGGGAGGTATTCGTCGGCCAGGTGCGTGAGCCCCCCGCCGGGCAGGAGGATGAAATCGTCGAGATCACCGACCCGAACGGGCGGCTGGTGTCGGCCTTCAAGGAGAACCGCGACGATGCCCAGAACAGTTTCTGGGAGGAAGTGAAGACGATACCGGCGCCCGCCCCGCCAGCTCGGCAGAAGATGGGCCTGGCCCGGCTCATGACCCAGGCCCGCGCCGGACGCGAAGGCGTACAGGCCCTGATTCGCCAGGTGATGGCACTGACCGGCACCAGCAAGGAACCCCAGAGCCTGCAGGAACTGCTGGAACACAAGGCACGGAAACTGACGACCCTGGCAGACGATATCCAGGAGGTACTGACCGAGGGCAGCGCCAGGCCGGACCAGGTAAAAGCCGCCGAAAACCTGCGCGACGACCTGCGCCAGGACGCCGCGCTGTTGGTCAGCGAGGGGCGCACGGCCCGTATCGCCGCGATCAAGAAGAACCTGCCGCAACTGACGCGCCTGCAATATCTCAAGGAACAGGACCAGGTCGACATTCACCGGGCCGGAGGGCGGCAGGCGCTGCGGCGGGATGACTTCCTGCAGGAGTACGTGATCAGCCACAAGGACGGCCGGCCGCTGTGGTACGCGCACTTTCATTACCCGAGTGCCACCACAGCGGACAGCGAGTTCACCAGCGCACATATCAAGACCCTCGCACAACGTCGAGTGGGCGCCCGCGCCCAGGCGGCGGCGCGGGAACAGGCCGCCACGAGGATTCAGGCCGGGCAAGGCGGCAGGGCGCAACTGACGCTGGAAATCCATCGGGGCGAGATTCTCAATCGGGGCGTGGCTCAGGCGTTGTTTTTCAATGCGACCGAGCCGGACAAGGTGGGTTGAGCGTTTCGGTTGGTGCCGGATCGAGAGCAGTTCCGACGCACCTGGCCAGAGACGAAATCAGACACAGCAGTGCCTGAAAACATCCTGAAGCGGGCCGATGAGTGTCTTTTCGATCGAGGTCCGTCTCTATTGATAGACTCTCTGCCACTTCACCATTTGGAGATCACCGTGCTTCGTACGTTTGAACGCTGGCTCGACCCCTTCCCGCCCGACGAGGTGCCACCGCCGCCCATGGGCCTGCTGCGGTTTCTCTGGGCCTGCACCCGCGGTGCCCGTGGCTACGTCCTCGCACTGGCGCTGCTCAGCGCCGGTGTGTCGATCTACGAAGCCTGGCTGTTTTCCTTTCTCGGCCAGGTGGTCGACCTGCTCGCCGACTGGAAGGCCGGCGGTGCCGCCAGCGACGGAGAAAGCCGCGTGCTGTGGGGCATCGGCATCGTGCTGCTGACCAGCATCGGCCTGGTGGCGCTGCGCACCCTGGTTCAGCACCAGGTCCTGGCGATCAATCTGCCGTTGCGACTGCGCTGGGACTTCCACCGCCTGATGCTGCGGCAAAGCCTCTCGTTCTTTTCCGACGAGTTCTCCGGCCGGGTCACCACCAAGGTGATGCAGACGGCACTGGCGGTACGCGAAGTGCTGTTCACCGTCATCGAGATCCTCCCCGGTATCGGCGTGTACTTCATTGCCATCATCGCCCTGGCCGGCGGCTTCGCCCTGAAACTGATGCTGCCGTTCGTGGCCTGGGTCGCCCTGTTCGGGCTGGCCATGCTGTACTTCGTGCCGCGCCTGGGACAAGTCGGCCAGGAACAGGCCCACGCACGCTCGTCCATGACCGGGCGGGTCTCGGACGCCTACACCAACATCACCACCGTGAAACTGTTCTCGCACTCCAAGCGTGAAGCCCAGTTCGCCCGCGCGGCGATGGAAGACTTCAAGGACACCGGCTTTCGCCAGATGCGCCTGGTCAGCCAGTTCGAGATCGTCAATCAGGCGCTGGTGGTCGGCCTGATCCTGGGCGCCGGGGGTTATGCCCTGTGGCTGTGGCACCAGGGCGAGATCGGCACCGGTGCCGTGGCCGCGATCACCGCCATGGCCTTGCGGGTCAATGGCATGTCGCACTGGATCATGTGGCAGATGACCTCGCTGTTCGAAAACATCGGCACCGTGCAGGATGGCATGGCCACCCTCACCCGCGGCCCCAAGGTGCAGGACGCACCGGACGCCGGCGAGCTGGTGACCACGGGCGGCGCGGTGACCTTCGACAACGTCAGCTTCAACTACAACGGTGAACGACAGGTGCTCGATGGCCTGAGCCTGCAGATCCGCCCGGGCGAAAAGATCGGCCTGGTGGGCCGCTCCGGTGCCGGCAAGTCCACGCTGATCAACCTGCTGCTGCGCTTCTACGACGTGGACCGCGGCGAGATCCGCATCGATGGGCAGAACATCGCCCAAGTCACCCAGGACAGTCTGCGCAGTTCGATTGGCATGGTCACCCAGGACACCTCCCTGCTGCACCGCTCCATCCGCGACAACATCGCCTACGGTCGTCCCGAGGCGAGCGAGGCGCAAATCCGCGCCGCCGCGGCGAATGCCCAGGCCGATGGTTTCATCAGCCAACTGAGCGACCGCCAGGGCCATACCGGCTACGACACGTTGGTGGGCGAGCGTGGCATCAAGCTGTCGGGCGGGCAGCGCCAGCGCATCGCCATTGCCCGGGTAATGCTCAAGAACGCGCCGATCCTGCTGCTCGACGAGGCCACCAGTGCCCTGGACTCGGAAGTGGAAGTCGCCATCCAGGAAAGTCTCGACGAGATGATGGAGGGCAAGACCGTCATCGCCATCGCCCATCGGCTGTCCACCATCGCGGCCATGGACCGGCTCATCGTCATGGATGACGGACGCATCATCGAACAGGGCACCCACAGCGAACTGCTGGAAAAAAATGGCACCTATGCCCGCCTGTGGCAGCACCAGAGTGGTGGATTCCTCGGCGAGGACCTGGGAGTGGTGGAAGCGCTGGAGTAGCGGGAAACAGGCGCCACGCATTGCGGATCCCGTTTGAAAAGGCCCCGAACAGGCTATGTGGAGGGCCTTTTCTCTGTCGCTTGGCGAAGTCCCGGTCTAGCGGGAAGCAGCCTGACCGCCGCTCCCCAAAGCAGCCAGGGCGCCATGCAGTGAAGCCTGCTCGGCGTTCCGGTAAAGCTGCAACTCATCCAGCGTCTGCCGGCCCAGCGCGCGCTGGAAGGCGTCGCGGTTGGCCAGTTCCGCGTAGTGCGCCTGGGCGTTTTCGCCGAGGTTGGACTGGAAGATCCCGGCGGCACTGACCGGCAGGAAGTCTTCGTAGACCAGCGGCTCATAGGCCAGGTCACCACTGGCCAGCAGCGCCTCGACGTCCCGGGACGCTTCGCGGGACGCCAGCCCCTTGTCGGTCGCCCGGTAGCGGAAGAACGCCAGTTGCTCGCGACGCAGGGTCTCGTAGTCATCCGGGAAGGCCTTGAACACATCGGCCAGCAGCTCGCCGTAGCGCTGCGCATTGGCCTCCGAGGGGAATCCGCCCAATGCCTCGCGGGCCTCACCGAGCAAGGCGTCATACAGCGCACGACCTTTCGGGGTCAGGGCCACGCCACGCTGTTCGATCTCGCCGAAACGCGCCGAGTGGCTGCCCTGCTCCACGCCCTGGGGGCCGACGAAATCGATGGCCTCGTTGAGGGCCTTGAAGCTGGTCTGGCGCAACAGGATCGGGCAGTGGCGCCGTGGAGGTCCCTCGATCACCGCCTTGGGCGTGATGCCACGGCCAGGCATGTCGGCCTGGACCTGGTCGATGTCCAGGGTACGCGGCGTCAGGTGATTGATGTGCGGGCCCTTGAACGCGACGATGTCGGCGATCAGCCGGTGGGCGCCGTCCAGGCGCTGGTAGTCGGCCAGGCTGACGGTGGCCTGGCCATGCCAGCGGAAGGTCTCCAGCGCCTGGGCCACGAACTCGCCGGCCGCCGCTTGATCGAGGCCACCGTCGCGCTCGGCCTGGTCGATCAGTTCCAGCACGCGCGGGGTAAAGATCTGCCGCGCCGCCAGGGTGCGCTCGGCAAAGGCCCGCAGTTCGCTGTCCTTGATCAGCTCCAGGCGCAACAACGAGGTGAACACCCGGAACGGGCTGGCGCGCAGGGCGCTTTCGTCCACCGCGCGAAAGGCCGTGGAATGCACCGGCACGCCAGCCGGCGTCAGGTCGTAATAACCCACCGGCTGCATGCCCATGACCGCGAACAGCCGGCCCATGGTCGCCAGTTCCATGGCCGTGCCGACGCGGATTGCGCCGTGGCGCTCCAGGTCCAGCCGCTCCAGCTCGCCGGTATGCGCCAGCGCCCGTGCCACGGCCGGCTGCGCCGCCAGGGTACGTCGGTTGGTGTCGGCCACCAGTTGCATCAGGTCGCCATACAACGGTACCTCATCCTGGTACATGGCGCTCATGGCCCGGGAAAAGTCGGCACGAATACGATCAGGCGAAACAAAAGTGCTCATCAGGCAGGTCTCCGCTCAGGCCAGTTGCGCCAGGCATTGTTCGAGGATGTTCAGGCCTTCTTCCAGAACGGCCGGTTCGGTGGTCAACGGTGGCAGCAGGCGGATGATATGCCGAGCCTTGCCGCTCGGCATCAGCAACAGCCCAGCCTCCCGGGCACTGGCCAGCACCGCGGCCAGATGCTGCGGCGCCGGGTTGCCATTGGCATCGACCAGTTCCAGGCCGCGCATCGCGCCGACACCGGTCAGGCGCCCGACGCAGGCAAAGCGTTCTTTCCAGGCGGCGTGATAGCGGACGATCGCGGCACCTTGGGCCTGCCCCCAGCGCGCCAGGTTGGCATCGGTCATCTGCCCCAGCGTCGCCAGGCCGGCAGCGCAGGCCAGCGGGTTGCCGGAATAGGTGCCGCCCAGCCCGCCTTTGGGCAAGGCGTCGAGCAGCTCACGGCGGCCGACCACGGCGCCCAGCGGCACACCACCGGCCATGCTCTTGCCGAGCAGCAGCAGGTCCGGCTCGATACCGAGCCGGGTAAAGGCAAAGCGCTCGCCGGTACGGCCAAAGCCCGACTGCACTTCATCGATCACCAGCACGATGCCATGCCGATCGCAGAACGCCCGCAGCGACTGGGCAAAGCCCGCCTCCAGCGCGAGGAACCCGCCCTCGCCCTGCACCGCCTCAATGAAGATCGCGCCAATGTCCTCGACGGCGATTTCCACGCTGACCAGACGCTCCAGCGCCTTGAGCGCCTGATCAGCGGTGACCCCGGTGTCGACACTGGGATACGGCAGGTGAAACACCGGCCCCGGCAGGCTGCCGACTCTCTGCTTGTACGGCGCCACCTTGCCGTTGAGGTTCAGGGTCGCCAGGGTACGGCCATGAAAGCCGCCATCAAAGGCGACCACGCCGCTGCGACCGGTCGCCCCACGGACAATCTTCAGCGCGTTTTCCGCCGCTTCCGCCCCGCTGTTGGTGAGCATGCCGGAGAGCGCATAGCTGACTGGCACGAACGCGGCCAGGGCACGCATGTAGACACCGTACTGGTCGTGAGGCACGGCGTTGAACGCCGCGTGGGTCATACGCCCGGCCTGTTCGCGAATGGCGGCGACCACCGCCGCGTTGCAGTGCCCGAGGTTGAGCACGCCGATGCCGCCGATGAAGTCTATGTAGCGCTTGCCGGTGGTGTCCCAGACGTGTGCGTTGTGCCCGTGGGTCAGTTCCACGGGGTGAACGATATTGATCGACTGGCTGATGCAATCCTGATTCATGGCCTGCTGCCGTTGCTGGTGAAAGTGCTTCCATTCAAGCGAGCAGGTGCCGGCAAGACAAACGATAAATAGTCGCGGGTTCATTCCTTTCATTCATGAACTCGATGCATCACAGCCAAAACCCCGGCGCCTCACTCTTTTATAGAGAGGCTGACCGACATAATCAGTCCTCACCCCACGGGGGTTTACCCCTTTGAATTCCTAAAAAGAATGATATTTGGAATTTTGCTCGTTTGTTCGGCCAGGCTTTCGGCGCTGATACTGACCCACGTCAATTGTTCCTGTCGCAATGCCAAAGGAGTCCGAATCATGATCAGTCAACTGCTGCAGCGCCTGGGGGTTCCCGCCCACGCTTATGGCGAAGGCAACTACGCGGTCCATACCCCCATCGACGGCAGCCGTATCGGCTCGGTCAAGCTTGAGGATCGCGAACAGGTCCTGGCGCGCATCGCCACTGCCCAGCGTGCCTTCGAGGCCTGGCGCAAGGTGCCGGCGCCGCGCCGTGGCGAGCTGGTGCGGGTGTTCGGCGAAGTGCTGCGCGAGCACAAGGCCGATCTCGGCGAGCTGGTGTCCATCGAGGCCGGCAAGATCACCCAGGAAGGCCTGGGCGAAGTGCAGGAGATGATCGACATCTGCGACTTCGCCGTCGGCCTGTCGCGCCAGTTGTACGGCCTGACCATCGCCTCCGAGCGCCCTGGCCACCACATGCGTGAAACCTGGCATCCGCTGGGTGTGGTCGGGGTGATCAGCGCCTTCAACTTCCCGGTCGCCGTCTGGGCCTGGAACACCGCCCTGGCGCTGGTGTGCGGCAACGCGGTGATCTGGAAACCTTCGGAAAAGACCCCGCTGACCGCCCTGGCCAGCCAGGCGCTGTTCGAAAAGGCCCTGGCCCGTTTCGGCGAAGCCCCTGAAGGCCTCGCGCAACTGATCATCGGCGATCGCCAGGCCGGCGAGGTGCTGGTCGACGACAGCCGCGTCGCCCTGGTCAGCGCCACCGGCAGCACCCGCATGGGTCGCGAAGTGGGCCCACGGGTCGCCGCGCGTTTCGGCCGCAGCATCCTCGAACTGGGCGGCAACAACGCCATGATCCTGGCGCCGAGCGCCGATCTGGACCTGGCCGTGCGCGCCGTGCTGTTCAGCGCCGTCGGTACCGCCGGCCAGCGTTGCACCACCCTGCGCCGGCTGTTCGTGCACAACTCGGTCAAGGCCGAGGTCATTGCCCGGGTCAAGTCCGCCTACGGCAAGGTGCGTATCGGCGATCCACGGGAAGGCAACCTGATCGGCCCGCTGATCGACCAGCAGAGCTTCAACGCCATGCAGAACGCCCTGGCCCAGGCCCGCGACGAAGGCGGCCAGGTGTTCGGCGGTGAACGCCAGCTCGCCGACCGCTACCCGAACGCCTACTACGTCAGCCCGGCGCTGGTGGAGATGCCGGGCCAGTCCGCCGTGGTGCGCCACGAGACCTTCGCGCCGATCCTTTACGTCATCGGCTACGACGATTTCGAAGAGGCGCTGCGCTTGAACAACGAAGTGCCCCAGGGCCTGTCATCGTGCATCTTCACCACCGACGTGCGTGAGGCCGAAGCCTTCCAGAGCGCGAGCGGCAGCGACTGCGGCATCGCCAACGTCAACATCGGTACCAGTGGTGCGGAAATCGGCGGCGCGTTCGGCGGCGAGAAGGAAACCGGCGGCGGTCGCGAATCCGGCTCCGATGCCTGGAAAGGCTACATGCGCCGACAGACCAACACCGTGAACTACTCCCGCGAACTGCCGCTGGCCCAAGGCATCGTGTTCGACTGACCGCTATCCGGGGTCGCCGCAAACCGATGACCCTGTCTTTTCCATGGCGTTGAAACCGGGAGTCGCTTCGATGCCGCAACTGCAAAAGGCTTGTCTATGGGAACTGGCCACTCCACAACGTCCCTACCATACCCCGCTGGCCGGTGAGCATGACGCTGACGTGTGCATCGTCGGTGCCGGTTTCACCGGGCTTTCGGCGGCGCTGAGGCTGCTCGAGGCGGGTCGCTCGGTGTGCATCGTCGAAGCCCACCAGGTCGGCCACGGTGGTTCCGGGCGTAACGTCGGGCTGGTCAACGCCGGCACCTGGGTGCCGCCGGATGACGTGGAAAAGGTGCTCGGCAAGGCGGCGGGAGACACCCTCAACCGCGCCCTGGGCGGCGCTCCGGCGCTGGTGTTCGAGCACATCGACCGCTACGCAATCGACTGCCAGGACACCCGCACCGGCACCCTGCATATGGCCCACAACGCCGCCGGGCTCGCTGACCTGCGCAACCGCGTCGAACAATGGCAACGCCGCGGCGCGAAGCTGGAACTGCTGACCGGCCGCGACTGCGCCGATGCCTGCGGCACCGACAAGGTTTCGGGTGCGCTGCTCGACCATCGTGCCGGTACCGTCAACCCGATGGCCTATGCCTCGGGCCTGGCGCTGGCGGCGGCGCAACGTGGTGCACGGATTCATGGCGACTCACCGGTGACCGGCCTGGCCCGCACCGAAGACGGCTGGCGCGTCAGCACCGCCAGGGGCTCGGTGCGCGCCGGCAAGGTCATCATTGCCTCCAACGCCTACACCGAAGGCGAATGGGCCGAGGTAAGCAAACACTTCTACGCCGGTTACTACTATCAGGTGGCCTCGACGCCGCTGTCCGGCCCCGAGGCCGACCAGGTACTCAAGGGCGGACAAGGCAGCTGGGACACACGTACCGTGCTGTCGAGCATCCGCCGGGACGCCGAGGGTCGCCTGCTGCTGGGCAGCCTGGGCAATGCGGCGAACTACCCGCTGTGGTTCATCCGCAACTGGGCCGATCGCATCGCCAGCCACTACTTCCCGCAGTTGGGCAGGATCGACTGGCAGTGCACCTGGACCGGCCGCATCGGTTTCACCCCCGACCACCTGCTGCGCCTGTTCGAACCGGCGCCGGGCCTGGTCGCCGCCACTGGCTACAACGGCCGCGGCGTGACCACCGGCACCCTGGTCGGCAAATCCCTGGCCGAATACCTGCTGGGCGAAGACAGGCAAGCCCTGCCCATGCCCTTTTCAAAGGCCAACCCGGTCAGCGCCCGAGGACTGCGCAGCGCCGCCTACGACACCGGCTTCGGCCTGTACCACGCGGGCCAGTGCCTGCGCGTCGTACTGTAACTCCCTACGTCGTCCCTGCCAGACAACAACAAAACCATGACTGCACTTTCTACCGAAAGCATTCGCTAAAACAGGACACGATCACCATGGCTCTACCCACACTCGCAGCGCGCCTTGCGCTGGCGCCTCGAACACGCAGACGGACCGGACACAGGCCGTATAACGCCTGACGCTCCGCTCGCCCCCGGCAGGACCGCCCGATGGACCTGCCGCACGCCTACTTCCTGTACATGAGGGTCTGCAATGGCTTCACATGCTCCTGAGCGCACGCTCAAAAAAGGCCTGTCCGCGCGGCAGGTTTCGATGATCTCGATTGCCGGCATCATTGGTGCCGGCCTGTTCATCGGCTCGTCCAAGGCCATCGCCACGGCGGGGCCGGCCATTCTGCTGTCCTACGCGATGACCGGCCTGCTGGTGCTGCTGGTGATGCGCATGCTCGCCGAGATGGCCATCTCCAACCCGGACAGCGGTTCGTTCTCCACCTATGCCAGCGAGGCCATCGGCCCGTGGGCAGGCTTCACCATCGGCTGGCTGTACTGGTGGTTCTGGGTGCTGATCATCCCGGTGGAAGCGATTGCCGGCGCCGACATCCTGCACGCCTGGCTGCCGATGATGCCGTCATGGGCCTACGCCCTGCTGATCATGGTGGTGCTGGCCGGTACCAACCTGGTCAGCGTCAGCAACTTCGGCGCCTTCGAGTACTGGTTCGCGCTGGTCAAGATCATCGGCATCGTCGGCTTCATCGTGGTCGCCACGTTGGCCGTCTGCGGCGTCTTCCCGCTGGCACCACAGGTGTCGGGCATCGGCCAGATCTTTTCCAACGGCGGTTTCATGCCCCATGGCTTCGGTGCCGTGCTGGGCGGCGTGCTGATCACCATTTTTTCGTTCTTCGGCGCGGAAATCGTCACCATCGCCGCCGACGAAACCGAGAACCCGCAGGCGAAGATCCGTCGTGCCACCAACCTGGTGGTGTACCGTATCGCCCTGTTCTACCTGTGCTCGATCTTCTTCGTGGTCGCCCTGGTGGCCTGGAACGATCCGCGCCTGGTGGAGGTGGGCTCGTTCCAGCGCGCGCTGGAAGTGATCAACGTGCCAGGCGCCAAGCTGATGGTCGACATCGTGGTCTTCATCGCCGTGACCAGTTGCATGAACTCCGGGCTCTACACCGCCTCGCGCATGGTCTACTCGCTGTCCAGCCGCGGTGACGGCCCTGCCGCCGTGCGCTACATCTCGCGCCGTGGCGTGCCGGTGGTGGCCGTGAGCATCTCGACCCTGGCCGGCTTCGTCGGCTGCGGCATCAACTTCCTGTTCCCCGGTCAGGTGTTCGGCTTCCTGCTCTCCACCACCGGCGCCATCGCCCTGCTGGTGTACCTGGTGATCGCTGTCTCGCAACTGCGCATGCGCCGTCGCGCCGACCGCGAGGGACGCCAGCTGGAACTGCGCATGTGGCTGTTCCCGTGGCTGACCTGGCTGGTGATCGGGCTGATCGCATTGGTGCTGGGCTATATGCTGTTCAGCGAGTCATATCGCTACGAGACGCTGATGACCGCGGCGGTGGCCGGGGCGATGCTGATCACCGGACTGCTGCGCCAACGCCCGGGACCCGCATTGCAAGCCGTGAAGCATCACTGATTCATACCCGCCCCCACCGGCGGGCCTGGAGTGGCGTGAGCCCCGAGACTCACGTCACGCCAGGCGGCAAGCCCCCCCTCAGATTTTCTGCGTGAGGCTGCCCAGCATGTCGCTGGCGGTCTTGATGACCTTGGAATTCATCTCGTAGGCACGCTGGGTGGTGATCATGTGGACCATCTCCTCCACGGTGCTGACGTTGGAAGCCTCCAGTGTGCTCTGCTCGGTGGTTCCGAAACCGTTCAGGCCCGGGGTGCTGACCTGCGGCGCACCGCTGGCGGCGGTCTCCAGGAACAGGTTGCCACCGATGGCCTGCAGGCCGGCCGGGTT
>NZ_AQOH01000229.1 GCF_000364705.1 Pseudomonas fuscovaginae SE-1 | reverse complement strand
TTTGCGTTGGCGTTAGGGGGTCAGTTTTACATTGGCGGTGACACTTTCGAGCGGGCATTGTTCTGGAGCATGCTGCATTCCGTGGAGATGGCACGGGCAGTGGTCGATGCGCTACTGGATGGCGTCCCCGTAGCGAATCAGATTCAGGGGTAGGTCACGCCTCCCTTCAAACGGACACACACACCGCCGGAAATAAAAAAGCCCCGCCAAAGCGGGGCTCTCTCTACCAACGCAGCAATCAGATCGCCGCATCACTCCACTGCCCATTCACCAGGCGACGCAGCCCCAGCGGGTTGCCATCACGCAGTGCCTCAGGCAGCAGCGATTGCGGGTAGTTCTGGTAGCAAACCGGACGCAGGAAGCGATCGATCGCCAGGGTACCCACCGAAGTACCACGGGCATCGGAAGTCGCCGGGTACGGACCACCGTGAACCATCGCATCACACACTTCCACACCGGTCGGGTAGCCGTTGATCAGGATACGGCCGACTTTCTCTTCCAGCAGTGGCACCAGCCAGGCGAAGGCTTCGAAGTCTTCCGCTTCACCGATCAGGGTGGCGGTCAGCTGGCCACGCAGGCCGAGCAGGGCAGCGCGCAGTTGCTCGTTGTCCTTGACCTCGACGGCGACGGTGGTCGGGCCGAAGACTTCTTCCTGCAGCAGTGGATCGGATTCCACCAGCAGGCGGGCGTCCGCTTGGAACAGCTGGGCACGGGCCTGGCTGCCTTCCTGGGCCTGACCGGCCAGGTGCTTGATGCCGGCGTGGGCCTTCAGGTGCTCCAGGCCGCCGACGTAGCTGCGCAGGCCGCCCGCGTTGAGCAGGGTCTGACCGGCTTGCTGGTCCAGGTGCTGACCCAGCTCACCCAGCAGTTGGCTGTACTGTGGCGATTGCAGGCCGATGACCAGGCCAGGGTTGGTGCAGAACTGGCCGGCACCCAGGCAGACGGAGCCTGCCAGTTCGCGGGCGATGGCTTCGCCACGCTTGGCCAGGGCGCCCGGCAGGATGATCACCGGGTTGATGCTGGACATCTCGGCGAACACCGGGATCGGCTGTGGACGCTCGGCGGCCATGCGGCACAGGGCGTCGCCACCTTTCAGGGAGCCGGTGAAACCAACGGCCTGGATCGCCGGGTGCTTGACCAGCCACTCGCCAACGCCACCGCCGAAGACCATGTTGAACACGCCTTTTGGCATGCCGGTACGCTCAGCGGCACGCTGGATGGCGCAACCGACCAGGTCGGCCGTCGCCATGTGGCCGCTGTGGGCCTTGAACACGACTGGGCAACCGGCCGCCAGGGCCGCGGCGGTGTCACCACCGGCGGTGGAGAAGGCCAGTGGGAAGTTGCTGGCGCCGAACACGGCTACCGGGCCCACGCCGATGCGCATCTGGCGCAGGTCGACGCGTGGCAGGGGCTGACGCTCAGGCAGGGCCAGGTCGATACGCGCACCGAGGAAGTCGCCACGGCGCAGTACCTGGGCGAACAGGCGCATCTGGCCGCTGGTACGGCCGCGCTCGCCCTGGATACGAGCGGCGGGCAGGGCGGTTTCGCGGCAGACGATGGCGACGAAGCTGTCGTCCAGCTCATCCAGTTCGGCGGCGATGGCGTCGAGGAATTCGGCGCGACGGGCGGGCGCCAGTTGGCGGAACTCGGCGAACGCGGCAGCAGCGGCCTTGGCCGCCTGGTCCACTTCGGTTTCGGTGGCTTGGGCGAACTGATAGGGCAGGGCCTCGCCGGTGGTGGCGTCCAGGCTCTGCAGACGCTGGGTGCCAGCGGCGCTGCGCTGACCGGCGATGAAGTTGTGGCCGAGGATCTCAGGCATGGAATGCTCCTTTTAGAGAGAAGTGAAGGAATGCGGATGGAATGGGCTGGCTCGATTCCCTGTAGGAGCCGGCGGTGCGGCGACCCGACGTGCCCGCGAAGCAGGTGGCGCGGTGTAGGGCACCGGCTTTGCCGGTGTTCGCGGGCAAGCCCGCTCCCACAGGGATCGCGAAGAACGAGCCGGCCCGGTGCATCAGGTGATTGGCGCCGGGTTGAACAGGGTGATGTCGTTGTGCAGCTTGTGCTGCTCGGCCCAGGTCTGTTTGCGGCCGCTGGCGACGTCGAGGTAGTAGTGGAACAGCTCCCAGCCCAGTTCCTCGATGCTCGAACGGCCGGTGGCGATGCGCCCGGCGTCGATGTCGATCAGGTCAGGCCAGCGCTCGGCCAGCTCGGTGCGGGTGCACACCTTGACCACTGGCGCCATGGCCAGGCCATACGGGGTACCGCGGCCGGTGGTGAACACGTGCAGGTTCATGCCGGCGGCCAGTTGCAGGGTGCCGCAGACGAAGTCGCTGGCCGGGGTGGCGCAGAAGATCAGGCCCTTGCGGTTGACGCGCTCGCCCGGGCCGAGTACGCCCTGGATGGCGCCGCTGCCGGACTTGACGATCGAGCCGAGGGATTTCTCGACGATGTTCGACAGGCCGCCTTTCTTGTTGCCGGGCGTGGTGTTGGCGCTGCGGTCGGCGGCGCCTTGCTGCAGGTAGCGGTCGTACCAGTCCATCTCACGGACGAGGGCGTCGGCGACGTCCTGGTTCTCGGCGCGGGAGGTGAGCATGTAGATCGCGTCGCGCACTTCGGTCACTTCCGAGAACAGCACGGTGGCGCCGGCGCGTACCAGCAGGTCGGCGGCGTAGCCCAGGGCCGGGTTGGCGGTGATGCCGGAGAAGGCGTCGCTGCCGCCGCACTGCATGCCGAGGATCAGTTCGCTGGCCGGCACGCTTTCACGGCGGCGCTGGTCGAGTTTCTTCAGGCGGGTTTCGGCCAGCTCCATGATCTGCTCGATCATTTCGCTGAAGCCCAGGCTCGAGTCCTGCAGGCGATACAGCCACGGCTCGCTGAGGTCGACCGATGGATCGTTGTCGTGCATCACCTGGCCGGCCTGCAGCTTCTCGCAGCCGAGGCTGATGACCAGCGCTTCGCCGCCCAGGTTGGGGTTGCGCGCCAGGTTGCGCACGGTACGGATCGGGATGTAGGCGTCGCGGGCGTTGATCGCCACGCCGCAGCCGTAGCTGTGGGTGAGGGCGACCACGTCATCGACGTTGGGGTATTTGGGCAGCAGCTCGGCCTTGATGCGCTTGACCGCGTGTTCGAGCACGCCGGTCACGCATTGCACGGTGGTGGTGATGCCGAGGATGTTGCGGGTACCGACGGTGCCGTCGGCGTTGCGGTAGCCTTCGAAGGTGAAGCCTTCCAGCGGGGGCAGGGCATCAGGCACGGCATCGCAGCGTGGCAGGCTGTCCAGCTCGGGGGCGGACGGCATGGCCAGTTGGCTTTCCTGGACCCAACTGCCTTGGCGCAGGTCTTCCAGGGCGTAGCCGATGATCTGGCCGTAGCGGCGAACCGGTTCGCCCTTGGCGATGAGCACGGTGGCGACCTTGTGGCTCTGCGGTACGGCTTCCACCAGCGTCAGGCCGTCGGAGAAGCGGGCGCCTTCACCGAGGCCGCCGTCATTGACCACCACCACGACATTGTCGTCTTCGTGCAGGCGGACGTAGCGGGGCGAGTCTGAATGTTCGATCAACTGCATGGTCGTGCCTTTCTTATGGATTCTCAGGCTTTGTACTGCGCTCATGCCCGGCGGCTGCCGGGCATGAACGGGTTCTTACTCAGTGACGCGCACCCGCGACCTGGATCGTGGGGTTGGCATCCGTTGCCGATTCATCCTTTGGGCCGTCACGCAATTCGATCCGTTTGATCGGGCCGACGATGACCAGGTAGCTGAGCACCGCGACCAGGGCGTTGGCACCGACATACACCAGGGCCCACTTGAACGAACCGGTGGCGCTGATGATGTAGCCGATGACGATCGGCGTGGTGATCGAGGCGATGTTGCCGAAGGTGTTGAACAGGCCACCGGACAGACCGGCGATCTGCTTGGGCGAGGTGTCGGCGACGACCGCCCAGCCCAGTGCACCAATGCCTTTACCGAAGAATGCCAGGGTCATGAAGCCGACCACCACCCATTCCGCCTCGACGTAGTTGCAGAAGACCATGGTGGTCGACAGCAACAGGCCGCAGACGATCGGCAGTTTGCGCGAGAAGGTCAGCGAGTTGCCACGACGCAGCAGCCAGTCCGAGATTACACCACCGAGCACGCCACCGATGAAGCCGCAGATGGCCGGCAAGGAGGCGATGAAGCCGGCCTTGAGGATGGTCATGCCGCGTTCCTGCACCAGGTACACCGGGAACCAGGTCAGGAAGAAGTAGGTGATGGCGTTGATGCAGTACTGGCCCAGGTACACGCCCAGCAGCATGCGGCTGGTCAGCAGTTGCTTGATGTAGTTCCACTTCGGACCGTCGTTGACGCGCTTCTGGTCCATGTCCACCAGGCCGCCGTTCTGCTCGATGTGCTCGAGTTCACTCTGGCTGATGCGCGGGTGTTGTTTCGGGTTGTAGATGGTCTTCATCCAGATGCCCGAGAACACGATGCCGAACACGCCCATGACGATGAACACGTGTTCCCAGCCGAAGGTGTAGACGATCCAGCCCATGATCGGTGCGAACAACGCGGTGGCGAAGTATTGCGCCGAGTTGAAGATCGCCGAGGCGGTACCGCGTTCCGCTGCCGGGAACCAGGCCGCGACGATCCGGGCGTTACCCGGGAACGACGGGGCTTCGGCGAAACCGACCAGGAAGCGCAGGGTGAACAGGGTCACCACCGACCAGGCCACCGGCATGCCGCCGACGAAGCCCTGCAGCATGGTGAACAGCGACCAGCTGAAGATACTGAAGGCGTAGACGTTTTTCGAACCGAAGCGGTCGAGCAGCCAGCCGCCAGGGATCTGGCCAGCCACGTAGGCCCAGCCGAAGGCGGAGAAGATGTAGCCGAGGGTGACAGCGTCGATGCCCAGGTCTTTCTGCAGGCTGGAACCGGCAATGGCGATGGTGGCCCGGTCTGCATAGTTGATCGTGGTCACCAGGAACAGCATGAGCAGAATCAGGTAGCGCACATGCGTCTTTTTAGTCGCTTGCATGCCTTGTACTCCCACTAGTTATTTTTGTGCGGGCTAACGAATTGTGAACGGAGCCGGCGGTTAACCCGGCTCCGTGTGCGGCTGTGGCAGTCCGCGGGGTCGCGCTTATTGCGGACCCATCTTGTCCATCAGGGCCGCCAGGGCTTCGTATTCCTGTTCGGTCAGGTCGGTCAGCGGGGTACGCACCGGGCCTGCGTCGTAACCGGCGATCTTCGCCCCGGCCTTGACGATGCTCACGGCGTAGCCGGCCTTGCGGTTACGGATGTCCAGGTACGGCAGGAAGAAGTCGTCGATCAGTTTGCCAACGGTGGCGTGGTCGTCACGGGCAATGGCGTTGTAGAAGTCCATCGCGGTTTTCGGCACGAAGTTGAACACCGCCGACGAGTAGACCGGTACGCCCAGGGCCTTGTAGGCAGCCGCATAGACTTCGGCGGTCGGCAGGCCACCCAGGTAGCTGAAGCGGTCGCCCAGGCGGCGACGGATCGACACCATCAGCTCGATGTCGCCCAGGCCGTCCTTGTAGCCGATCAGGTTCGGGCAG
>NZ_AQOH01000228.1 GCF_000364705.1 Pseudomonas fuscovaginae SE-1 | reverse complement strand
CAGGCGCTCGGCTTCCTGAGCGTATTCGATGGCCTGGCGGGTCGAACCACCAACACCGGCGAGAATCGGGACCGACTTGGCGCAGGTGTCGACGGCGGTCTTGATCACCTGGCTGTATTCGCTGGCAGCCAGGGAGAAGAATTCACCGGTGCCACCGGCGGCGAACAGGGCGCTGGCGCCGTAAGGGGCGAGCCATTCCAGGCGCTTGATGTAACCCGCGGCGTTGAAGTCGCCCTGGGCATTGAAGTCGGTCACAGGGAAGGACAGCAGGCCGTGGGAAAGGATGGATTTCAGTTCTTGTGGAGTCATTGTTGTAGGTATCCAGTGGCACTAGGGTGGAAGGAGTCTCTGTGGAGGTAAGTTATCGTACAACTTAACCGAAAGCTAGTGCCTTTTATCTCGATTGAGGGGGCGAGGTGTTTGCCTCAGGGCCGTCCTCGTCCGGAGTAGACCGCCCCGTTATAAAAGGGCGGGCTATGTGTAACCGTAGATTTCGTGGGCCGCTGGGCGCACGGGGTGCGGGCCGCTTTCAGACGAGAGAGCGGCGGAGAAGTCATCGTATGATTGCGCGACAGTGGCCGGTTCCCGTCAGGGTTCAGGCCGCGCGGATGTCCATGATCCGTTCCACCAGCCAGGCCAGCGCCGGGTCGTGCTGGCGATGCGCGAGGTAGACCAGTTCCATTTCGAACGGCTCCAGGGCGAACGGCAGCTCGAACAACTGTAGCGGCAGCAATTGCGCGAAATGCGTGGCGAGCGATGTCGGCAGCACCACGCACAGGTCCGAGTCCGCCGCCAGGTGCGCGGCCTGCAGGTAGTTGGGCGTGGTGTAGACGATGCGCCGCGACAGGCCCTGTTCGGCCAGCCACTGATCGACCATGCCACGGGTCTGTCCGCCGTGCACCCACAAGTGGCGCAAACCGAGGAAGGTGTTCAGGTCGAGCGTGCCGTTGACCACCGGATGCTGTTTGCGCACGGCGATGCGCAGGGTTTCGTTGCGCCAGTGGCGGCGTTCGAACCGTGCTGGCGACTCATCGAAGCGCCCCAGCACCAGGTCCAGTTCGCCGCGATCGAGGGCCTCGACCGGCAGGCTCGGAGGCAGATGCACGACATCGAGCCGCAGATGCGGCGCCTGTGTCTGCAAGGTCGCGAGCAGGGCGGACATGCACAGTTGTTCGGCGTAGTCGGTCAGGGCGATGCGCAACTGCCGGTGACTGCGGCTGGGGTCGAAGCTGTTGTCGCCGCCCAGGGTCTGTTCGATCTGTTGCAGCGCGGCGCGAATCGGTCCCTCCAGCGCCAGGGCGCGCGGCGTCGGGCGCATGTGCCGGCCGACCCGGACCAGCAGCGGATCGCCCAGCAGGTCGCGCAGGCGTGCCAGGGCGTTGCTCACGGTGGGCTGGGTGAGGGCCAGGCGTTCGGCGGCGCGCGAGACGTTCTGCTCGCGCAGGAGCATGTCCAGTACCCGCAGCAGATTGAGATCGAAGGTCGATATATTCATGGCTGAAATACATGGGATGCAAAATTAAAATTTCAAAAATACTAGGGCCCTGACTAGGGTTGCGGCAATCCCTTCGTTCATCGATTCAGGAGCGCCGCGAGTGAGCAACCCCTACAACGTTCAGCAGACCGCCGTCATCGGCGCCGGGACCATGGGCCGCGGAATCGTCATCAGCCTGGCCCGGGCGGGGCTGCCCGTGCTGTGGCTGGATAACGATCCGAAAGCCACCGAGGCGGGCCTGGCGATGCTTGCCCAGACTTGGCGCCAGCAGGTGGACAAAGGCCGTTTGACCGGCGAGGAGGCCGATGCTTGCCTGGCGCGGGTGCGTCGGGTGTCGGGTTATGCCGAGCTGGCCCAGGTCGACCTGGTGATCGAGGCGGTGTACGAGAACCTGGCGCTTAAACAGGAGATCTTCCGGACCCTGGACGCCACCCTCAAGCCCGAGGCCATTCTGGCCAGCAACACCTCGGCGCTGGACATCGATGCGATCGCTGCCGTGACCCAACGCCCCGCGCAGGTGCTGGGCCTGCACTTCTTCAGTCCGGCCCATGTCATGAAGCTGCTGGAAGTGGTGCGCGGCGCCGCGACGTCGCCCGCCGTGCTCGACACCGCGCAGGCCCTGGGGCGGCGCATGGGCAAGGAAGTGGTGGTGGCGGGCAACTGCCCGGGCTTCATCGGCAACCGCATGCTCGCCACTTATGTTGCCGAAGCCCGCAAGCTGCTGTTGGAAGGGGCCTTGCCACGACAGGTGGACGAAGCCTTGCAGGGGTTCGGTTTTGCCATGGGGCCGTTTCGCATGTACGACGTGGTCGGCAATGACCTGCAATGGCGTGCCCGCCAATTGGCCGGGCAGGGCATGGACGCGCCGCTGGTGCAGGTCGACAACGCGCTGTGTGCCCGTGAGCGCTTCGGGCAGAAGGTGGGCAAGGGCTACTACCGCTATGCGGCGGGCAGCCGCGAGGCCTTGCACGACCCGGAAGTCGACGAACTGGTGATCCAGGTTTCCAGGGACCTGGGGATGCGTCGGCGCGAGGTCGACGACGCGGAGATTCTCGAGCGCTGCCTGCTGGCGCTGGTCAACGAGGGAGCGAAGATTCTGGAGGAGAACATGGCCGCCAGCAGCCATGACATCGACCGTGTGTACCTGTTCGGCTACGGTTTTCCGCAGGCCACCGGCGGCCCGATGCACTGGGCCGACGAGCAGGGTTTGGGCTTGATCCTGGCACGGCTGGAGCGCCTGCAGGGGCTGTTCGGTGAACATTGGCGACCCGCCGGCCTGATCCTGCGGCTGGTGGCCGACAACCGGCGCCTGGCAGACGTGCGGGAGGGCCAGGCATGAACTACCGTGCCCCGCTGCGTGACATGCGTTTCGTGCTGCATGAGGTGTTCGACGTGGCGCAGCACTGCCACCGCCTCGGCCATGGCCTGGATGGCGAGACGATCGACGGCATTCTCGAACAGGGCGCGCGCTTTGCCCGCGAGGTGGTCGCGCCCCTCAACCGCCAGGGCGACGAGCAGGGCTGCCGCCTGGAACAGGGCCGGGTACGGACGCCGGAGGGCTTTGTCCAGGCTTACCGGCAGTACGTCGAACAGGGCTGGGCCAGCATGACCGGCCCTGTCGAGTACGAGGGCCAGGGCCTGCCGCAGATGGTCTCGGCCAGTTTCCTTGAAATGATCATGGGCGCCTCGCTGTCGTTTCGCATCTACTCCGGCCTGACCGAAAGCGCGGTGCTGGCCCTGTATCGCCACGGCAGCGACGCGCTCAAGCGCGACTACCTGGGCAAGCTGGTCAGCGGGCAGTGGACGGGCACCATGTGCCTGACCGAGCCGCAGGCCGGCACCGACCTGGCGCTGCTGCGCACGCGGGCCCGTCCCGAGCCCGATGGCAGCTACCGCATCAGCGGCAGCAAGATCTTCATCAGCGGGGGCGACCAGGACCTGAGCGAGAACATCGTGCACCTGGTGCTGGCCCGGCTGCCGGATGCGCCTGCCGGCGTCCGTGGGATCAGCCTGTTCCTGGTGCCGAAGTTCGAGCCCGATGCCGACGGTGCCCCGGGGCCGCGCAATGCCGTCGAGTGCGGCGCCCTGGAGCACAAGATGGGGATCAAGGGCGCGGCGACCTGCGTCATGCACTTCGATGACGCCCGTGGCTGGCTGGTGGGGGAGGCCAACCAGGGCCTGGCGTGCATGTTCACCATGATGAACGACGCGCGCTTTCAGGTCGGGTTGCAGGGTCTGGGCATTGCCGAGGCGGCGTTCCAGGGCGCCCTGGCCTATGCCCGTGAAC
>NZ_AQOH01000227.1 GCF_000364705.1 Pseudomonas fuscovaginae SE-1 | reverse complement strand
CAGTCGCGCAGCCTCGGCGGGCCGGTGGCACCGGAGCGCGCCGCCGATCCGATCATCTGCCACCCCGATGTGCGCCGCATGCTGCTGACCCAGAAGACCCTGGTCGAGGGCTGTCGCCTGCTGGCGGCGTACACGGCCCGTGAACTCGATCTGGAACACGGCGATCCGGACCCACGGGCCCGCGATGCTGCCGGCCGCCGGGCCGCGTTGCTGATTCCCATCGTCAAGGCCTTCCTCACCGACGTCGGCCAGGAGGTCTCCAGCCTGGCGGTGCAGGTCCATGGCGGGCACGGCTATATCCGCGAGTGGGGCATGGAGCAGTTGATGCGCGACAGCCGCATCACTCAACTGTACGAAGGCACCAACGGCATTCAGGCGCTGGACCTGATCCGGCGCAAGCTGCTGGCCGACGGCGGCGAGCAGTTGCAGGGGCTGATCCGGGATTGGCTTGACGAAGTGGCGGCCTGCCGCGAACCCGCCCTGGTCGAAATGGCCCGGGTGGTCGGCCAGCGCCTGGAGCAATGGCGCTCCCTGGGCCAGCACGTGTTGGATGTCTGTCGCCATGATCCCCAGGAGATCGGCGCGGTGTCGGTGGATTTCCTCGCCTATTCTGGCTACGTGCTGTTGGCGGCGTTGTGGCTGCGGGCGGCGGTGTGTGCCGCTGCGGCCCTTGCCCGGGGTACGGAGGATCGTGCGTTCTACCAGGCCAAGCTGCAGGCGGCGGCGTTCTACTGGCGGCGCCTGCTGCCCCGTGCCGGTGCCCATCGCGAGGCGCTGCTGGGCGGCGCGCCGTGCCTGATGGTGATGAGCGAGGAACACTTCGCCTTTTAGCCGGTTTCCCATGACGCCGTTCGCGCAGGCCGCGCGCCGGCGCGTGCCACGAATACAAGAACAAGAGGGACAGGGACATGCAGCCTTTCAGTTTCGTTACCACGCCACACCTGCTCTGCGAACCGGGCGCGGCCGCCCGCCTGGCACAACTGTGTCAGCAGCGCGGCGCCCGTCGGGTGCTGATCGTCACCGACCCCGGCATCATCCGCCTGGGCCTGCTCGATGACCTGTTGCCGGCATTCACCCAGGCCCGGCTGGGCGTGGCGATCTTCAGCGAGGTCTGTGCCGACCCGAGCGACACTTGCGTCGCATCCGCTGTCGAACGGGCGCGGCACATCGGTGCCGAGCTGATCGTCGGTTTCGGTGGCGGCAGTTCCATGGACGTGGCCAAGCTGGTGGCGTTGCTGGCTCACCCCGAATGCGACCAGGACCTGCCGGCCATCTACGGCGTCGACCAGGCCCG
>NZ_AQOH01000226.1 GCF_000364705.1 Pseudomonas fuscovaginae SE-1 | reverse complement strand
GGCCCCTGCCGCTGATCCAGGTGCCGACCACGGCGGGCACCGGTTCGGAGGTCACGCCCATCGCGGTGATCACCACCGGGCAGGCCAGCAAGATGGGGGTGGTGTCCCCGATACTGCTGCCGGACCTGGCCCTGCTCGATGCCCGGCTCACCCTCGGCCTGCCGCCGGCGATCACCGCGGCCACCGGTATCGATGCCATGGTCCATGCCATCGAGGCCTACACCAGCAGGATCAGGCGCAACCCGCTGTCGAGCCTGCTGGCCCGTGAGGCGTTGCGTCTGCTGGCCGCGAACCTCGACCAGGCCGTACACCAGGGGGGCGACCTCGCGGCTCGCCAGGCCATGCTGCTGGGCGCCTGCCTGGCCGGGCAGGCGTTTGCCAACGCACCGGTGGCGGCCGTGCATGCGCTGGCCTATCCGCTGGGCGCGCAGTTCCACGTGCCCCATGGGCTGGCCAATTCCCTGGTGTTGCCGCACGTGATGCGCTTCAACCGTGCCGAAGCCTTCGCCGACTACGCCGAACTGGCGCCGTTGCTGCTCGGCGAACGGCTGCAGGCCGGTGATCAGCAGGCCCGCTGCGAGCAGTTCATCGAGGAGTTGGCGCAGTTGGCGCCACGGTGCGGCCTACCCACCCGGTTGCGTGATGTGGACGTGCCGCGCGAGTGCCTTGGGCAACTGGCCGAGGATGCGATGCAGCAACAACGGTTGCTGGTGAACAATCCCCGTGACGTCGGGCCGGCCGATGCCCTGGCGGTCTACGAGGCGGCGTTCTGAACTTTCTTGTGAGCGTCCCCGATGGGGCGCTTGCAGGCCTGCTTTTGAATGCGAACAGCTCCCCACCGTCAACACCTCACGAATGACGCCCGCTTTTTCCCGCAGGAAGGACGCCTTGTCTTACAGATAGCCTTGCACGCAGCGACTACATAATTAGGGGCATCACAAAATCGGGCAGTGCGGGGAAGGATGGCGCTCTGAATCGCCCCAGGGGATTCGCGAGTGGCCTGAGGAAAGTTCACCGTAACTGCTCAACCATCAGTCCGTCGCAGCCGGCTGCGATAGCGATCACAGGGAGTACACACAAATGGATTTGAGTTCCGATACCAGTGCTGACCAGACCTGCATGGTGCTGCTCAGGATCAACCACGCATCATTGCGGCGCGACGGTTTTCTGTTCGAACTGGCCAGCCACGTGGAGGGCTGGGCGGGTGTCGAGATCCTCAGCGTCGAGTTTGCCCGTCGCGACGAACACGCCCCCGGCCCAGCGGACTCTGTGGCATGAAGCAGGCTGGCCCCACCCGGGCCATCATCCGACCATGGAATGGTAGAGGTTTATATGCACCCGTTGAATCTGGCTGTCGCCTTTCAAATCATGAACAACATCAAGAATGGCCAGTTGCGTAATTGCCTGGCCATGGGGTTTGAGGAGAAGGACCTGCAGACCCTGATCGACCCTCGCTGCATGGGCGCTCTGGTGAACTCGCCGGTGCCGTGGTTCAAGGTGCTGGTCGACGGTGACGTCGTCCAGCGGCTGCTCTCGCGCACCCGGGACAGTGACGAGGAGGAACAGATCAGCCGGGCGATCCGCCTGGGGGCCAGTTCGCCGATGATTCTCGAGCTGTTCGGGTTGTCGCCCAAGGAGGTCGCGATTCGCCGTACGATGCTGGGCATACCGTACCGCAAGGGCCGCTGGCCGACGGTCGGCCAGGACGGTGAAATGCGCCTGTGGGGCCACTGGGTGCGGTTGACGAAGGAGCTGGACACCGATACGCGGGACCCGCGCTCGGTGCTGCAGGTGGCGATGCTGATGACCGAATGCGAACCGACCTTGAACCTGACCATGGTCTGGAGCCTGATTCGCGGGTGGATCGAGGAGGAACTGGTGTGACGCCCGGCTGAGCGGGCGAGGGCTTCGGGGCAGGCCGGGCAGGCGGTAGGTCAGCATGCCATGGACTCTGTGCTTGGGCACGTACTGGCGTGCCCGGTCTCCATCCTCTCCGTCGATCCGCACATCGGTGTAGCCGCCTGGCAGGTCGAGGCCGGGCAGCACTTCGCCGGAGTCCTGCAGCGCGATGCCATGGCTCTGGTAGTCATCGGTGTGGTGGCGGTACTGGGAGCCCAGTTGAATGTATCGGCTGTTGGACGGCACATTGCTCCACTTTCGGCTCCGTCGGTTTCTTCAGTGCTTGCGAGAGGTCGCCGCTCAAGAGGATGGTGTCCGCGGCCTGAGCATCAGTTTCGGCCCTCGACCTTGAACAACTGCGCAAAGCCTTGCAGGGTGCTGTCGACGAAACGCTCGTCGGTGGTCCCGGCCGGGAAGTGCAGCACGTTGTGGATCACCAGCGACGCCAGGCCGTGGGTATAGGACCAGCCGGCAAGGGCGGCCCGTCGCACGTGCGCATGCTGCATATCCAGCCCCAGTATCTCGGCGATGATGCGCTTGAGTTCGCCGAATGCTTCTTCGCGCGCCACCTTGAGCTGCGCGATCATCTCGCCATTGGCGAATTCCGGCCCGAACATCAACTGATACAGGGCCGGGTTGGCGCGGGCGAAGCTGAAGTAGGCCAGGCTCGCGTTACGCAGCTTCTGCACGCCCTCGCTGTGGGCATCTCTGATCAGCAGCGCCTTGGCCAACTCGCGAAAGCCCTGTGCGGCCAGATGGCCGATGAGTTCCGCGCGGTTCGCGTAGTGGTGGTAGGCCGCTGTGGAGCTGACCCCGACCCGTTCCGACACGGCCCGCAACGACAATTTGGTCGGTCCCACCTCCTCGAGCATCTGCCGGGCTGCGTCGAGCAGTTGCGGCGCCAGGTTGCCCACATGGTAGGTCTCGCGTGGGCGGGCTGAGGTCTTGGTCATGCGTGGTCGGTCTCGACGGCAGGGGGTTGGAGGGCACGGAGCAGCCTGGATCTTAACATGGGGAAGTATCTTGACAGTGATAAGATTGCTTCGTAGCCTGTGCGCCAGAAGAACGCCGACGTCGCTTGTTCATACGAACGAAGGCACACCCACCCGGGGTATTTTTTTATCGTGATCTTAGCGCTGATAAGTTAAGGGGAAGAGCATGAAGCACTATGACGCCGTAGTGATCGGTGCCGGCAACGCCGGACTGACCGCCGCGACCGCCTTGCAGCGAGGTGGCTGTCGAACCCTGCTGTTGGAACGGCACAATATCCCGGGAGGTTGCGCCACCTCCTTCGTGCGCGGCGACTTCGAGTTCGAGGTGGCGCTGCACCAGCTCAGCGGCCTGGGCACAGCGGACAAGCCGTTCATCATGCGCAAGCTGTTCGACAAGCTCGGTGTGCTGGACAAGGTCGAGTTCGTCCAGGAGCAGGCGCTGTACCGCCTGGTGGTACCGGGAGAGATCGACGTGACGCTGCCGGCCAGTTGGTCGGGTGTGCGCGATACCCTGCAGGGGCTGTTTCCGGCAGAGTCCCAGGCGATCGCGGATTTCCTGACGCTGTGCGAGAAGATCACCCTGGAAAGCTTCATGACCCTGCCGCAGGCACGCCGCGGCAACAGTCAGGCGATGCTCGAGTCGATGTGCCCCCATTTCGTGAAGTACGGCTTTCGTTCGGTGCGGGAGGTGCTGGATGAATTCTTCAGCGACACCAGGCTGAAGCGGGTGGTGGCCACCTATTGGCTCTACCTTGGCGTGCCTCCTGGCCAATTGCCATTCCCCGACCTGGCGGCGATGCTCTATGCCTATGCGGCGTTCAAGCCCTGGCATGTCAAGGGCGGTTCCCAGGCGCTGTCCAGTGCCTTGGTGGAGTCGTTTCTCGAAGCCGGCGGCGAGGTTCGTTTCAACTGTGGTGCTGAGAGGATTCATACCCGCGATGGCCGCGTCAGCGGTGTCCGTCTGGAGGGGGGCGAAAGCGTTTCCTGTGACGCCGTGGTGTCCAATGCCAGCCCGCTGACCACCTTCAACGAGCTGCTGGACCTTGAGCAGCCACCGCTCCAGGTCCGGCAGGACTTCAAATCGCGGCGCATGGGCACCTCGGCTTTCGTCATCTACCTGGGCCTGGACTGCACCCCGAAGGAGCTGGGCGTCACCCAGGCGTCCAGTTTCATCTACGAGACCATGGATGAAGAGCAGATCTTCCAGCGCATGGGCAGCCTGGAGCCGCCTCTGGGCGGCATGCTGACCTGCTACAACCTCGAGGACCCCGACGCCGCGCCTCCCGGCAAGAGCCAGGTGGTGCTGGTCTGCCTGCAGTATGCCGAGCCCTGGAAGGCCGTGTCGCCGCAGCACTACGCGCAGACCAAGTATGCGTTCGCCGAGCAGCTCATCGGGCTGATCGAGAGGGTCTACCCGAAGGTGCGCGAGTACATCGAGGAGGTCGAAGTCGCCACACCGCTGACCATGATGCGCTACCTCAACACGCCTGGCGGTGCCATCTACGGGTTCCAGCAGAGCGCACAGGACTCGGCCTTGCTGCGCGAGCGCCTGGACGGTGTGCCCGGTCTCTACATTGCCGGCTCATGGACCACCATGGGCGGCTTCCAGCCGACCTACATGGCGGGCGAATCCACCGCCAGGGCGGTGCTCAAGCAGTTGAACAGCAAGGAGGTGGAGCATGTCTGAGCAGAACCTGTTGAATGCCGTCGCGGGCTTTCGTGAAGCCTGGCAAGTCAAGGAGGCACTGGAACAGACGGGCAGCGACTTTCGTGAAATCAGCGGCGAGGTCGCCAGTACCGTGGTGCGGTTGCACCCCAAGCGGCTGGAGCTGGAGGTTGCGCAGATCATCGACGAGACCGCCAGCACCCGCACTCTGCGCCTGGTCGCCGTGGACCGCGGCGTGCTGCCGCCGTTCCAGGCCGGGCAGTACATCAACCTGTTCGTCGACATCGATGGCGTCGCCACCGCTCGTCCCTATGCCATGTCCTCCTCACCCTCGCAGCGTTCCCATTACGACCTGACGGTGAAGCGGGCCACAGGCGGTTTCGTGTCCAATCACCTGCTCGACAAGGTCGTGGCGGGTCAACGCCTGCTCAGTTCCGGTCCCATGGGCAGCTTTCACCACAATCCGCTGTTCCATGGCGATGACCTGGTGTTCCTCGCCGGCGGCTCGGGTGGCGCGCCGGCGCGCAGCATCCTGCTGGACATCCTCGAACGTGGCCTGCCGTACCGTTTCCACCTGATCTATGTGAACAGCTACGTCGATGACGTGATCTTCGATGACGAATTCCGTGGCCTGGCCGATCGCCATGCGAACTTCACCCTGAGCGAAGTGATCTCGCGTCCTCCGGCCGGCTACCGGGGCCATGCCGGTCGCCTGACGCAGCCACTGCTGCAGCAACTGCTCGGCGAGATTGGCGACAAGATGTTCTACGTGTGCGGTCCGACGCCGTTCAACGACAGTTGCATCGAGCTGCTCACGGCATTGGGCGCCAAGCGTCGACGTATTCGCGTCGAGGCCAACGGCGCGCCCAAGGCACCGGACGAGCAGGCGGGATGGCCTGAAGGGGTTTCACTGGACGATGAGGTCACCGTGACCGTCAGTGGGCGTGGTCAATTCCGCAGCCGTGTTGGCGAGCCCTTGCTCAACGCACTGGAACGCAACGGCTACGGCACTGAAAACGCCTGCCGTTCCGGCGAGTGCAGCCTGTGCCGGGTCAAGCTGCTGCGCGGCACGGTGTTCAATCCCCAGGAGGCCCATCTGCGCAAGTCCGATCGGGACTTCGGCTGGATCTATTCCTGTGTCGCTTTCCCTACGGCAGATGTCGAGATCCTGCTCTGAAGGTCTGGCTACCGTGCGGGGGGCCTGGCTGGGCCTCGGGTATCGAGGGGTAGCGGGCCCTTGCCGATCGGTTCGCAGCGGCGGACCTGGCTCATCGGCTTGATTGGGTTGCAGCGACATTGGCATTCACCCTAGGATATACGGGGGTGTGGCTTTCAATCGAAAGGCGCAGGTTAAAGACTTACGCCGGTCGGGCCGCTGGTGAGGATGGCTCATGCCCGCACCCAACACACCCGCATCCCACTCTATCCCTCGAGTTCAGCGACTCACCCATCAGGCGCTGGCCGCCATTGAGCGTTTCAGTCATATCGAAGCCGTCAGCGGCATCGTGCTGCTCATTGCCGCCATCGCTGCCTTGCTCTGGGCCAACCTGCCGACAACTGTCGGCTATGAGGCCTTCTGGCATGCTCGCCTGAGCATTTCATTGGGCGGTTTTTCCGCTGGAGCGACCTTGCACTATCTGGTCAATGACGGGCTCATGACGATCTTCTTCCTGGTGGTCGGGATGGAGATCCGCTCTGAAATGAAGGACGGCTCGCTGTCCAACATGCGTATGGCGACACTGCCGGTCATGGCGGCCCTGGGCGGGGTGGCAGTGCCGGCTCTGGTCTATGTGTTCTTCAACGCCGGGCATGAGTCCATCAGCGGTTGGGCCGTGCCCACGGCGACGGACATCGCTTTCGCCGTCGGGGTGCTCGCGCTTCTCGGGAAAACGATTCCTTCCGGGGTCCGGGTGTTCCTGCTCGCCCTGGCGATCATCGACGACATCGTGGCCGTACTGATCATCGCCCTGTTCTACACCAGTTCACTGAATCCGCTGGGCGCCGTGGTGGCGGTGGCGGGGATCCTGGCGGTGCTGCTGTTCCAGCGAATGGGGATCGCCAATGCCTGGTTGTATCTGATTCCGGGGGCCGTTCTCTGGGCGGGCTTTGCCATCCTGGGCGTGCATCCGACCCTGGCCGGGGTGGTGCTGGGGCTGATGACGCCGGTCTATTCCCGACCTGCCACGGAGCGTCCGCTGGCGACTCTCAGCAACGCCATTCGCGAGTTGGTCGTGCATGTCAGCGAACGCCCGGATCACGATGCGGTACACCAGCCGCTCAATCGGATTCGCCAGGCCCACCGTGAACTGCTGGCACCGGTCAAGCGCGTGCAGGTTGCCCTGCATCCCTGGGTGGCCTACGGCATCATGCCGCTGTTCGCCCTGGCCAACGCCGGGGTCGAGATTGGCCATCTGTCGCTGGATTCCGGCTCCACCCGGGCGGTCATGATCGGCGTGTTTCTGGCCCTGGTCCTGGGCAAGCCGGTGGGCGTGGCGGTGTCCTGCCTGGTGCTGGTCAAGACACGGCTTTGCCAACTGCCGGAAGGCGTGGAGTGGCGTGGCGTGGTGCTGATCGGCCTGCTGGCCGGTATCGGTTTCACCATGTCCATCTTCATTGCCGGCCTGGCCTACACCGACCAGAGCCTGCTGGGGATTGCCAAGCTGGGCGTGCTGTCGGCTTCCGGCTGTGCGGCGTTGCTCGGGTTGCTCTGGGGGGCGGCGGCGTTCGTTTTCCGACCTGCCAGGCCTTGAGTGTCCGGCCCTGGACCCCTAATACATTTTTTCAGGCAGCGAGGGCTGTGTTCTCTCTATGCCGGACTGTCGCAGAGAAATGCGCGGGTGTCTGAAAAATGAGGAAAAAAGAGTCCACGAATGGCGACAGGAATACGGTTGTGCGGGTGAGGCGGCTGTTTGCTTGTGTCCTGGCTGACCAGCCTTGGCATTTTCTACAGCGACATTGCGCTCGACAGCGAGCCGCACCGTTGGCTGCCGGTCATCGCCAGGGCGGAGGATTATTTCGTTGACCACGGACGGTTGGACTTTCTCAGGAAAACCGCCTGGTTCCATGAAAAGTATCTCGCGTTGCAGGCGTTCATGCTGGTCTGGCTTGGGCTGGTCTGCTGGTTCTCGTCGCAAGTGAGATTCCTCGGTTTCTTCAACATGGCCAATTACCTGGTGTCGTTCCCGCGGTTACCCATGCTGGCTGGGGGGCTGGGTGCGTTTCCTGACGATAGCCACGAACGCATCGCAGCCTGGCGGCGAACGGCTGCTTGTGAAGCCGCCGTGGCGAGAGATGTCTTTCGGGGCGCCAGGAAGACAAACGTGTCTTGCTTTCAGTGGCGGGCCCGACATGGTAAAAAACTCCATCCCTCCTCAATCGAAGTTCGAAAAATGCCCAAGACACAGCTGGCAGGTAGCTCGGCAGCGACAGCGGCCGATATCGAAAAGTCGATCCAGGCCCTGAACAAAATGGCGGAACGCCTTTGGGGTGATGGTCGGGAAGCAGAGGCCCAGGCGCTCCTCAATGCCTTGGACGCCTTGAATCGTGCACTGGACCGTATCCGGATCGGCCAGAGTCGTCGCGCGGCGACGCTGCACTGAAAACAGGAGGAACTCGCGCTATGGATGCACATGAGCGAGCTACTTGATCTGATCGCCGGGATTCTGAATCTGCCGGACGCTGCAAGCCATCGGCGAAAACGCGTGTTTTCGCCGGGATTCCTGATTTTCGCGGCGTGTGTGGCCGTTGTAGAACTGTTGCTGCTCAATGCCTGGTATGCGTGAGGCGGCTGACCGTTGTTTCCCCTGTCATATCTGCAGGGCGCCACACCTGCTATGTTTCAACGTGACTTGAGCGGGCTGGCCATTTTCCAACAGTCGGGCTGCCCCGGGGAGCGACACTTGCATCCTGTGAGTCACCCATTTCACTTTCACCTGCTTTTTCTTCGGACATCCGGCCCCAGAGCCGTCGATGGCCCGATCCTCGATAGCGTAAGACGGATTTGCAAATGACCACCCCAGCAACTGAACACACGGGCAACTGGCAACAGGTGATCGCGTTGGCCCTGGCTGCCTTTGTCTTCAATACCACCGAGTTCGTGCCGGTGGGACTGTTGAGTGCCATCGGCGAGAGCTTCGACATGTCGAGCGCCCAGGTCGGCTTGATGCTGACGATTTACGCCTGGGTGGTGTCCCTGACCTCGCTGCCGATGATGCTGTTGACCCGTAACGTCGAGCGACGCAAGTTGCTGATCGTGTTGTTCGGGTTGTTCATTGCCAGCCATGTGCTGTCGAGCATCGCCAGCAGCTTCGGCATTCTGCTGGTGAGCCGGATCGGTATTGCCCTGGCCCATGCGCTGTTCTGGTCCATCACTGCGTCCCTGGCGGTGCGGGTGGCGCCACCGGGCAAGCAGGTACAGGCGCTGGGCCTGCTGTCGACCGGTACGTCCATGGCGATGGTGCTGGGGATTCCGCTGGGTCGGTTGCTGGGCGAAGCCATGGGCTGGCGCACCACTTTCCTGGTGATTGCCGTATTGGCCGGCGGCCTGGTGCTCTGGCTCGGGAAAACCCTGCCGCTGCTGCCGAGCCAGAACTCCGGCTCATTGAGAAGCCTGCCGGTGTTGTTCAAGCGCCCGGCACTGGTGGCGGTCTACTGCCTGACGGCGGCTGTGATCACCGCACAGTTCACCGCCTACAGCTACGTCGAACCGTTCATCAAGACCGTGGCGGGCATGAGCGGCGAGGTGGTCACCCTGATCCTGTTGCTGTTCGGTGGTGCCGGAGTCCTGGGCTCGTGGCTGTTCAGCAGGTTCAATCGGCAACACCCGCAGCCGTTTCTATTGGTGGTGACCTCGTTGCTGACTGTTTGCCTGCTCCTGCTGTTGCCCTTGAGTGGCAATGTTTCGGCACTGAGCGTGCTGAGCATCTTCTGGGGTATCGCCATCATGGGCTTTGGCCTGTCGCTGCAGCGCAAGGTGCTGGAGCTGGCGCCGGACGCCACCGACGTGGCCATGGCGATGTTTTCGGGGATCTACAATATCGGTATCGGCGGCGGGGCCCTGGTCGGGAGCTGGGTGGGGCGCCAGCTCGGGTTTTCCTGTATCGGCGTGGTCGGCGGTGCGTTGGCGGGAGTGGCGTTGGTGCTTTACTGCGTGTCGCTGTACCGCTACTCACGCAATGGTGCCCAGGGCTAGAGCCTCAGTCGGGTTGGTCCCGGTCAGCGCGTTGTGCTCCAAATCTCTCACGATAAAAGCCTGGCGTTGCGCCGACACGTTTGAGAAAAGCCCTGTGCAGGGCGTCCAGGCTGCCGAAACCGGCGCGATCGGCAATTCTCGCCAGTGGCCATTCCGATGTTTCGAGCAATAGCTTGGCCCGGTCGACGCGAGCGGTTTCGATGAAGTAGCCCGGTGGATGGCCTGTTTCCTTGCGGAACATCCGCGACAGCGTTCTTTCACTCATGGCGGCCCGTTTAGCCAGCGCCGGACCGCTGAGGTCCCCACTGGGGTCGTCGATGATGTCGGCTATCAGCGAGCGCAAGCGCGGTGTTGCGTTCGCAGGAACCTTCAGTCCGGCACTGAACTGCGACTGTCCGCCTGGTCGACGCATATAGAGCACCAGTTCACGGGCAACAGCCAGGGCGACTGCCGCCCCACAGTCGGCTTCCACCAGTGATAGGCACAAGTCGATCCCCGCCGTGACACCGGCCGAGGTGTAAAAAGGGGGTTGGGCGACATGGATCGCATCCGGCTCGACCTGAATCGCGGGTCTGAGTGCCTTCAGCAACTCGCAGGCGTTCCAGTGGGTGGTCGCGCGACGATTGTCGAGAAAGCCCGCTGCCGCCAGTACGAAGGCGCCTGTACAGACACTGGCGATACGTCTTGTCTGGGTGGAGCGCTCGCGTAACCAGGGCAAAACTCCGTCTTCGCAAGCTGCACTACGCAGCGCATCCTCACTCCCTCCGGCAATGATGATCGTATCCAATTCTGCGGGCAGGTCAGCAAGTGCGATGGCTCCAGCGAGTCGAAAACCGGCGTGGGTGGCGATCTCATGGCCATCGGTCGAGGCCAGTACGACCTCATATGGAGTCACCTCGGCAGTGCTGTGGCGATTGGCGACGGCGAATACTTCCATCGGCCCGACTACGTCCAGTGACTGAACACCGTCGAAGCCGACGACGGCGACCGTGCGGGTTTTTCGTTGCAGATAAGTCATGGCGGAAAATGCGACTGAATTGACCTTTTGGTCACGCCATGGTGCGGGTAATTTTCCTGGCGAGCAATCAGGCAGAAGAGACGCTTCATGACACACGCCCACCGTAGCGCAATCGTGGTACTCGTATTGGGATTATTGCTGCTGGTGGCCTGCGCCGTTCCGTCGCTTTCCGAGTCTTCGAAACAGGTGGTTCGCAATGATATGGGGAGCCTGATCCAGGTGCCGGTGCCCAAGTCGGGGCGCAGTCGCCCGCTTGTGGTGGTACTGGCTGACAACGCGGGTACCGAGACCACCGATTTTCTGGTGCCCTATGGCGTGCTCAAGGAGTCCGGAGTGATGGAGGTGGTCGCCGTATCGACTCGGCCCGGTAGGGTGAGGTTGATGCCGGCACTCGAGATCCAGGCGAAGATGAGCACAGCCGAGTTCGACCTTGCCACGCCGGAGGGCGCCGATATTCTTGTGGTGCCAGCCATGCACCGCGCGGATGACCCGGCGCTGCTTGCCTGGGTGCGCAAACAGGCACGCGCTGGTGCGCTGGTCGTCTCGATTTGCGATGGCGCCTGGGTGTTGGCCAATGCCGGACTGTTGCGCGACCGGGTTGCGACTTCACACTGGTATTCGCTGGCCTCGCTCAAGAGGCGGTACCCCAATACCCGCTGGGTGCAAGATCGCCGTTACGTGGCCGATGGCAACGTGATGACGACCACGGGGGTCAGTGCGTCGATTCCCGCGTCCTTGGCGCTGGTCGAGGCTGTCGCGGGTCACTCGACCGCCGATGTTACGGCCAGGCGCCTGGGTGTGGATTCATGGGGGCCTGCCCACGACAGCAGCCAATTCAGGTTGACGACGGGGCGTGGTTTTGTCGCGTTGGCAAACCTGCTCGCCTTCTGGAGGGATGAGGCGGTCGAGGTGTCGGTCGAGGAGGGCTACGATGAGATCGCACTGGCGCTGACCGCAGATGCCTGGTCACGTACCTATCGTTCCCATGCGTTGGCGAGCAGTACCCGCACAAGCGTTCATTCAAGACATGGTCTGCTGTTGCTGCCTGACGCGATTGCAGATGCCGGCCACACAACGCTTGCCCTCCCTACCGGTGCTGCGGCGGGGGCGCTGGATGTTGCGCTGAAAGGCATTGCCAGTCGTTACGGTACGGCAACAGCTGATTTTGTGGCCCTTCAACTCGAGTATCTCAAAAAGTGAGGTTCAGGGCTGCCAACGAGCCCATCGTCGAATCAATTCGCTGATCCCCTTTCGAGGGATCAGCGTCTCTGACGCTCAAACGGTCAGAGGATTGCTTGCAATCCTTTGTCCGTAATGGTGTTGAGCGTTTGAGGGCCGGCCCGGCAGGGCGTGTATCGCCTTGCTCCCACTTGCGCACGCTAGAGGCGGTGGCAAGTAGGAGCAGTGCCAACACGGGGTGGCTGAACTGCAAACCCTCGCGCAGGCATCTGATATCTGCCGTGTCTTTTGGCAAACCCATGCCAAAACACATATCGGTTTGCCATCCTGGCTGACATAAGCGTACGGTAACCGCCGATCTCTATGCTGCAGTCGATTGCCATTCAATCCCTTAGGTCAATTCTCGTAACCGATGGCTGGCGTGCTTGGCAAGAGGTGCCGATCGGTCCAGTTGGTGCCGCGATTAGCGCTGGATATGACACCGGACCCTTTGCTGTTCCGAGCCCACCATGACCTGGGGCTGCTCACAGCCCACGGTGCAGAGCCGGCAGCGTTCGCGAAAGAAACACCCCCGCGGCAGGCGCCGGTTGCCCGGCAGCTCGGTGGGCGCGGCCACCTGGTCGTCCTGCAGCGGCACACCCAGACGCGGCACCGCCTCGAACAGCAGGCGAGTGTAAGGATGCAGCGGCGTGTCCAGCACCTGGGCGGCGCTGCCCAGTTCGACGATCTGCCCCAGGTACATCACCGCCACCCGGTCGGCCATGTGCCGCACCACCGAGACGTTGTGCGAAATCAGGATGTAGGTCAGCTTGCGCGCCCGCTGCAGTTCGGCCAGCAGGTTGAGGATCTGCGCCTGCACCGAGATGTCCAGGGCCGAGGTCGGCTCGTCGAGGACGATGATGTCCGGGTCCGATGACAGCGCTCGGGCAATGGCGATCCGCTGGCGCTGACCTCCGGAGAACTGGTGGGGGAAGCGATCCAGGTATTCCGGGCGTATCCCGACCTGGGAAGCGACCTTGGCGGCGACCGCGCGCATCTGCTCACGGGACGGGTGTCCTCGGGCGTACAGCGGTTCGGTGATGATGCGCCAGATCGGCAGGCGCGGGTCGAGGGACGATTGCGGGTCCTGGAAGACGATCTGCACGTTGCGCCCGCTCTGGCCGTGAGCGTGTTCGGGCCAGTTCAGGGTACCGCTGCTGGGGGCGATCAGGCCCATCAGCAACTGCGCCAGGGTGCTCTTGCCGCAGCCGGATTCGCCGACGATGCCCAGGGTTTCGCCAGCCCGGACCTGCAGGTCGATGCCGTTCAGCGCATGGGCGTAGCCCCGCGGACGGCCAAGCCAGTCGTTGCTCACCGGAAAGCGCACGCGAACGTCGTCGAGTCGCAGGATTTCCGGCGCGGTTTGCGGTTGCGGATGAATGACGGCACTGTTCATTGCGACAGCTCCTTGGCCGGCAGCCAGCAGGCGCTCTTGCGTTGCTCGTTGCCGTTGATGGGGGTGAGGGACGGACGCTGGGCGCAGGCCGGCATGCGATGCGGGCAGCGTTCGCCGAAGGTGCAGCCCTCGGGCAGGGCGGCCAGGTTCGGCACCTGCCCGGGAATGGTCTGCAGCGGCTGCCCCGGCTCGACCATCTCCGGCAGGCCGCTGAGCAGCCCGCGAGTGTACGGGTGCTGCGGGTTGCCCATCACTTCGGCGGTGCTGCCTTGCTCGACCACCGCACCGGTGTACATCACATAGACCCGGTCGCAGAACTGCGAAACCAACGCCATGTCGTGGGTGATCAGCAGGATCGCGGTGCCTTTCTGCCGGGCCTTTTCGCGCAGCAACAGCAGCACCTGGCGCTGTACGGTCACATCCAGCGCGGTGGTCGGCTCGTCGGCGATCAGCAACTGCGGTTCGCAGGAGAACGCCAGGGCGATCATCACCCGCTGGCGCATACCGCCGGACAGCTCGAACGGGTAGGCGTCCAGCACCTGCTCGGGGCTGGCGATGTGCATGTCGCGCAGCAGGTCGATGGCCTTCTGGCGGGCTTCGGCGGCGCTGATCTTCTGGTGATGGATGATCACGTCGAGCATCTGCCGACCGATGCGCCGGGTCGGGTTCAGGGCGGTCATCGGTTCCTGGAAGATCATCGCCGCATCACGGCCGCGAATGTGCAGCAGGTCCTTTTCGGAGGCGGCCAGCATGTCGCGATCGAGCATGCTCAGGCTGCCGGCGGTGATGCGGTAGCTGCGTTCGGGCAGCAGGCGCATGCTGAGCATGGCGGTGACCGACTTGCCCGAGCCGGACTCGCCGACCACGCCGACGATCTCGCCGGGGTTGACGTGCAGGGAGACGCCGTTGAGCGCCTTGACGTTGTGCTTGTAGGCCGGGAATTCCAGGCTCAGGTTGTCGATGGCCAGGACGGGTGTGGCGGTGCTCATGGTCATTTCCCCTGTTGCCGTGGGTCGAGCAGATCGCGTACGCCATCGCCCAGCAGGTTGAAGCCGGTGGCGGTGATCAGGATCGCCAGGCCCGGAAAGGTCGAATACCACCAGTTGTCGAGGATGTAGTTGCGCCCGGTGGCGACCATCGCGCCCCATTCGGCGGTCGGTTGCTGGGCACCGAGGCCGATGAAGCCCAGGGCCGAGGCCATGAGGATGGCGCTGCCGATATCCAGGCTCAGTTGCACCAGCAAGGGCGGCATGGCGTTGCGCGCGACGTGCCAGTGGACCATGTGCCAGCGCCCGGCGCCGAAGGTCTGCGCGGCCTTGACGTACCCCATCTGGCGGATGCTCAGGGACTGGCCGCGGGCCAGGCGCACATAGGACGGGATCCGCACCAGGGTGATCGCCAGCATGGCATTGAACAGGCTGGCGCCCAGTGCGGCGGCCAGGGCCATGATCAGTACCAGAGAGGGCACCGACAGCATGATGTCCATCAGGCGCATGACCAGGGCGTCGAAACGCCCGCCGATCACCCCGGAGAAGCAGCCCAGCAGGCCGCCGATCAGGCACGAGGCAAAGGCCACGAACAGGCCGACCCCGACCGACTGCTGGCTGCCGAACAGCACACGGCTGAAGATGTCCCGGCCGACTTCATCGGTACCGAACCAGTGCTCGGCCGAGGGCTCTGCCAGGCGCTCGGCCAGGTTCAGGGCATTGGGATCGTGGCTGGCGAGCCACGGTGCGAAGATCATGCACAGCAGGACGATGGACGTGATTGTCAGCCCGGCCATGGTCAGTGGGCTGCGGCGGATCTGGTAGGCCAGGTAGGCGAACTTGTCGCCCCAGCGCGGGGTGCGGGTTGCACTCAAGGGTACGGACATTTCAGCTCACCTCGCCGATGCGTGGGTCGATCACGCGGTACAGAAGATCGATGGCCATGTTCAGCAACACATAGATGAAGGACACCAGGATCGCGAAGCCCATCACCGCCGGGAAATCCAGCGACTGGATCGACTTGACCACATAGGCGCCCATGCCGGGCCAGGCGAACACGGTTTCGGTCAGTACCGCGCCGTAGAGCAGGTCGCCGAGGGTCAGGCCGAGCACCGTCACCGACGGGATCAGCGCGTTGGGCAGCGCGTGGCGCAGGATCACCGTCCAGCGCGACAGGCCATAGGCCCGTGCGGTGCGGATGTAGTCCTCGCCCAGTTGATCGAGCATGGCCGAGCGGATCTGCCGGGCGACCACGCCGAGGGTGACGAAACCGAGAGTGGCGGCGGGGAGGATCAAGTGCCGCAGCACATCGACGAACAGGCTGCCGTCGCCGGCGATCAGCGCGTCGATCAGGTAGAAGCCGGTGAAGGTCGGCGGCGGTGTCAGCCCTTCCGACAAACGACCGCCACCCGGCAGCCAACCCAGTTGGCCGTAGAACAGCACGATGGTGCCCAGGCCCAGCCAGAACGCCGGGGTGGAAATGCCGGTCACCGCCAGGGTGCGGGCGATCTGGTCGATGGCGCGGTTGTGATACACCGCCGACAGCACGCCCAGCGGCACGCCGACCAGGATCGCCAGCAGCAGTGCGACCAGGGCCAGTTCCAGGGTGGCGGGGAAGAACGCCTGCAGGTCTTCCAGCACCGGCCGGTTGGTACGGATCGAGGTGCCGAGGTCACCGTGCAGCAGGTCCATCAGGTAGCGGCCGTATTGTTGATACAGCGGCAGGTCCAGGCCCAACTGGTGGCGGATGCCGGCCACCAGTTCATCGCTGGCGCGGTCGCCGGCGATCAGCCGGGCCGGGTCACCGGGAATCAGGTGGGAAATTGCGAATGTAATCAGCGAAACACCGAACACGACCAATACGAGGCCGAGCAGGCGCTTGCGCAACAGAGTCAGGAAGGCCATCTGGCACCTCAGTCACACGAACGACGGGAACGCCGCGCCCGCCGCGAACGGCCGGCGCGGGGGAGCAGGCTTACTTGCTCATGCTGCCCAGGTTGAAGACCTGTTCGAGCATCGGGTTGAACACGTAGCCCTTGACCGAATCACGCATCGGCAGGGTGTAGCTCTTCTGGTAGAGGTAGGCGTAGACGCTGTCCTTGAGTACCGCTTTCTGGGCGGTCTGGTACAGCTCGACGCGCTTGGCGGTGTCGCTGGTGGCCGCCGCTTCACGAATCAGCTTGTCGACTTCGGGGTTGCTGTAGAACGAGCGGTTGCCCTGCAGGCCCTGCATCTTGGAGTCGAACCAGAAGTTCATGAACATGTACGGATCGGCGAAGTCCGGGCTCCAGGCGCCGGCGGCGATGTCGTAGTCGGCCTGGCCGACGCGCTCGCGCAGGGTCGCGTTGGCGAGCTTTTCCAGCTTCAGGTTGACCCCCAGCGGGGCCAGCGCCGCCTGCAGGGTCAGGCCGATCGGTTCCCAGTTCGGGTCCTTGTCGGAGTACAGGTAGCTGAGCTGGGTGACCTTCTGCGGGGCCTTGGCCAGGCTCTCCTTGGCGGCGGCCAGGTCCTGTTTCATCGGCGGCAGCGAGCTGTCGTAGGCCCACATGCCATCCGGGATCGGGCCGTTCATCAGCTTGGCCTTGTCCTTGAGGATGCCCTTGACGATACCGCTGTAGTCCACCGCCTCGGTGATGCCACGGCGGGCGTCGACGCTGGTCAGCGGGCCCTTCTTGTTGTTCAGGTACAGGTAGGTCACGCGCAGCGACGGGAACTCCCTGACTGCTACACCAGGCTTCTTGGCGAGCACGCCGAGTTGGTCTTCGGGCATGTCCTCGATGATGTCCAGATCGCCTTTTTCCAGTTGCAGGCGACGCACCGACGGCTCGGCGATGATCTTGATGATCACGCTCTTCAGGGCCGGCTTGGCCCCGGCGTAATAGCTGTTGGGCTCCAGGGTCAGCGACTGTCCCTTCTGCCAGTTGCTCAGGCGGAAGGGGCCGGAGCCTGCGGTGTGGCTGGACAGCCAGGCGTTGACGTCGCTGCTCTTGTTCACCACGTCCGGGTTGATGATCGAGGCGCCGTTGTGGGCCAGGGTGAACAGGAACGGCGCGAACGGGGTCTTGAGGGTGAAGCGGATGGTCTGCGGATCGACCACCGACACCACCATGTCTTCGGGGAACGCCCCGGATGGCCCCTGCTTGAGGGTCATCAGGCGGTCGAAGGAAAACTTCACGGCCGTGGCGTCCACCGGTGCGCCGTCATCGAATTTGTTGCCGGCCTTGAGCTTGAACTCCCAGACCAGGTTGTCGGGGGAGACGGTCCAGCTTTCGGCCAGGTCGCCCTGGACTTCGGTGCTGCTCTTGTCGCCTTCGACCTTGTAGCCGACCAGGCGCTGGTAGGACGGGTAGGTGATGGTCCAGTCGTTGTTGTCGAAGGTCACCGCCGGGTCGAGGGTCTGCGGGTCGGCGGGCTTGCCGATGACCAGCGTGTCGGGTGGCGTGGCGGCGCTGGCGGCCTGCCAGGCGCCGAGGCTCAGGGCGCTGCACAGCAGGGTCAGCAGCAGCTTGCCGGTGCCGGGGGCGGTCTTGCGGGTCACGGTGTCGATAGGGTTCATGCCGGTTTCCTTGATCATTCGATGTATGGAAGTTCGTCAGGTTTTTTATAAAAGCTATAACCGGGCAGTTGCAGGTGAAGCGTAAGTGGCGCGGGTTATTGTTGTTCTCAGCCCCTTCGAAGCGGCTGTGCTGTGTGGCTTTCGAGACTCTCAGGTCCCTTTGCGCAGGTCTTGCGGTTCAGGCGGTGGCTTATTCGTCCTCCAGCAGCGGGTAGTCGTCGGCATTCGGCAATTCGTAGTGCCACCACTCGGTGGCGATGGCCTGGAACCCGGCGGCGAGCATCACCCCGAGCAGCAGCAGGCGATTGCGCTGCACCGTGACGGGCAGGTCGGGGTAGAACGGATGGGAGCGTTCCTCCATGGTGTCGAAGGCACTGCCCATGTCCAGCGGCTGGTTGTCGCTGTCGACCAGGGTCAGGTCCACCGCCACGCCACGGCTGTGGTGCGAACCCAGGTGCGGGTCGCGTACGTAGTCGTTGTTCGGTAACGCCTCCCACAGCAGGTGCTGGGCGTAGGGAGGGCGGTAGGCGTCATAGATGCGCAGGGTGTAGCCGGCCTGGCGGGCCAGCCGGCTGGCCAGTTCCAGGCGCCCGGCCGCCTCACGGTGCAGCCGGCAGCGGGCGGTGGGGTAGATCACTTTCCCGGCCAGGTTGTCCGCGCTGGCGTAGATCATGTCGATCTGCACCTGGTAGCGCTGGGCATCGATCTCTACAAGGGGGTTGTCGTTCACACAAACACTCCGGTTGGGACTTGCTGGGGCGATGTTTCAACCTTCGAACTGGCCGAAGGCTTTCTGCAGTTGGCGGTTACGGGTCAGGCGTTCGTCGAGACGATCGCCGTACTGCTCCGCCACCGCCGACACCACCAGGTTGAGCAGGCAGGTCAGTGGTGCGAGGGAGTCCCAGAACTGGCCGACATCGGTTTTCAGTTGCAGCAGGTCCAGGTCATGGTCACGGGCCCAGGGGCATTGCAGGTCGGTGATCAGCGCCAGGGGCAGGTCGTTGTCCCGGGCCACCTGGCAGAAGGTCTGGGCCACGCTGGAGTAGGCGCGGAAGTCGGCGATGATCGCGTAGGGATTGGCAAAGCCCGAGTTCAGCGTTTCGGCGTAGATACCCGAGAGACCGTCGACGTAATAGACCTTGGGACGGATGTATTCCAAGTGGCTGTGGAAGGCGGTGAGAATCCCGCGGGTCGACTGGATCCCCAGGATGAACACGGCGTCGGCCTCATGGATCCGCTGCACGATCCGGGCGAAGGCGTCGCTGCGGGCCAGGCCATAGGCGTGCTGGATGGCCTCGATTTCGCGGTGCATGGAGCGGTCGAGGGCGTCTTGCTGGTTGGACTCGGCACGAAAGGCACCGATCCGGTCGGTAATCAGCCAGGACGTCGACGCTTCGCCACGCAGGCTCTTTTTCACGTCGTCGATGTTCTGGTAACCCAGCGAACGCAGGAAGCGCCCCACGGAAATGCCGGTGGTCGAGGCATGCTGGGCGATGCTGTCGGCCGATTCGAACGGCAGCTGTTCCGGATTGCCCAGCAGGTAGCTGGCGATGCGCTTGCCGGTCGGGGTCAGGCTGGAGAACTGTTGCTCCAGTTGCTGCAGAAAGCTGTTTTTTTCCGTGGGCATGTCGGCGGGCCAGCGTTGGGTTTGTTATGTAGGTGTCATTTATCTTTATCGTGTTATGAACATAACATTGGTTCTCGAGATAGCACAATGCTTTTTTCAGCGCGATGGCGTGAGGTCGTCGTCGGTCCCGGAGGCGGATGCCTTGATCGATATCAACGGCGGTCGCGGAGGGTCACGCTAGCCTGCCTGCAAGCCGGTGTCCCGTATCGTCGAGGCGACGGGCCACTCCATTGTGTCTATCGTCGAGACCGGGGATTTCATGATCTACCCGCTGCTGCTCACCTTGCACCTGTTTGCCGCGCTGGTCTTCATCGGTACGGTGTTCTTCGAAGTCCTGTTCCTGGAGAACATCCGCCGACAACTGCCGGCCAAGGTCATGCTGCTGCTCGAACAGGGTGTCGGTCGACGCGCCCGGACATTGATGCCAGGAGTGCTGCTGGTGCTGTTCGGTGCCGGGCTGGGCATGGTCTGGCTGCGCTATCTGCCGGTCCTCGAGCATCCACTGGCGTCTTCCTTCGGCACCCTGCTCAGCTTGAAGATACTGCTTGCCTTCAGCGTGCTCGGGCATTTTCTGGTGGCCCTGTTCCTGCTCAGGAGTGCTCGCATGACCGACCGCCACCAGCATTTCATTCACTACAGTGTGTTCACGCACATGGTGCTGATCGTGTTGCTGGCCAAATGGATGTTCTATCCGGGTTGGTGAGCCGGTCCCAGGGGCATCGGCTCGATAACCGGAAGATCGCTACGGTTGGCCTTGTCGTGCATGACCGGGCTGAACACGCGCCGGATGCTCCAGTGGCCGACCATCGAACAGGTCGACCACCTGGCCGATCACGGTCAGTGTCGGTATTCCGGGTGGGCAGCCACGCGCCAGCTCGGGCAGTTGGTACAGGCTGCCACGGATGACCTGCTGGTCGGGCAGGGTGCCGTTGCTGATCAGCGCCGCCGGTGTCCGGGCGGGCAAGCCGGCTTCGATCAGGCGCCGCGCGATGACCGCCAGGTTGGACAGGCCCATGTAGAACACCAGGGTCTGGCTGCCGTCGGCCAGGCTGTTCCAGGGCAATGACAGCTCGTTGTCCTTCTGCAGGTGGCCGGTGATGAAACGGCAGGAGTTGGCCAGGTCGCGATGGGTCAGGGCGATACCGGCGTACGCACTGCAGCCGGAGGCCGCGGTGACACCGGGCACCACCTGGCAGGCAATGCCTCGTTGCAGCAGGTAGTCGAGTTCTTCGGCGCCACGGCCGAAGATGAATGGGTCGCCACCCTTGAGGCGCACCACCCGTTGCCCTTGGTTGGCGAGCTCGGCGAGCAGTGCGTTGATCTGCTCCTGGGGCAGACTATGGCAACCGTTGGCCTTGCCGACGTAGTGGCGGGCGCAAGCGAGGGGAAGCAGGCCCAGCAGCGCGTGGCTGACGAGGCGGTCATAGACCACGGCATCGGCCTGCTGCAACAGGCTCCAGGCCCGCAGTGTCAGCAGGCTCGGATCGCCGGGGCCGGCGCCGACCAGGGCGACTTCACCCGCGCGGAACGAGGACTCAAGCGTGGGCGGTAGGGTAATGGAGGCTGGCATGGAAAATCCTTGGGCTTCATCAGGTGGGCCGGCTGCCGTGCTCTGTCGGACGGCTCGCCGGCTGGCGTTTCAATGCATGACGCAGGGGATGAGGGGCACGGGCTCGAGGCCGATCTCTTCATCGCTCAGGTGACAGCCGGGGTCCTGACCCCAGAGGTCGCCTTCGGCCCAGGCGCGGGTCCGGGTATTGCCATTGCAGATCGCCAGCCAGCGGCATTGCCCGCAACGGCCACCGATGCGGCGGGGGTGCTCACGCAGGCGCCGCAGCAGGGGATCGGGCTGCTCCAGCCAGAGGGTACGAAAGGGCGTACGCCGTACATTGCCCACCGAGTGCTGCCACCAGTAGGTATCCGGGTGCACTTCGCCGGTGTTGTCGATGTTGGCGATGCCACTGCCCGAAGCGTTGCCGCCCCAGTCCAGCAGCATTTCCCTCAGCGCCTGGTAGTGTTCCGGCAGGCGCCGGCCTACCCAGTGCAGCAGCAGAATGGCGTCGGCATCGTTGTTGCCGCTGACGAAGTCGCTGTCGCGGCCTTGCCGGATGTCTTTCCAGGCCCGCTCGAAGATCAGGTTCATGGCGTCGCGGCTCATCTGCCGATGGGCGTCGAGCCGGCGGCTGCGCCTGCCACGGCCGCTGTAGTTGAGGTGCGACAGGTAGAACTTCTGCACGTCGTACTCGCGCATCAGGTCCAGCAACCCTGGCAGTTGCGCATGATTGGCCTGGGTCAAGGTGGTGCGCAGCCCGACGCGAATGCCCTGCTCGCGACACAGCCGGATCGCCCGCATGGAGCTTGCGAAGCTGCCCTTGAGCTGGCGAAAGGCATCATGGGTCTGCTCCAGGCCATCGATGCTGATCCCGACATAATCGAAGTGGGCCTCGGCGATCTGCCCGATGTTGTGTTCATCGATCAGTGTGCCGTTGCTGGACAGGGCGACGAACAGACCCTTGCTGCGGGCATGGGCGCTGAGCTCGAACAGATCGTCACGCAGCAGCGGTTCGCCGCCGGACAGGATCAGCACTTTCACGCCGGCCTGGTGCAGGTCGTCGATCACCGCTCGTGCGGCGGCCGTATCCAGTTCATCGCGAAAGACGCTGTCGGCGGAGGTCGCATAACAGTGCCGGCAGGTCAGGTTGCAGCGGCGCAGCAGGTTCCAGATCACCACCGGCGGCCGCGGGCTGCCCGGCGGGCGGGTTCTGGGTGCGGCTCCCTGGTCGGCCAGGGCGCGCAGGTATTGGCTGATCCTCAACATGTCGGTCTCCTCGGCTCGGCGGGTGTTCAGCGTTGTACGGGCGGTAGCCGCAAGCCGGTTTTCTTCAGGATGCGGCTGCTCACCAGCATCTCGTCGGCCATGCAGGCACCTCCCAGCAGGTCGCGCAGTTGCGTGCGATAAAGCTCGATCTCCTCGCGGCTGCGGCCATGGACCATGGCGAACAGGTTGTAGCGCCAGCCATCCTGGCGCGGACGTCGGTAGCAGTGACTGACGAAGGACTGTGCACCGATCAGCGCGCCGAGTCGCGGCATCTGCTCATCCTGCACGTCCCAGACCGTCATGCCGTTGTGGCGATAGCCCAGGCGATAGTGATTCGGGACGGCGCCGATGCGCCGGATCGCCCCTTGTGCCTGCAGGCGACTGAGCAGGTCCAGCGTGGCGTCGACGTTCAGCCCAAGCTGTTCGGCGAGCCAGGCCCAGGGGTCTTCCAGCAGGGGCAGGCCGGCCTGGGTCAGCTCGACCAGCCGTTGGGCCAGGACCGAGTCAGACCGGGAGATAGAGACCGACATGGTAGGTGTGCTCCTTGGGCAGGTTCAGTGGCGTCAGGCCGGTCAGGCTTTCGATCCGCTGCAGGGTTTCGGTGATGGCCTGTGGGGTCGGGCAGGCAAGGACGAACCACATGTTCCAGGCGTGTTCGCGTCGATAGTTGTGGGCCACGGCGGGCAGGGCGTGCAGTTGTTCGGCCACCGTGTCGAAGCGTTCTTCCGGGACCGCCAGCGCCGCCAGGGTGAACGCGCCACCCAGTTGTTCGATGTCGAACATCGGGCCGAAGCGGCTGAGGGTGCCGTCGTCGAGCAACGCCTGGACGCGTTCGAGCAGTTCGCTGCCGTGGTTGCCCAGCTCTTCGGCCAGCGCCCGCCAGGGCTGGCGCACCAGTGGCAGGCCCCGTTGCAGGCGGTTGATCAGGCGGCGATCGAGTTCATCCATGGCGCTGTACCCGTGTCGAGGCGGTGAAGCGTCCCCCGCACTGCTTGAAGGCATGGGTGCTGAACAACAGTTGATGGGGCAGGTCACTCAGTTGCTGCTCGTCGAGCAAGGCCTGGATGTGCGCCTCGACCTGTTCGCGCTGGCGACCGTGGATCATGCAGAACAGGTTGTAGCGCCATTGCGGCAGACGCCGGGGGCGTTGATAGCAGAGGCTGACACCGGCGGCCTGGCCCAGGCGCCGGCCGACCTCGTCGACCAGGGCATCCGGAATGTCCAGCACCAGCATGGCGTTGGCGGTAAAACCCAGGGCGCGGTGATTGAGCACCAGGCCCTGGCGGCGGAACAGGCCCTGCTCCTGCCACTGCCGCATCTGCTCGAGCACCTGCTGTTCACTGGCCGTGATCCGATCGGCGAGGGCGCGGTAGGGTCGCGAGACCAGTGGCAGTCCGGCTTCCAGGTGCCGGCGTAGCATCAGGGTCTGTATCGGGCTGAGTCCAGGCTTCATGGTGCGTCTCCCAGGGCGAAACCGAGGTCGATGCGGTAGGCGGTCAGCATCGGCAGGTCCAGGGGCGCGAGGCCGGTGTCCTGCTGCAGTTCGTCGAGAACCTGGTCGATGTGTGCACGATCGGGGCCGGTCAGCACGAACCACAGGTTGTAGGCATGTTCGCGGGCATAGTTGTGATTGACCTCGGGGTACCGGCTGACGCGTTCGGCGACCTGCAGCAGACGCTCGGCAGGAACGGCCAGGGCTGCCAGGGTGCTGGCCCCGGCGCGGCTGTGTTCGAACACCGGGCCGACACGGGACAGGCGGCCGCTGCGGTCCAGGTGCCGCAGGCATTCCAGCAATTGTTCCTCGGTGCAACCCAAGGTGTCGGCCATCTCCCGGTAGGGTTGCGGGCACAGCGGCATGCCGTGCTGGAAGCGGTTCATCAACTGACGGGCAAGCGAATCCATGTCCATCTCAGTACCCCATTCTTTGCGCGCGACTGCTGAAGAAAATGCCGCTCGGCGAGCTGGCCGGCAGGCTGGCCAGGCGCTCGAGGCGGTACGGATCCCAGACCTGCACCTGGTCACCGTCGCGTGCAGACAGCCACAACTGGTCGCCACGGGCGGTGAATTCCATGTGCAGCACCGCCGGCCCCGGGCGCAGATCGGCGACCAGGGCATGGGTTTCGGTGTCGATGACCTGCACCCGATCATTGTCCGGGTAGGCGAAATTGACCCACAGTTGGCGGCCGTCCGGGCGTGCGGTGACGAACACCGGCTGGCCGGCCACCGCGATGGTCGCCGTCTGCCGCCAGGTGCGCGGGTCCATGACCAGCACCTGGTGGTGACCGACGGCGGGCACGAAGGCCTGGTCGGCGGCCAGTGCCCAGCCTTCCAGATGTGGCATCTTGTAGACCGGCAGCTTCTCCTGGCCACGGCCGTAGTGGCCGAGCACCCGCCGCACGCCACGTTCCGGGTGCCAGAGGTCGAGCTGGGCCATGCCGTCCTCGCCGAACAGGCCAGCCATGTAGTAGCGGCCGTCCGGGGTGATCAGGGCATCGTAGGGCTGCCGGCCGATGTCCTGGTAGCGCTCGATCCGCGGTGTGTTGCCCTGACTGAAATCGGCGCTCCAGATCTCGCCGGTGTCGAACAGGCTGAACACGAAACGTTGCCCGGGCGCGTCCACCAGGCCGACCACCCGTGAACGTTTGCCGCCATCGGCCAACGGTGTGGCGGGAATGTCGGCGACCTGCTGCAAGGTCGCGGCGTCGAAGACCTTGACGCCGCCGGGCACGTAGTTGGAGACCGCGATCAGCTTGCCGTTCTGGCTGATGGCGCCGCCGATGCTGTTGCCGCCCTGGATGATGCGGCGGTCGAGTCGGCGTTCGAGCAGGTCGATCCGACTCAGCCCGCCATCCCGGCCGAATACATAGGCGTAGCGCTGGTCGGGGGAGAACACCATCGAGGCATGGGACAGATCGCCCAGTCCTTCGATACGAGCCAGCGCGCTCTGGTGGCTGCTTTCGATGATTTGTACGCTGCCGCTGGCGCGCTCCACCACCACGCCCAGGTCGCCAGTCCCTCGCGGGGCAACCTGGGTGCAGGCGGACAGCAGCAGGGCGGTCGTGGTGGAAAACAGGATGGAACGGATCATGGTGCGGGGTATCCCTTCAGAAGAAGATCGACCAGCCAACGGATGTCGGCGTCGCTGAGCAGGGGAGCCCAGCCGGGCATCGCGGTGCCGGGGCGGCCGAGGGCGACCGTGGCGACCAGGCTGTCACGGGACTTGCCGGCCAGGGCCGTACGGGTCAGCTCGGGGCCGAGTCCGCCGGTCATGTGCAGCCCGTGGCAGGCACCGCAGTCCTGGGTCAGCAGGTGTTCGAGTTGGGCCTGGCGCCGGCTGTCCGGCGCCGCGACCGAGGTGATGGACATGAGCAGGAGGGCGGTGGCAATCGTCATGTGGTGGAGCTTCATGCGCCCTCCTGGTGGCTACTTGAGCGTCAACACCCAACTGGCGAGGGTCTTCGCTTCTTCCTCGGTGACCGGGTTGGCCGGCATGGGAATCGGCCCCCAGTTACCCTGCGTACCGTTCCTGATGTGCCCGGCGAGGGTGTCCACCGCGCCGTTCACCCCGGCATTTTTCGCCGCGACCTCCTTGAGCGAGGGACCGACCAGCTTGCTGTCGATGGCATGGCAGGCGCCGCAGGGTTTGCTCTTGAACAGTTCCTGTGCGTCCTGGGCGACGGTGGGTTGGGCACTCAGTGCGGCCCCCAGAACGAGCAGTGAAAACAGCGTACTTTTCATGACGATTCCTTGTATTGATGGGGCTCAATAGATGTCGTTCTGGGTGTTGTAGACGTTGAATTTCCCGGTCGGGGTGATCAGTCGCGGATCCTTGATCACCGCCTTGAGCTTGAGCGTCTTGTCATCGATGACCACCAGCGCCGATTCGTCCGACTGACCACTCCAGACGGAGAACCAGACCTCGTCACCGGCCTTGTTGTACTCCGGTTGCACCACGCGCATGGCGCCCTGCTTGAGACCGGCGTACTCGGCGATGGGCAGCGAGGTGTAGCCGGCATCGAGCTTGTCGAGGTTGAACACCGCCACCGACTGGCTCAGCTTGGGGGCCGGGTTGAAGGTGGTGTCGACGTACAGGTGGCGCGAGGCGGGATGGGTCTTGATGAACAGCGAACCACCGCCCTGGCCCTTGAGCGAAGCCACCTGTTTCCAGGCGTACCGCGGGTGCTTGACCGGGTCGGTACCGATCAGCGAGATGGCGTCGTCGCCCAGGTGGCTGGTGGCCCAGACCGGGCCGTACTGCGGGTGCTCGAAGTTGGCGCCACGCCCCGGATGCGGGGTCTTGCCGACATCCACCAGGGCGCTCAGCTTGCGTTCCCGGGAGTCGATCACCGCGACCTTGTTGGAGTTGTTGGCGGCGGTCATGAAGTAGCGGTGCGTACTGTCCCAGCCGCCGTCATGCAGGAATGGCGCGGCGTCGATGTAAGTGATGGTGAGGTTCTTGATGTCCTTGTAGTTGACCAGCATGACCTTGCCGGTTTCCTTGACGTTGACGATGAATTCCGGCCATTCGTGGGAGGCGATGATCGCCGCGACCCGGGGTTCGGGGTGGTATTCCTGCTTGTCGACGGTCATGCCGCGGGTGGAAACGATCTGTTTGGGCTCCAGGGTCTCGCCGTCCATGAGGGTGAACTGTGGCGGCCAGTAGGCACCGGCGATGGCGTACTTGTCTTCGTAGCCCTTGAACTTGGAGGTCTCCACCGAGCGTGCCTCGATGCCCACCTTGATCTCGGCGACCTTGGTCGGCTCCTCGGGCCACAGGTCGATCATGTCGATGCGTGCGTCGCGGCCGATCACCAGCAGGTAGCGCCCGGAGGCGGAGATGCGCGAGATGTGCACCGCGTAGCCGGTCTCGATGACCTTGACGATCCGCTTGCTGTCGCCGTCGATCAGGGCGATCTTGCCGTCGTCGCGCAGGGTCACCGAGAACAGGTTGGGCAGGTTGAGCGTGTTCAGTTGTCGCTTCGGACGATCCTCGGGCTTGACCAGCAGTTTCCAGGTTTTCAGCGTCTCGGCCATGCCCCACTCCGGCGGCGTCGGCGGTGTGTGCTGGATGAACTTGGCCATGGCCGTGATCTGCTCCTTGGTCAGGGCATTGGAGGTGCCCCAGTTCGGCATGCCGGCCGGCGAGCCGTAGGTGATCAGGGCCTCCAGGTAGGCCTGGCCGCGTGCCTGGGTGATGTCCGGAGTCAGCGGCTTGCCGGTGGCGCCCTTGCGCAACACGCCATGACAACCGGCGCAGCGCTGAAAGTAGATCTCCTTCGATGAGTCGAACTCGGCCTGGCTCAGGTCGGGTGCTCCGGCGGTCTTGACCATGGTTGGAACACTGGCGGCTTCGGCGGCACCGGCGGCCTGGCCTGGCACCAGGGCCAGCGCCGAACTCAGGGCGGCGGCGGTCAGGGTGAATAAACTTCTAGGGCTGGTCAGCATTCCATTTCTCCTCAGGCAGGGCCTTTCGATGCGCTGCGATGGCAGTGCCGGCTCCGGTTGCCAGCAAGGCTATGCCGTGGCGGACTGATGGCCGTTTGACGGCGATCAAGTTTGTTGCCGGTGTGCTGGGGCGGGTTGTCGCAGGGCTGGGGATTTGCGGCGAAAAGGGTCGAAATGACCCTGAAAAAGTGAGTCGAAATGACCCGTCATGGGTCGAAATGACCGCCATCGTCAGGTGCCACGTCCCGGCGGGCCGGCGTTGGCGACATCGCGTGGCGGGGCATGCCGTTTGCACTGTTGATTTGTGACAAGGGTGTTCAGTCGCGAATGCCCGATGATTGCCACCTGGATTCACCCTGTGCTTGCGGATGAGTGTCAGGTCGGCGGCAAGGTAGAGGAGTGGCTTTATGCAAGTGCTTGAGCGCAGCAAGGCGCTGGCGATCACACCATTGTTCCGGTTGGCCTTCCGGCCGTTCTTTTTGGCGGGCTGCGTGCTGGCGGCGCTGGTCATGCCGCTGTGGCTGACAGCGCTTGGCGGCTCGATCAGTGACTGGACACCGGCCGGTGGCTGGCTGGGCTGGCATCGACATGAACTGCTGTTCGGCTTTGGTCTGGCAATCATTGCCGGCTTCCTGCTGACCGCCGTGCAGACCTGGGCCGGTCGCCCCGGACTGTGCGGCAAGCCGCTGGCAGCGTTGGCGCTACTGTGGCTGGGCGCACGGCTGGCCTGGTTGACCAACGCGCCGGGGTGGCTGCTGGTGCCGTTGGAACTGGCCTTCCCGTTGGCGGTGGCCGGGGTCATGGGGCGCACGTTGTGGGCGGTGCGACAGCAGCGCAACTACCCGATCGTGGTGGTCCTGCTGTTGCTGGCCGGGGTCGACGCCGTGTCCTTGTACGGTCTGTCCGAGGGGCACGAGGGCTGGCAGCGCCAGGGCGTGCTGGGTGGGCTCTGGCTGGTGGCGGCGATGATGAGCCTGATCGGCGGGCGGGTCATTCCGTTCTTCACCCAGCGAGGCCTGGGGCGTACTGCGGGTGTTGCCGCCTGGCCCTGGCTGGACTGGCTGTTGCTGGGCGGCTCGGCACTGGCGGCGCTGGCTTATGCCTCGGGAGTGGCACTGTCGCCCAACGCCTGGATCGGCGGGTTGTTCGCGATGCTGGCGGCGGGGCATGGGGTACGTCTGGTGCGCTGGCAGGACCGGGGGCTCTGGCGCGTGCCGTTGCTGTGGTCGTTGCACCTGGCCTATGGCTGGCTGGCGCTGGCCTGCCTGGTCGTCGCGCTGTGGCAGTTCGGCGTGGCATTGAACCCGAGCCTGGCCGTGCACTGTCTGACGGTCGGTGCCATGAGTGGCCTGATCCTGGCGATGATCGCGCGGGTCAGCCTCGGGCATACCGGGCGTGCACTGCAGCCGCCGTCGGGCATGACCATGGCGTTCGTGTTGCTGAACCTGGCGTGTTTCAGTCGTGTCGTGCTGATCGGTTTCTTCCCGCTGCCGGCACTCTGGCTGGCCGGTTTGTGCTGGGCCCTGGCCTTTGCCCTGTATGCCTGGCGCTACGGGCCGATGCTGCTGCGGGCCCGGGTCGATGGCCACCCGGGATGAATTGACGGTTCATGGCCAAGGGAGGGCGCAGATGTATCCCTATCTGCTGGTGACACACCTGTTGGCGGCGATTGCCTTTATCGGGACGTTGTTCTTCGAAGTCCTGATCTGGCCGCCTGCTCGCCAGCAGTTGACGGATGCGGCCCGCTCGAGGGCGGATCAGGCGATTGCCGCGCGTTCGCGCAAGGTGCTGCATGGCGTGGTCGTGCTGTTGTATGGCGCCGGTCTCGGTATGGCGTGGCACTACCGCGACGTACTCGGGCACCCCCTGGACAGCCGGTTCGGCCTGTTGTTGAGCCTGAAGGTCCTGCTGGCGCTGAGCATCATCGGTCACTACCTGCTGTTGGCTCGCGGGTTGAAAAACGGGCGTATCACGTCCGCTCGGGCCTTGCGGATCCGTCGCAGCATTCTCGGGCACATGGTGTTGATCGTGATTCTGGCCAAGGCCATGTTCTTCTGGCATGGCTGAGGCAGGTGGGAAGAACCCTGCCCGGCGTCGGGCTGGCAGGGTTCCGGGAACATCAATGGGCAGGGTTCAGGGCATTGGCGAACAACACGTTGTTTTCCAGGTGGATGTGCTGCACCAGGTCGTCGTGAAACGCCTGCAGTCCGTCATACAAGGTGCGCCAGGTGTGACAGGCGTCGGCCGGTGGGGTGAATTCATGGGTCAGTGCCCGCAACCTGTCCAAGGCCTGGCCGTGCTGGTCGTGCTCGAACAGCATCACCTGGATCGGTGGCGCGGCCCGCGCTCCGAAACCGTGTTGCAGCAGCGGAAAGAGCACATGCTCCTCCTTGCACATATGGCTTTCGAGCTCCTGTTGCATGTCGGTCAACAAGTCGGCCAGGCCGGTGGGGCAGTCGGCATGTGCGCCATGCACGTGCTCGACCCGGCGCGCCAGGCGGATCAGTTCCGGCAGTTGTTCGCGGTGGCGGGCGTGATAGCGCGTCAACAGGTGGGAGATCAGTTGGGGCGCCGGTTCATCGCGCCAACTTTGTTCCAGCAGGGTCAGGCTCATCGGATTTCCTCGTTTGTCCGTTCAGCGATCTGCCAGGCCGTTGCATCCCGTATGCCAGGGGCGATGGCTTGATTTTGTTGGGTTTGTTTTTGGTCGTGGTGGAATCGACCCGGATCTTTTCGGGTCGATTCCACCCTTGAGGGTGATGATTACCATGCTGCGTGAAAGCCTGGCCGCCGACCTGATCGTCGAGCTGCCCAATGCCGTGCGGTTACAACGATTGGTCCAGACCCTGCACGAATACTTCGGCAGTGGCGCGGTGTGTCTGCTGCGTCTGGATGGTGACAGCCTCCGGCCGGTGGCGACGGTCGGACTGGTTCACGAGGCCCTGGGGCGTCGCTTCCTGATCGCCCAGCATCCGCGCCTGGCGGCGATCATGGCTTCCCGCGAGCCGACCTGGTTCGAGCCCGACAGCCGCCTGCCTGACCCTTATGACGGCCTGCTGGAGAATCCGGTCGGCGATTCGTTGCCGGTCCACGACTGCATGGGCGTGAGTCTGTATGTGGAGGGGCGGCCATGGGGAGCGATCACCCTCGATGCGTTGCAGCCCGGGACCTTCGACCCGCGAGCCCAGGCCGAACTCAAGCGTTGCACTCTGCAGATCGAAGCGGCCGTGCGGGTCACCCGGCTCGAACAGGACAATCGAGGCCTGCGCCTGTCCCGTAATGACTTGCGCGACCCGGGCGGAGCCGTGGAAGACGCTGAAATCCTCGGGCAGAGCACAGTGTTGCAACAGTTGCTCGACGAGCTGGATGTACTGGCCGATGCCGACCTGCCGGTATTGCTGCTGGGCGAGACCGGGGTTGGCAAGGAGTTGTTTGCCCGGCGCCTGCACCGGCTGTCGCGGCGCAGCCACAAGCCGCTGATTCAGGTCAACTGCGCGGCCTTGCCCGAGTCCCTGGCCGAAAGCGAGCTGTTCGGGCACGTCAAGGGGGCCTTCTCGGGGGCCACCAGCGACCGCGCCGGTCGTTTCGACGCTGCCAGCGGTGGCACGCTGTTTCTCGATGAGGTCGGCGAGTTGCCACTCAGCGTCCAGGCCAAGCTGCTGCGTACCTTGCAGAATGGCGAGATCCAGCGCCTGGGCGAGGACAGGCCGCTGCATGTCGATGTGCGCATCATCGCCGCCACCAACCGGCACCTGCCGGACAGCATCCGCGACGGGCTGTTTCGTGCCGACCTGTATCACCGGCTCTCGGTGTACCCGGTGCCGATCCCGGCGTTGCGTGAGCGTGGCCAGGATGTGCTGGTACTGGCCGGGCATTTTCTCGAACTCAACCGGGCCCGGCTCGGCCTGCGCGGATTGCGCCTGTCGCCAGCCGCCGAGCGGGTGTTGCTGGCCTATGCCTGGCCGGGAAACGTTCGTGAACTGGAGCACGTCATCAGTCGCGCCGCGCTGAAGCGGCTCAGTCGCGGTGGCAGCCGCACGGCAATCATCACGTTGGAGCCGGATGTCCTCGATCTGGACGGTGCGATGACCATGTCACCGACTGACGTCGAGCTGCCGTTGCAAAAACCTGCGACGGTACCGTTCCAGGCGCTGGCCGATGCTGTCGACGACTGTCAGCGACAGAAGGTGCTGCAGGCCCTGAGCCTGAGCGGGGAGAACTGGGCCGGGGCCGCGCGCCTGCTGCAAGTCGACCCGAGTAATCTGCACAAGCTGGCCCGGCGTCTGCGCCTCAAGTAGCCTTCAGGCGTCGTTGCGACAACCCGAGAGGCGTTCACGTATCTGTTCGCTGGCGGCCGGGCCGGGTTTCACGGTGGCCTTCTCCAGCGCTACCGGCCGGCCATCGGCATCGTCCGCCAGCATCAAATGCAGCCGGCGTCCGCTGTCGCGCTCGACGATCTGCACGCTTTCACCTTCCGGCGCGTAATGGCGGTTGCCCCATTCCACCAGCGCCATCAGCACGACGCGAAAATCCCGGCCCTTGGCGGTCGGTACGTACTGGTAGCGCAGGGGGCGCTGGCTGTAGGCCTCGCGCTCGAGCAAACCGTCCTCCACCAGGCCGTTGAGGCGGCGGGTCAGCATGTTGGGGGCGATATCCAGGCTGCGGGAAAATTCGTCGAAGCGCTTCAGGCCCTGCAGGGCGTCACGCATGATCAGGATGTTCCACCACTCGCCGACCCGCTCGAGACTGCGGGCGATCGGGCATTCGGCATGGATCAGGGTTTTGCGCTGCATGGCGGCTCCTGCGGGGAGATCTGCTTTTTGTCAGGTTGCATGTTACTTTCATTATGATAGTAACGTCCACAGGCCATTACCTTGCTCAATAACCTGAAGGAGCTGGATTGTCATGAATAAACGTATCGTTGTCACGGGCATGGGCGCACTGACCCCACTGGGCTGTGGCGTGGAACCGGTCTGGCGCGTCTGCTGGCCGGTCAGTCGGGTATACGACCGCTGTCCCGGGAGTTGGTCGGTGACCTGCCGATCAGCATTGGCGGCCAGGTGCCAGACCGCCTCCTGGACCCGGAGGCCGGCTTCGATCCTGACCCACTGCTGGCGGCCAAGGAGCAGCGCAAGATGGATCGCTTCATCCTGTTCGCGCTGGCGGCCGCCGAGCAAGCACTGACCCAGGCCGGCTGGGCTCCGGACACGCCGCAGGCACAGGCCCGTACCGGTACCATCATCGCCACCGGGGTGGGCGGCTTTCCGGCCATCGCCGAGGCGGTGCGCGCCACCGACAGCAAAGGCCCGCGCCGCCTGTCGCCGTTCACCATCCCTTCGTTTCTCGGCAACATGGCGGCCGGACACGTTTCGATCCGCCATGGATTCAAGGGGCCGCTCGGCACGCCGGTGACCGCCTGTGCCGCCGGCGTCCAGGCCATTGGCGACGCGGCGCGGCTGATCCGCGCCGGGGAGATCGACGTGGCGGTCTGTGGTGGGGCGGAGGCCTGCATCCACCGGGCACCTGCTGGGCGCGGCAGGGGGAATCGAGGCGATCTTCACGGTGTTGGCATTGCGCGATCAGGTGGCGCCGGCGACGCTCAATCTGGATAACCCCGATGAAGCTGCCGAGGGGCTTGATCTGATCCGTGGTCGGGCCCGACAGCTGGCAATGGACTACGCGCTGTCCAATGGCTTCGGCTTCGGCGGGGTGAATGCGAGCGTGCTGTTCAAGCGTTGGGCATAGCTTGCGGGTGTTGCATGCGGCGTTTCCGGGGGCCGCGCGAGCGGGGCGGTTTGTAGGCGGCTGTGTATCAGAGTGTATCTGGCGCCATGTCCGATACACAGGCTTTCCCAACGACCGGGAAGTCGACACAGGCCGGATACCTCAAGGGGGTCAAATGCCTCCAAGGTTTGAAGGGCGTCATCCAGACCCCTGACCAATGGCTGGCAACGGAGAGATCACCATGAAGAAGGCACTGCACAACAACAAGAATGGCAAGGGCCGCCGCCTGGCCGGTTCGTCGATGCTCGCTCTCGCCCTGTTCGGCATTGTCGGGGCGATCCAGACGCAAACGGCCGCCGCCGCACAGGTCGATACGAGCAGTGCCAGTACTTCCCATGCCGCATCTTCGCCTTTTGGCCCGCTCAAGCACATCAAGGCCGGGCTGCTCGATGTGGCCTATGCCGAAACCGGTCCGGCCAACGGCCCGGCGGTGATCCTGCTGCACGGCTGGCCGTACGACATTCATAGCTACGATGAAGTCGCCCCCTTGCTGGCTGCCAAGGGCTATCGGGTCCTGATGCCCTATGCCCGCGGTTACGGCGACACCCATTTCCTGTCCGAGAAAACCTTGCGCAATGGTCAGCCCGCAGCGTTGGCGAGCGATGTGATCGATTTCATGGATGCGCTGAAGATCAAGACGGCCGTGCTCGGCGGCTATGACTGGGGCGCGCGTTCGGCGGACATCGTCTCGGCCCTGTGGCCGGAGCGTGTCAAGGCACTGGTCTCGGTCAGCGGTTACCTGATCGGCAACCAGGCGGCAGGCAAGAACCCGCTGCCGCCCAAGGCCGAGCTGCAATGGTGGTATCAGTTCTACTTCGCCACCGACCGCGGCCGTGCCGGTTACGAGAAGAACACCCATGACTTCGCCAAGCTGATCTGGCAGACGGCCTCGCCGAAATGGGCGTTCGACGATGCCACCTACGACCGCAGTGCCAAGGCGCTGGAAAACCCTGATCACGTCGATATCACGGTGTTCAACTACCGCTGGCGTCTGGGGCTGGTCCAGGGCGAGTCACGCTATGAGGCGCTGGAGCAGAAGCTGGCCACGGCACCGTCGATCAGTGTGCCGACCATCACTCTGGAGGGCGATGCCAACGGTGCCCCGCATCCGGCACCCGAGGACTATGCCAGGCGCTTCACCGGCAAGTACGAGTTCCGCCTGATCAGCGGCGGCATCGGTCACAATCTGCCACAGGAGGCTCCAGAGGCCTTCGCCAAGGCGGTGATCGACGCGGATCATCTCTGAGGCCAGCGGCCTCGATCCCCGAGCTGCGCGCGTTCAGCGGCCCCTGGCCTGTTCGTCGCGCAGCGTCATCACCGCACTGGTGATACTGGCAACCAGCTTGCCGTCTTCGCGTTCGATTTCGCACAGATAATGACTGATCGTCCGACCCAGGTGAGTCGCCCTGGCACGGGCGCGCAGCCGCGACTGCCAGACCGGACGCAGGAAGGTCGCCTTGAGGTCGATGCTGGTAAAACTTTGCGTCTGTTGCATCAACGTCGAATGGGCCGTACCGATGGCCGCGTCGGCCAACTCGCAGAGCAGCCCACCGTGCACCGTGCCCTGTTGGTTGCCGTGCAACGCCGCATCGGCATCGAGTTCCAGGGTAGCCATGGCCTCGCCGATGGCGACCAGGCGAAAGCCCAGCAGGCGGGAAATCGCCGTGGGGTAGTGCATGTGGGTGATGTCGCCGGCAGCCAACGTGCCGTCGAGCTGGCGCCGCAGGTATTCCAGTACCGGGAGTGGAGGAACGGGTGTGGTCATGCAACCTCCTGTCGAATGAATGTCAGCGATTGGGTATTGGCAGTGTGTGTGCCTAGAATGGAACAATCAAAAAATTGTCCTAGGGACATCTCCATGGCGGTTTCTCCTGTTTCCCTGGCATTCGAAACGCTGGTCGCGGATATCCGCAGCGGGCGTCTGCCACCCGGTAGCCCCTTGCCCACCCATCGCCAGCTTGCCAGGCAGCACGGCATGGCGATCGCTTCGGCCAGTAAGGTCTACGCCCGGCTCAAGTCCATGGGGCTGGTCGTCGGCGAGACGGGGCGGGGCACCTTCGTGCGTGATCGGCCCCAGCAGCGTGAATGGGACAGTGGCGATGAGGCCCGGCTGAGCGCCAGTGCGATCGATCTGTCGTTCAACCATCCCGTCTGGCCGGGCCAGGCGGAACAATTGCGCAGCCTGCTGCGCGAGCTGGCGAACAGTGGCGACCTGGCGGCGTTGTTGCACCAGCAACCGCCGGGCGGGCGCCGCCATGAGCGGCGCATCGTCGGTGATTTCCTGGCCAGCGCACGCGGCCTGACGGTCGACGTGGAGCGGGTGTTCCTGGTCAACGGCGCGCAGCAGGGGCTGGATGTTTGTGTGCGAGCCTTGCTCCGGACGCATGACGAGGTGGCCGTCGATGCCTTGACCTATCCCGGCTTCAGGATGCTGGCCGGTGTCCACGGGCTGGTTCTGCACCCTGTTCCGGGTTTGCGCGACGGACCGGACCTGGACGCTCTCGATGGTCTGTGCCGCCAGCAACGGATTCGGGCGATCTACACCATGCCCACGCTGCACAACCCGTTGGGCTGGGTGCTGGATGCGCGCCAGCGTCAGCGGCTGGTGGCGATTGCCCGTCGGCATGATTGCCTGCTGATCGAGGACGCCGGCTATGCCTACCTGGCTGAAGAGGCGCCGCCGGCGCTGGTGACCTTGGCCCCGGAGCGCACCCTGTATGTCTCCAGCCTGTCCAAGAGCCTGGCCAGCGGGCTGCGTTTCGGTTTCGTGGTAGTGCCCGCGGCTTTCGCCGGTCGGGTGAAGGAAGTGATTCGTGCCAGTTCCTGGAGCATGCCGAGTGTGGTCACCGCCATGGCCACCCGTTGGATCGCCGATGGCACCGCCGCCCGCCAGGAAAGCTGGTTGCGTGGTGAGGCCCGCCGTCGGCAGGTCCTCGCCCGGGAGGTACTGGCCGGGATGGAGATCGTCGCTCATCCGGCCTCGTTGTTTCTCTGGCTACGTTTGCCCGACGAGTTGCGCATGGACCGGATCGCCACTGCCCTGGCCGAAAACGGCATTGCCGTCTCCAGGGCCGAGGCCTATGCCAGTACCCGGCATGCGCCGCATGCTTTGCGTCTGGGGCTGGGTTCGGTGCCCTCGGCACAGTTGCCAGCGGTATTGGCGCGGGTCCGGCAAGTCATCGAAGGCTTTCCGATCTAGCCTGTCCGTCAGAAAGTTGGCAAAAAGCCATCTATGGGAGGGCTGGCTGCAATGAAAAGCATTATGATTGACACTTTTGTCCCGTAAGTCAGAAAGGCTAGCCCGTATATGTCGCTTGACCCCCTCACGTTGTTGGTACTCACGATCGCCCTGGCGGCCGCGGCCGCGCTGTATCTGGCGGTCGAGTGGCGCAGCGTTCGTGAGCCATCTCTGCTGTTCTGGAGTGCGGGCTTCGCAACGATCAGCATCGGCTCGAGCCTCGCCTTGCTGCGTGGGAGCGGTTTTCTGCTGCTGGGTATCTGGTTCGCCAACGGCCTGCTGGTGACCGCGCACTGGCTTTTCCTGATGGGGGTTGCGCGATTCACCGAAACGCGGCTCTCCCGTAACTGGTTCCTGGTTGTCGTGGCCTGGTTCGCCATGCTGTTTCTGCCCAATGATCCGTCGTGCTCGAAGATCATGATGCTGGTCAACTCGCTGATGGTTTCCCTGGTGACCTTGCGTGCCAGTTTCCTGCTGCGTCCCCACGGCAAATCGTTGAGCGTGGGGGCGGTGCAGCTGCGTTATGTGCTGCTGATCCATGGGGTTTTCTATCTGGTCAAGGCCCTGTCGACGATCATCCCCGGGACCTTGATCGACCTCGCCGCATTTCGTGGCGAGATCATCCAGATCTCGCTGGTCGAGGGGGCGATGGCAATCATGCTGATTGCCCTGTCGATGACCGGCACCGAACGCTATCGCCGGGAGAAACGCATTGCCCGGCTCGCGGCTCGCGATCCATTGACCGCCTTGTACAACCGCCGCGCCCTCGAAGTGCGTGCGCCGCGCCTGCTTGAAGAGGTCTCGGGTGCCCGGCCGGGGGCATTGCTGCTGATCGATGTCGACAACTTCAAGCTGATCAACGACCTCTATGGGCATACTGCCGGCGACCGCCTGCTCGTGACATTGAGCGAGATGATCCGTTCCGTGTTGCCCGAAGGGGCGCTGGCTGCCCGGTTGGGGGGGGACGAGTTCATCATCCTGCTGTGCGGCACGTCGAACGAGCAGGTCGTGAGCCTGGGCAGCACGCTGCGTGACCAGTTTCACCAGGCTGTTCGCCGGACGTTCGACACGCCGCAGGCGGTGACCCTCAGCATCGGCGCCAATCTGTTCGACCAGCCGCCCAGCAGCCTGGCGGCGCTGATCGAACATAGTGATGTGGCACTCTACGAGTCCAAGCGTGGTGGGCGTGACAGCATTCGCCTGATCGACCGGACCGCTCCAGGCAGCGAAGCGCGTACATCCTGATTCGCGGCTGTCACCCGTCGGGCAGGCAGGAAAAATGACAGCCAACAAGGATCGGGTTGTCAGGTTGAAGCGCTATTTGCCAAAAATCATGTCGAAGGCGAGCCGCCCCAGCGGCAGCATCAGAACCGCAAAGATAATGCCTAGCTGCCAGTACACCAGTTTGAACCTGGATTCGGTATCCATTTTCAGTTCGATGATCGATGTCTTCAGCATGAAGCCCTGATCCTTGACCGCTGCTCGCAGCTCATGCCCCTGCTTTTCCATCTCTCCACGCAATTCGTGGCCTTGTCTTTCCATCGCAAGCCGGAATTCACTGCCTTGCTCCCTGATTTCCGCTCGAAGCTCGCCCCCCTGCACGGAAACGGCCTTGGCCAAGGTGGCTATCTGCTCACCTTGCTGTCTGACCGAGCCTTGCAGCTCCCTGATCGAGGCTCGCAGGCTCTGGCCCAGGTCGGCAATCTTCTGATTCATCTGCTTCTCGACACGAATCAGGGCGGATCTTGATGCGGGATTTTGCATATCGCCTCCCAGGCCCTGGCGATGGCTCCTGGTCCTTCTGGTGACGCGTGCACGGGGTGTCAGCACGTCGTTCATATCCTGGCCTCGAAGATTGAAGCCACTAAAGGGGCGTTCTACCCCTGGACAACAAGCCTGATCACATAATTGACCCTGCCCCCAGCCGAGATAGTCAGTTCATTCTCCGGTGAGTGTAAGAAAATACTTCGCGTGTTGCGTTCAAAGGAACGGTTTCCTCCCCCCAGCGCTGGTCGAAGGACTGAGGCCGGTCCGTTCAGGCTTATTGAACCTGCCGTATCGGAGTACGGTTGTCCTACGATTTGGCCAACAAGGGCGGGCAGTATTTGCCGAGGATTATTAACAAGGCTGTGGCGTCAATATACTGCCGAGATCGCCTGTTCACCGGGGAAAACCTATTTGAAAAAGGGCAGGTGATTCGAACCCGACGCAAGAGGCTTAAAAGGCGATCTTCCGGCGCCGTGCACAGTGATGTCGCGTTTCGGTGTGGTTGGGTATCGTAATGGATAGATTGTCCGACGTTTTTCAACTAATACTCGCTGTTGCTTAAAAGTACATATGCTGTTGCTAATCAATCGTACTCATGTGTGCAACTCCAGCGAAGCGGGACCGGTGCCGGGCAAGGGCACTGGTCCGAAGTGGGACGGGATGTTCAGGTACAGACCTTGGCGATCTGCTCGCGCAGCCAGGCACTGGCGCTGTTCTGGCCGCTCTTGCGGTCCCAGAGCATGTCCATGGTGAAGCTGGGCAGGCCCACCGGCGGCTTGCAGAAGGCGAATTTCGTCTCGTCGCAGATGAGCATCTGGATGCGCCGGGGCAGGGTCAGGACCAGATCCGTCCCGTTGATCATTTCCAGTGCCGCAACATAACTGTTGGAACGGGCGACTATCTGTCGGGTATAGCCTTGTTTGCCCAGCCAACCATCGACCATGTTGGTATCCGATATCCATGGAGTGGGAAATACATGCTGGCGGGAAACAAAACTCTCCATGTTGAACTTGTTTCCGGCGGGTTTGAAGTTTTTGTCGACGACGCAGACCAGGTCATCGTCGAGTAGTACTTTTGATTTGAAGTTCCTGGCGTCGCGATGGAAGTTTGGTCCGGAACAAATGACCAGGTCGAGGCGGCCGTCTGAAAGTTTTTCCGCGGGAATGTCCTTGTTGAACTTGTGAACGTTTATGATGACCGGGAAACTGCTTTTTATGAAGTTCTTCAAAAGTGTCGGAAGTATCAATAGTTCGAAATATTCGGGGGCGCAGATATTGAAGGTTATCTCTTTCTTTGCCGGATCGAATGGCTTGGTTTCCGAATGACAGAGGTTGATGCTTCTGATGATGTTGGTGACATGGCTGTACATGCTGGTGGCCTTGCTGGTTGGCCACATGGCATTGCGGGTATGGATGAACAGCTCGTCCTCGAAGCTGGTACGCAGCTTTTTCAGGCAGTAGCTGACGGTGGACTGGCTGACGCAAAGGGTTTCGGATACCTCGGTAACGCTGCTCTGTTCATATATCGCGACAAATACCACCAGGTCCTGCATGTCCAGCTTTCTAAGCAGATTGCTATTGAGCATAAGAGATCCGTCTCGATGAAAATCCATTGGTGCTAGCTTTTTTGTCACATTTCCAGTGATTCATTCTATTTGTATATTAGCGGATACAATTTATTTTTTAAATAGCCTCGGCGAAGCCTCCTCCATATATTCGCGTCTCACATTTTGATTACCCCTGCACAGGGACGGAGGAGGACGAAATGTTGGTACGTGTCACGGAAAGTCAGACGCCTTTGTGGATACAGGCGACGGAAGTTGTGAAAGAAAAATTTCGAAGCTCTTATAAGGCCAGTGTGGAACCCAATCCGCAGTACTTTGCTCTGACGCAGGATGCCGATGAGCAGATTCTCTCTTGCGCCGGTATAACTTTTGCCGATCATCGGACGCTGTTCTCCGAGCAATACCTGTCGGAGCCGATCGAGGCGATTCTGTCACGTCGTTTCGAGAAAACCATCGATCGCGCGAACATCGCCGAAATTGGCAACCTGATTTCCCATCATCTGACCGCGGGCATCATCATGGTCAACATGATCCCGCTGCTGGCCTGGTGCATGGGCGCCCATTACCTGTTGTGCACGGTCACGCCGCGGGTACGGGAAATGATGGAGAGCTGCCAGATCGTGTTCGAGCCGCTGCTGGCCGCCGATCCGGATCGTCTGGTCAACGACGACGGCAAGAGCTGGGGCAGCTACTACTCGAAGCAGCCGGTCACCGGTTTCATTCGCGTCGACCCACAACGCTCGCGCTTCGCCGCCTTGACCCTCAACACGCTGTTCAGCCAGTTGCCCACCGACCTGCCGGCGAGGGCGCAGCCATGAGCGCCACCTTCATTGCCGAGCTGCGGCGGGCCTTGCAGGTCAACCGCGAGGCCCTCTGCGCGGTCGATTGTGCGGCGGACGGCCCGGAACAGGGCGTTACCCTCACGTATGGCGAGTTGGAGCATCGCGCCCTGAACCTGGCCGCCGAGCTGCAACGGCGCTTCACTGCCGGCACCGCTGGCGAGCGCGTGGTGCTGGGGATTGCGACGCGTAACAGTAGTGACTGGCTGGTGGCCGACCTGGCGTGCCTGTTCGCCGGGATCACCGCATTGCCCTTGCCATTGGCTTTCAGCCAGTCCCAGGCCGAACACCTGGCCACGCGCTGTGATGGCTTTCTGGTCGATCATGCGGGGTTGCGTACCCTGAGCGAGCGTTGGCTGCTGGACTTTCCCGAGGAACGCCTGCGCCTGATCGAGCGGCCTGCCATCGAGCAACCCCTGCTGGCGGGGGCGGACGATGGCGAATGGATCTGCAAGATCATCCATACCTCGGGAACCACCAGCCGGCCCAAGGGCGTGCGCCTGAGCACCGCGGCGGTGGGAGCCGTGCTGGCTTCGCTGCGCCAGGGCATGCCCGTCGATGCCCACCGTCGCTATCTGTCGCTGGTGCCATTGAGTCTGCTGCTTGAACAGGTCACCGCTGCATACCTGCCGCTGCTCGCGGGCGGTACGGTGTTTTTCCTGCCGGAAGAAGAGCCTCTGCTGGGTGAGCCGGGGGCCTCGCCACAACGGTTGATCGACTGGCTGCTGCGGATCGAGCCGACGGCGATGACGGTGCCCCCGGTGATGCTCAACCGCTTCTACGAACAATTGGCCCGGGGCGACGAGCCGGGTGAGCGGCTGTCGCGCTACCTGCATTCGGGCGTGCACATCACTTGTGGCGGGGCGGCGGTCAGCGTCGACATCCTCAAGGCCCTGGCCGAGGACGGGATCCCGGTGTTCCAGGGTTACGGGCTCTCCGAGAACGCCTCGGTGGTGAGCATGAACACGGCCTTGCACCAGCGCCTGGGCAGCGTCGGCAAGCCGCTGGCGCATGTTCAGGTGCGCATCGGCGCCGACCAGACCATCGAGGTCAGGAGCAGTTCGCTGTTCAGCGGTTACTCGGGGCTGGACCCCAGTGCCTGCTCGATGTCCGAGGACGGCTGGATGGATACCGGCGACCTGGGCTCGTTGGATGCCGATGGCTATCTGTACGTCCATGGGCGCAAGAAGAATGTGATCTGCCTGCCCAATGGCCGCAATGTCAGCCCGGAGCAGGTCGAGCTGGAATACCGCGAGTATCCGGGGGTACGCGACGCCGCGGTGTTTTTCGACGAAGGGCAGGGCCTGGTGGCCTTGCTCTGCGTCGAGTCGCTGCCGGACCGCACCGAACTGGCCCGCTGGTCGGGCCGCCGCTTCTCCGATATCGAGCGGCCCAGCCGCCTGTGGCTGCTGACCAAGGACGATCCGCTGCTCGAACAACTCTACACCGTGACCGGCCGCCCGAAACGCGCCGACATCGCCACCGTTTTCTCCACATTGCAAGGGAATGCAACCCATGAACTCGCCTGCCTATCACTCTGAAAGTCCTGCCATCTCGATAATCGAGCCCCGTCATTTCACCAGTCTGGGCAAGCCGGAGTTGTACGAACTGCTGGGTCACTACGGTGTCGTGCTGTTTCGCAATTGCATCCACAGTGCCGAAGACTTCAGCGCCTTTGTCCGCCAGAACAGCTCGCGCTTGAGCCTGGACCCGGCGCGGGTCATGGTCGGCGGTGCGGCGCAACTGGTGGATGCCGGACGCGATGCGGTCGGGCTGCACTGCGAGAACGGCAACTCGCCGTTCTGGCCCGACATCACCTGGTTCTACTGCCAGGAAGCACCGCGCAAGGGGTCGCAGACCACCCTGTGCGATGGCGAGAAGGTCTTGGCGAAACTGTCGGCCGAGTGCCGTGAGTTCTTCGAACAGAACGCGATCCGCTACAGCCGCACCGTGGCCGGGGACAAGTGGCGTCGGCTGGTCTGCCACTATTCGACGGCACTCTCGGATCCCTCCGCGGTAACCATCGAGGACCTGTTGCGGATCACCGGTGACGACCCGCGTACGCAGATCACCTTCAACCCGGCGGACGACTCGATCCACTACGCCTTCAGCACGCCGGCGATCCTGGTCTCCGATTTCAGCCAACGCCCGGCGTTTGCCAACAGCATTCTCGGGCCGTCCTTCAATTATGAGGCGCCGGTGATCGATACCGTCTCCGGCGCGCCAATCCCGGCCGGCTTCCTCGCCGAGATCGCCGCGGTGACCGCCCAGGAAACCTACCCGGTCGGCTGGCGCGACCACGACATGGTGATGATCGACAACCGTCGGGTCATGCATGGTCGTGAAGCCATCGTCGATGACCGTCGCCGCATCTTCAATGCCCTGAGCTACCGTTGAGACCTTTTCATGAAGAACAATGACAAACAGATCATCACCGGCCAGTACGAGACCTATACCGATGGCGCCGGTCGCAAGATCGTCGATCTGAGCGGTGGTTTCGGTTTCCAGGTACCCCAGGTGATCGAGGCGGTGAGTCGCCAGGCGGGCATCATGGGCCTGTCCAACCGCGTGCTGATGTCCGAGCCGCTGATCGGCCTGTGCCGTACCCTGGCCGGACTGCTGCCGGCGCCGCTGGTCAGTTCCTACGTCTGCAGTTCCGGGGACGAGGCCTTCGAAGGGGCCCTGAAACTGTGCAAGGGCCTCAAGCCCAGGGGAAACACCATCGTCTTCATCCAGGGCGGTGACTATGGTTCGCTCAGCTACGGACGCTGCCTGAATGCGTCGGCCGACTACCAGGAGATCCAGCGCTTTCTCGGTTTCGAGCAGGTGGCGATCCGACAGGTCGCCGATCTGGACAAGGTCGACTGGGCCGACTGCTTTGCGGTTTGCCACACCAGCACGGTGATCGACGAGGGCGGTCGCCTGCGGCTGATCGACCAGGCGCTGCTCGACCAGTTGTATGCCCGCGCCGCCAAGGCCTCGGCGCCGGTGATCGCGGTCGATGTCCAGACCTGCCTGGGCAGCCTCGGCCAACTGTTCGGCTTCCAGCTCTACCGGAACACCCCGGATATCGTGGTGCTGGGCGGGGCACTGGGCGGCGGGGCGATTCCCATCGGTACCTACACCTGCAGCGAAGAGATGGCCTATCAGGTCTACGGTCGCAGCAGCCCGGCCAAGCATGGCAGCACCACGGCGGGCAACCCGATGGCCTGCGTGGCGGCGCTGACCGCGCTCGACTATGTGCGTGAGCACCAGTGTGCCCGACAGTGCCAGGACAACGGCCAACTGCTGGCCAAGGTGCTGGCTCCATTGGGGGCGGTGGCCCATGGCGGCTGGGTCAGCCTGCCGCTGCCGACTGATCTCAAACCGACCGAATTGTGCCAGACCCTTTACGAGCGTGGTGTCTACGTCACCACGCCACGGGCGCGCGAACTGATCCTGCGTTGCCCGGTTACCGCGCGTCCCGAACCCATCCAGCGTGCCGCCCAGATCATCAAGGAGACTCTCAGCCATGTCCTTAACTCTGCCGCATGAGCAACTGCTGGACGATTGCCAGCGCCACTGGAGCGCTTCGGCGGCCAAGCTCTATCGCCTGGGCAAGACCAGCGTCGAGCAGCACACCGACGGCATCTATGTCACCGACCATGCCGGCAAGCGTTTCATCGACTGTGCCTGCAGCTATGGCGTGTTCATCGTCGGTCACCGCAACCCGCTGGTCCGCGAGCAGGTGCAGAACCAACTGAACCGCATGGCCTGGGTTCCGGAGGGTCGTGTCCATCCGTTGCAGCATGCGTTGTCCGAGCGCCTGCGGGACGTGGTGCCGGGTGAATGGGGCGATATCCAGTACATGGTGTCGGGTGCCGAGGCCATCGAGCAGAGCCTGCGTTATGTGCTCAAGGTTCAGCGCAACCGCCGCGGCATCGTGGTGATGGGCGACTCCTACCACGGCAAGACCCTGGCGGCGATGAGCATCCTCGGCCAGCAACAGCACCACCGCAGCTACGGCACCCATGCACCGCAGGTGACCTACGTGCCGTATGGCGATTTCGCCGCCCTGCAGAGGGCGGTGGGCGAGGGCGTGTGCGCGGTGTACGTCGAGCCGATCCTCGGCGGGGCGCACCTGCAGGTGCCACCCGTGGGCTACATGGCCAACATCCGCGCCTTGTGCGATGCGACCGAGACCCTGCTGGTGGCGGACGAGATCCAGACCGGCTTCGGCCGTTGCGGCAAGTGGTTCGCCGTGCAGTATGACGAGGTGGTGCCGGACATCATGATCCTCTCCAAGGGCCTGACCGGCGGCTACACCTCGTTCGCCTGCGCGATGTACAGCCAGCGACTGACCCAGCAGTTCCCGCTGCTCGAAATCGAGCCCGACCAGCGTACCAACGGCGGGCATCCCGTGGCTTGCGCCTCGGCGCTGGCAGCCATCGACTACATCGAGGAGCACGATCTGGTCGAGCGTTCGCGAATCAACGGCGGCCTGCTGCGCCATGGCCTGCAGCGTCTGGCCGAGCGTTATCCAGACATCATCGAGGACGTCCCGGGGGTGGGGCTGATGACCGGCCTGCGCCTGCGCGGCTCGGTTTACGAGGCGCTGATGAGCATGGAGCTGGGCAAGCGCGGCATCCATGCCGGGCATTCGATGAATGAAAAGGCCCGGCGTCCGGTACTGCGTTTCTACCCGCCGTTGAACATCACGCCCGAGGCCCTGCGCCACGTGCTGACCATGACCGAAGAGGCACTGGAGGCCATCTCCCGGCGGCCTAAGCTGGGGGTCAAGGCGTTCTCCCTGGTGGTGCGCAACATGTACCAGATTCCCAACAAGCTGCTGCGCGGCAAGGCGGAGGGATGAGCATGTTCAACCCCGATACCCTGACCCTGCGGGAAATGGCCGGTCTGTTGCGGCGTGGCGCGCTGACCAGCGCCCAATTGCTGGAGTTCTATCTGCAACGTATCGCCGAGCGCAACACGGCGATCAACGCCGTGATCCAGCTCCAATCCCTCGACGAGTTGCGGCGCCAGGCCCGGGAAGCCGATGAGCTGGCCAGCCGCGGTAGCTGGCTTGGCCCTCTGCATGGGGTGCCGTTGACGATCAAGGACGTCTGCCATGTGCGCGGCTTTCGCATGTCACGCGGTCTGGAGGAATTGCTCGGCGAGCCCAGCCAGCAGGATGCCACGGTGGTCGCCCGTTTGCGTGAGGCCGGTGCGATCATTCTGGGCATCACCAACGTGCCCGAGCTGTGCATGGCGTTCGAGACCGAGAACCTGCTGTATGGCCGCACGCTCAACCCTTACGACGCCCGGCGCTCCGCCGGTGGCAGCAGCGGCGGCGAGGCGGCAGCGATTGCCGCCGGTTGTTCACCGGCCGGACTGGCCTCCGATGCCTGTGGCAGCGTGCGGATTCCGGCGCATTTCAACGGTATCTGCGGGCTCAAGCTGACCCAGGGGCGGGTGCCCCTGACCGGGCAGTTTCCCAACGATCGCTCGGGGCTGTTCCACCTGACCTCGGCGTTTGGCGTGATGGGTCGCTATGTCGACGACCTGGCGTTGCTCGGGCCGTTGATCAGCGGCGCCGATGGCCAGGACCCGGATACGGTCGATGTGCCATTCGCCGCGAGCAAGCCCTTGGCCGAGCTGCGGGTGGCGCTGTCCTGGGTGTCCGACCGGACCGAGGCCTGCGCTGGGGTGAAACGGGTGCTGCAGCGTGTCGAGGCTTGCCTGCAAGGGGTGGTCGCCGGCGTGAGCCCGGCAGTGCCGCCGATGCTCGACGAGGCCTGCGACATCCTCTGGCGGGTGTTCATCACCGGGGCGGATGCCGGTCGTGGCTGGCAGAAACTGTTCCAGGCCATGGGTAAGCAGGCCTGTACCCCGGCCACGGCGGAGCTGGTCCGGCGCAGTGAGCAGGTCGAGCTGAGCGTGGATGAACTCAAGCGGGACTGGATCGCCATCGATACCTTCCGCTACCAGTTGGCGAAGTTCTTCGCCGAGCACGACCTGTTCATCTGCCCGGTGTATCCGGACGTGGCCTTCGCCCACGGTGCGTCGCTGGACGATCGTGATCGATATGCCTACGTGTTCCCGTTCAGCCTGTCGGGTTCGCCGGCGGTGGTCATCCGCGCCGGCCATGATCCCGAAACCGGCCTGCCGATCGGCATCCAACTGGTGGGGCCGCACTGGCAGGAGGATCGGCTGCTGGCGGTGGCGGCGTTCCTTGAGCGTCAGCTGGAACGCTGGGCCCCGGTGGCCCCCCGGGGCGCTGTGCTCAACTGAGGCTGTTCAGGCCAGGGCCGGCCTGGCGCTGCGGCTGCTCAGCACCAACGCGCCCATGCCGACCCCGACCAGCACGGCACCGACGGCTTCCACCAGCGTCGGTTGCTGGCTCAGCCAGAACCAGTGGAACAGCGTCACGAACAGGGTATTGAGGTAGACATAGGAAATCACGGTCGACGGGGCGATCACCCCGATGGCCCGATGCAGCAGCCAGAAGGTCGCCAGGGTGCCGAACAGCGCCAGGTAAACCAGCCAGAACAGATCCCGTCCCGTCAGCAGCGTAGCGCTGCGCCATCCCCCGCTGAACGCACAGAACACCAACAGGAACAGCGAGCCGAAGAGCATGTTCCAGAAGGTCATCGCCACCGGGTCGCGTCCTTTCAGCACATTGCCCTTGAAGCGCTGGCTCAGGGGGGAGTAGAGCGCCATCGCCAGGCAGCCGATGATGAAGACGATCACCGGGTAGGGCGCGGGCAACTCGCCCGGGGCGGCCCCCTTGAGAATCAGCAGCACGGCTCCCATCGCCGCGAGCGTCATCGGCAGCAGGCGGGCCCTGAGGCTGGCGCTGGGCAGCAGAAAGGCCTCGAAGCCCAGTGTCATCAGCGGCACCAGGGTGTACAGCGTCGCGGTGTTGACCGCCGTGGTATAGCGCAATGCCTCGAACAGCGAACCGAAATACGCCGCCAGCAGCAGGCCCAGCACGGCGTGGGCCAGCAGCCCCCTGGCGGTCAGCGGGGACTTGTTGTTCAGAAGCAGCAGCGGCAGGAACAGCAGCGCGGAAAACAGCAGGCGCAACCCGGTCAGCAGGATCGGATCAATCGATTGGCCGACCTCGGCGGCAGCGAAGAACGACGCGGCGATCAGCAGCGCCCAGAACAGCATGCCCCAATGCGCGGCAGCGAAACCGACTTGTTTCATGAGTCTCTCCAGGAATGAGTGTGAGTGGCCCGGGTGGGCGAATGCCCCGTGCCCGGTTTGAACCGGGACAGACGGGGCAGGAGTGGTGTCGCAGGAGAAAAGGCGAGCCTTCCAGGGCCGGCCTGGCAGCCTGGCGGTCAAGCCTGAAAGGACCGCCGATGACTAGCGGATATGCTGGGCGTAGTGCTTGGGGTTGAACCGCAGCACCATCAGGATCATCACGGCCATCACCGCGGCCAGCGACCACCAGGCCCACTCGAAGCTGCCCAGTTGGTCGCGGATCACCCCGGCGATCAGCGGCGACAGGCCGGCGATCAGGTAGCCGATACCCTGCACGAAGGCAGTCAGGCCGCCAGCGCGGCGCGGGTCTTCCAGGTGATCGAGGGAGACGATCAGGCTCATCGGGAACAGGCCGCCGATCCCCAGGCCCAGGAGGCAGGGCCAGAGCAGGGTGAAGTGCTGCGGGCTGAGGATCAGGCCGCAGAAGCCGGCGATGATCAGGCCCAGCAATACGGCCAGCACCAGGCGCCGGTCCTGGCTGCGGTTGGCCAGGGCCGGGGTCACCAGACCGGATACCACTTCCATCGCGGTCAGCAGCCCCAGCAACAGGCCGGCACTCTGCTCGCTCCAGCCTTTCTCCACGTAGTAGGGAGCCAGCCAGGCCAGCACGCAGGTGTAGGAGGCGGTACCGAGGCCGAAGAAGATCGCCAGCAGCCAGGCCCGCGAGTTACCGACGAACGATTCCTGCCGGGTCTTGCCGGGCGCCTGTGGCAAGGCCGGTACCGCCGAGCGTTGGGCGTACCAGGTGACCAGCGCCACCAGCGCCAGTACTGCCCACACCGCCAGGCTGATCCGCCAATTGCCGGTCTGGGCCAGGACGAAGGGGGAGAACGATGCCGCGATCGCCGCACCGCCCATGATCGAGGTGACGTAAACGCCCATGAACAGCGACACGTTGTTGCTGAAGCGTGACTTGATCAGCGCCGGCATCACTGCCTGGATCAGGGCGATGCCGAGGCCGGCCAGGACCGCACTGAGGATCAGCTCGGCGGTGCTGTTCAGGTACAGGCGCGAAGCGGTGGCCAGGCCGATGACCAGCAGCGACAGGACGATGGTGCGGTGTTCGCCGAAGCGCAGGGCCAGGCGCATGCCGAGAAACATCGCCAAGCCCATGGCCATCACCGGCAGCATGGTCAGCAGCGCGGCGGCACTGAAACTCAGCGGGATATCGCCGCGAATCGCCGACAGCAACGGACCGACAGCGGCCATCGAGGGCCGCAGGTTGAGCGCGACCAGTACCACGCTGATCATCAGCCAGACGGCATGAGCGCTTGAAGCTCTAACGTTTTCCATGTGGAAGCCTTCCATGACAAAGCTCCAATTAGGCCATCACGTGGGGATAGGGGCAATTTGAAAAACCAATGGGGGTCATTGATAAATTAGGATTTACTTTCCAGGGCGGGGAATGCCTGGCATTGCGACAGGCACGGCTCGAGGGCGGCAAGCCCCCGGGCCGGGTCAGCCTCATGGCATTTGCGGCAATTCTTCGGGACGCAGATCGAACACCAGGACCTCGGCATCCACGCCATTGGCCAGGGTCAGCAGACGCTCCTTGCGCACCCGTACGCCGTCACCGGTCTGCAGCACCAGGCCGTTGAGCTCGACGCTACCGCGAGCGACGTGGACATAGGCGTAGCGGTCCTCGGCCAGTTCCAGGCTGGCGCTCTCCTGGCCGTCGATCAGGCCGGCATAGACCCGAGTATCCTGGCGCACCTTCAGCGAGCCCTGGTCGCCGTCGGGGGAGATGATCAGGGCCAGACGGCCGCGTTTCTGTTCTGCGCTGAAGTGCTGCTGCTGATAACGCGGGGTGGCGCCGCTGACCTCGGGCACGATCCAGATCTGCAGGAAGTGCACCAACTCGTCGTGGGAGTGGTTGAACTCGCTATGGGCCACGCCGGTGCCGGCACTCATCAGTTGCACATCGCCAGGGCGGATCACCGAGCCGGTGCCCAGGGTGTCCTTGTGTTCCAGGGCCCCTTCGAGCACATAGGAGAAAATCTCCATGTCCCGGTGAGGATGTTGGCCGAAGCCCTTGCCGGCCGCGACGCGGTCATCGTTGATCACCAGCAGGTCGGAAAAACCCTGCTCGTTGAGGTTGCGATAGTTGGCGAAGGAAAAGGTGTGGAACGACTTCAGCCAGCCATGGTTGGCAATGCCGCGGTCGGAAGCTTTACGCACAGTGAGCATGATGAATTCTCCTTGGGGGACGTTGATTCGTCCGAGTGAGGAGAAGCTTAATGTTTACTCATTGGTTCAATAAGTAGATGAAAACTGAAAGACCGTCTCCCTCCAGTTGACAGTTTGGGTCGCTCCTCCTGTATGCTTCTCATTCACCACGGCGGTGCCGGGTAGCCATACCCTGACGGACGCGTGGGCGCTCCCCGTTGATACTGAAGTGATGTCCAGCAATGAAAACCGTGGCTATGGTGCTGTTTCCTGACTTTCTCCTGCTCGACATGGCCGGGCCCATGGAGGTGTTTTCCATGGCCAACCGCTACCTCAAGCCCGCGGACCACTATCAACTGCTGACCATTGGCAGCGAGCCGGGGGCGTTGCGCGCGTCCAATGGTGTAAGGGTGCAGGCCGACCAGGGCATCGACCAGCCGCCGTCGGCGTACGACCTGTTGCTGGTGCCGGGCGGCCCGGGCGGCTACAACAGGACCCACCCGCAACTGGTCAGTTGGCTGCGGGAGGCTGCCGAAAAGGCCGGCAGCTATGGTTCGGTCTGCACCGGGGCCTTCGTGCTGGGGCATGCCGGGCTGCTCGACGGCCACCGCGTGACGACCCACTGGAACTACACCGAGCGCCTGATCAAGGCCTTTCCCGCCGCCAAGGTCGAGACCGATCGGATCTACCTGCGCGACCGCAGGCTGCTGACCTCCGGTGGCGTCACCGCCGGTATCGACCTGGCGCTGGCGGTGGTGGCCGAGGATCACGGCAAGAAGGTCGCCCAGGACGTGGCGAAAGTGCTGTTGGTGGTGATGAAGCGTCATGGCGGGCAGGCGCAGTTCAGCCCCCTGACCGCGGCGGTCGCACCTCAGCAGACATCGGTGACCCGGGTACAGAACCATGTGCTCGAACACCTTGACGAAGCGTTCAGTGTCCAGATCATGGCCGCCCTGGTGAACATGAGCCCACGTCATTTCTCGCGGATGTTCTTGCGCGAGACGAACATGACGCCCATGGCGTTCGTCCAGAGCGCCCGCGTCGACTATGCCAGGAGCCTGCTGGAAAGCACCGACCTGCCACTCAAGACCGTGGCCTACAAGAGCGGTTTCGGCAGTGTGCGGCACATGCGCTTCCTGTTCGGCGAGAAGCTCGGGTTGACGCCTCTCCAGTACCGCGAGCAGTTCAGCTAAGGCGCGTTTGTCCGCTTAGGGCACCGGGAAGTCCGTAACGCTCCCCTACAGGCGGTTGTTCCGTCATTCATGCCTGCCAAGATGGAGGCGGATATTTCGCAAGGGAGGCGTGGGTCCGCTGGATCACTTCGCGTGTCGGCTGTTGCCGCGTCGATGTCGGGCCCGGCTCGGGCCCGCGAGTGGACATGAACAGCCTCAAACAACAGGATGGCGATGCGCTGCTGCGCTTTGGCCCCTATGCCTTTCACCTGCGCCAGCGACTGGTGCTGGAAGGTGAGCGACCGCTGCGCATGGGCGGGCGTGCGCTGGACATTCTGCAGGTGCTGCTCGAACAGGCGGGCCAGGTGGTCGGCAAGGACGAACTGATCGCCCGTGTCTGGCCGACCTCGGTGGTCGAGGAAATCAACCTGCGTGTGCATATCGCCGCCTTGCGCCGGGCCCTGGGCGATGGTGAGGGTGGCCAGCGCTACATCATCAATATCCCGCAACGCGGCTACAGTTTCATCGCCCCGGTGCGGCGCGAACAGACGGTGCTGCCGGTCTCGCTGGAAGCCGCACTCAAGCCCCGGCACAACCTGCCGGCCCGATTGACACCGGTGACCGGCCGCGATTCGCTGGTGGGCAGCCTGGTGCGTCAGTTGCCGGTACGCCGCTTCATGACCCTGACCGGGCCTGCCGGTGTCGGCAAGAGCACGACGGCGCTGCGGGTGGCGGAACTGCTGCTGCAGTACTACCGCGATGGCGTGTGGATGATCGATCTGGCCATGCTCGATGATCCGGCGCAGGCGGTCGGGCAACTGGCATGCAGCCTGGAGCTGGACAGCGACCTGAATGGCTTGGCCGAACGGCATGCCCTGTTGGTGCTGGACAACTGCGATCGCCTGCATGACGGCTGTCGGGCCCTGGTCGAGCAGTTGCTGGCGACGGCACCGCGCCTGTCGATCCTGGTCACCAGCCGTGAGCCGCTGGCGGCCCGCGATGAATGCGTGCGGCGCCTGCCACCGCTGGCGGTGCCGCCGGTGTCGGCGCTGAACAGCGTCGAGGAAGCCATGGGCTACTCGGCGGTCCAACTGTTCGTCAGCCGGGCGCGTGCTTGCCAGCAAGGCTTTTCCCTGCGTGAGCGGGATCTGGTCGCGGTCCGCGATATCTGTCGTCGGCTCGACGGCCTGCCGCTGGCGATCGAGCTGGCGGTCATGCACATCGGTGCATTGGCGCTGGTGGGGCTGCAGGCCCAACTCGACAATTGTGTCCCATTGCTGACCCAGGGCCGCCGCACGGCCGAACCGCGTCACCGCACGCTCAAGGCGGCGCTGGACTGGAGCTACGAGCGCCTGGTGCCTGCGCAACGGATCCTGTTGCAGCGCCTGGCGGTCTTCAAGATGGGCTTTACCCTGGAGGCGGCCATCGCGGTTGTCTGCTTTGACCCGCTGGAGCCGGCGCAACTGCCGCCATTGCTGGCCAGCCTGGTCGACAAATCGTTGCTGGGGCTGGAGCAGGGCGGTGCCGTGCCGCGCTACCGCCTGCTCAACACCACCCGTAGCTACGCGCTGGAGCAGTTGGAGCACAGCGGGCAATCGCGCCTGCTGAAGAGGCGTCATGCCGACTATCTGAGCCAGGCTGAACGGGTTTCAGGCTGACAGGCGTGGTTCCAGTTGGTCGAGCAACTGCGCAGCCCCGAGCAGGTCTGGCGTGGCACAGCCTTCGCTGAACCTTGCATGAACCGGTGCGAGCAGTTCATGGGCCGGGCAGTAGCGCCCTTGCTGTTGCCATAGCCGCGCCAGCGAGGTGGCGCTGCGTAGTTCCCAGGTCAGGGCACCCTGGGCCCGGGCCACGTCGATGGACTTGAGCAGCAGGGCCTGGGCCGCGTCCGGGTCACGTTGGGCCAGCAGCTTCTCGGCCTGGGCGCGCAGGATCTCCGCGCTGCTCCAGCCCGCCGCGCCGCTTTCGGCGCGCTCGAACAACGCATCGTCGACGAAACGGCTGTCGAGAGTGACCATGGTTTCCCTGACCAGGCCGCTGTTGGTCGGCACCAGGCTGGCCGGCGGCTGCTGCGCGATCACCTGGGCGTATTGCAGGCCCCAGTTCTGGAACAGCGGAACCGCATGTTTCTGCGCCTGCTCCAGCAGCATTTGCAGCAGTTGCCGGGCGGTTTCGGTGTCACCGTTGTAATAGGGGATCAGGCAGCCGGAGAGTGCCAGGGTGTAGCAGATGGACGTGCCATGGTTGACCTGCAGGGCAAGATCCAGCGCCTGGCGGGCCGTATGCCAGGCCTGCCGTGGCTGGCCCTGCAGCCAAAGGATTCGCGCCAGGACGGTGAGGGCGGCGACGCCCTGATCGTACTGCACGCCGAAATCACGGGTGAAACGGTTGACGTGATTGCTATGGGCCAGGCGTTGCAACACCTGTTCGGCCAGCGCCCGGGCCAGCGTCTGCTCACCGGAATAATGCAGGGCCAGCACCCGCAGGCGCTGGGTTCCCAGCGACAGGGGGGTATCACTCAGCGCCAATCGGTCGAATTGCCGGCTCTGTTCCAGGGCCAGCCGGTAGTTGCCGCTGCTGAGGTTGGCGGTCATGTGACCGGAGACGGCCTTGAGTTGGCCGCCAAGATCACCATGGTACTCGGCCAGGGCCTGGGCACTGCTGAAGGTGGCAACGGTCTCGGCACTGCCGCCATGGATGTGGTAACAGGCGTTGCCCAGGGCCAGCTTGAGTGTGATGCTCAGGTGCGGGCAGGGGCGGGCCATGCCTTCAAGCAGCGTGAGCGCCCTGCGTACATGGTCGCCGTGCTCCTTGGGCAGGGACAGCTCCTGCCACAGGGGCGTCGAGGCGGCGGTGAGGCGGATCGCCAGGTTTTCGGACCCTGGTGCTCCCAGTCCCCAGTCCAGCGCGGCGCGCAAGTCTTCCAGGCTCCGGGCATAGCGCTCGATCCAGCGGTCGGTCGGGGTACCTTCCCATTCGGCCTGTGCCTGTTCCATCAACGCCAGGCAGCGCTCGGCATGGCGTCGACGGGTGCCTGGCAGTTCGCAGGCCAGGTCGAGCTTTTCCAGGGCATAGCTGCGTGTGGTGTCGAGCAGCCGGTAGAACACCTCTTCGTCGCCGACCTCGACGTTCAGCAGCGACTTGGCGACCAGTTGCGTGATGGCGGCGAACACCTCGGTGGCCTCGACGTTGGCGCCCATGATCACCGCGGCAGCCGAGGCCAGGGTGAATCCGCCACGGAACACCGCCAGCCGGCGCAGGCAGGTCTGTTCGACAGGGGTGAGCAGTTCGAAACTCCAGTCCAGGGTCGCGCGCAGGGTCTGGTGGCGACCCAGCGGTGCATGTCCGCCCCGGGTCAAGAGGCGGAAACTGTCCTGCAACTGCGCGAGCAGGCCGTCCAGGCCCAGGTCGTCGACCTGGGCGGCCGCCAGCTCGAGCGCCAGCGGAATGCCGTCCAGGCGCCGGCAGATCTCGATGACCAACGGCAATTGCTGCTGGGTCAGTTCGAAGCTGTCCTGGCAGGCCATGGCGCGTTCGACGAACAGTTGCAGGGCGGGGAAGTCCAGCGCCCGGCTGCGGTCCAGGGGCACCTGGGGGGGCGGGCAGTCCAGCGACTCCAGGCGCTGCACGAACTCGCCTTCGGCCCGCAGGCTTTCACGGCTGGTGGCCAGGATGTGCACCTGCGGCGCACCGCGCAACAGGCTTTCGCACAGGGGGGCAACGGCATCAAGCAGGTGCTCGCAGTTGTCGATCACCAGCAGCATCTGCCGCTCGCGCAGAAAGGCGACGATGCTGGCGGTGGGCTCGGTTTCCGGGACCGGGACCCCGAGCAGCGTCGCCAGGTGAGTGGCGACCATCGCCGGATTGTCGAGGGGGGCCAGGTCGAGCAGGCGAATGCCGTCCCGGTAATGGCCGATCAACTGTTCGGCGACGCTCAGCGCCACGGTGGTCTTGCCAATGCCTCCGGGGCCGACGAGGGTGATGAAGCGCTGATGCAGAAAGTGCCGGACCATGCCGGCGAGCAGTGTCTGGCGACCGATCATTTTTGTGCGCCGCACGGGCAGGTTATGGCTGACCGGTGCATCGCCTTGCGGCTGCTGCTCGAGCATGTCCCGCTGGCAGGGGGCGACGAAGCTGTAGCCGCGCTGGGCGACGGTGACGATGTAGCGTTGTCCGGCCTGACCATCACCCAGGGCCTTGCGCAGCGCGGCCATGTGTACCCGCAGGTTGATCTCCTCGACCACGCTGTCGGGCCAGACCCGTGCCATCAGTTCGTGCTTGCTGACCAGTTGCCCGGCGTGCTCGAGCAGGATCAGCAGGATGTCCATGGCACGTCGGCCCAGTCGCAGAGGACGCTCACCCTCCATGATCAGGCGTTGTCCAGGGTAGGTTCGATAGGGGCCGAAACGCACGGCCTGCTCGAGTGAAAGGGTCAACGGGTCGCTCCTGCTCGCTTTTTCTTCTGATCGTCCCCCACGGTTCGGCGACGGGGGCGGCGGATGATCCGGGTGCACGCAAGGCCCCTGTCTATCACGCAATATCCGTGCATATTCCTCAGGTTTTGGCGGTTGTGCAATGTGGTGGCAGGTTGACTCCCTGGAAGCGGAGGCAACGGCCATCCGTTTCACGACGGATGGCAGCCATGGGGGCAGGGCGGCAAGTGATGAGGCCCGGAACTACCGGGCGCAAGGCTTCTCGACATAGCACAAATGACGCTCGCCCCGTCGGGCGGGCCTGCCGGCCAACTGTTGGCAGCGCCAGGCAAACGGATTGATCCCCTCGCTGCGGGTGAAAATGTGACAGAAGTACGCCTGGTCGCAGAATCCGCACTCCAGGCTGATCTGCGTCAGGCTCAGGTCGGTCCCGCGGATCAGTTGCTTGGCCCGCTCGATCCGCTGCTGGCGAATCCAGTCCTGGGGCGAGAGCCCGGTGCTGCACTTGAAGGCCCGGGAGAAATGGCTGCGCGACAACGAGCAGGCACGAGCCAGCTCGCTGATCTCCAGGGTTTCGCCCAGTCGCTCGAGGATCAATTGCTTGACCAGGTTTTCCCGCCAGGGCGACAGACCGCCGGTGGTGGAAGTTCTGGGCTGGCTGGCACAGGGCGCAGCGGCGATGTGCTGTGTTTGAACCATGACCAAAGTCCGTGTCGGGTGGAAGGGCGCTGGCGCACAGCACGTCGAGCCAGCACCGTCCCACGGGGAATACCGGTAGGGGTTGAGGTCATCATTCTTGGGCGAGGGCCGTTAAGCGGCGAGTTAAACGTTGTTAATTCCTTGCCCGGCCACTCGGGGGCACAGGGCTGGCAACTCAGCACATCCTTTCAAGTGTCGAGGGCGGGCGCCGATGGATACTGGAGGATCGCCCCCGGCTGACCGATGAGGAGACTGTGCCGATGAACCGAAACGACCTGCGCCGCGTCGACATGAACCTGCTGGTGATTTTCGAAGCCCTGATGTTTGAAAAGAACCTGACCCGGGTCGCGGAAAAGCTCTTCATGGGCCAGCCGGCCGTGAGCGCCGCCCTCGGGCGTTTGCGCGACCTGTTCGATGATCCGCTGCTGTTGCGCAACGGCCGCGCCATGGAGCCGACGGCGCGGGCCCTGGCGATTCTCAAGGAATTGCAGCCGGCGATGGACACCATCTCCGGTGCGGTCAGCCGGGCCAAGGACTTCGATCCGGCGACCAGTCGCGACGTCTTTCGTATCGGGCTGTCCGATGATGCCGAGTTCGGCCTGTTTCCGCCGTTGCTGAGCCAATTGCGTGAGGAAGCGCCGGGGATCATCGTCGTGGTGCGCCGGGCCAACTATCTGTTGATGCCGTCGTTGCTGGCCTCCGGGGAGATCTCCGTCGGCGTGAGCTACACCACCGACCTGCCGGCCAACGCCAAGCGCAAGATGTTGCGCGACATTCCCTGCAAGGTGCTGCGTGGCGACGACCGCCCGGGCCCGCTGACCCTGGACGAGTACTGCGAGCGGCCCCATGCGATGGTGTCGTTCTCCGGCGACCTGAGCGGCAACATCGATCTGGACCTGGCGAAGATCGGCCGCACCCGCCGGGTGGTGCTGGGCGTGCCGCAGTTCAGCGGGTTGCGGGCGCTGCTGGCGGGCACCGAGATGATCGCCACCGTGCCCGACTATGCCGCCTGTGCCCTGGTCGAAGGCTGTGCCCTACGGGCCGAGGACCCACCGTTCGAAATCGACGCGGCGCAACTGTCGATGGCCTGGAGCGGGGTGCATGACAACGACCCGGCCGAACGCTGGCTGCGCTCGCGGATCGCCCAGTTCATGTCCGCGCCGCTGGATATCCCGGTGCCCTAGCGGTCAGGTGGGGGCCTGTTCGCGGATAAATTCCGCCCCCACAAAAAGTGCGGCGCTGACCCTGTAGAGGGGCTGGCTGGCGATCCGCCGCAGGCGGTCGTTCACTGAATCCATTGGCGCCTGCGATCCTTTGTGGGGGCCGGCTTGCTGGCGATCCGCCGCAGGCGGCCATTCACTGAACCCCGTGGTGCCTGTCACGCCGCTATCGCCAGCAAGCCGGCTCCTACAGGAGCTGCGGTGTTCATGAGCGCTCGGCTCTGCCCAGCAGGCGCCGCTCTTCTGGAAAGAGAGCACGTGCATTCAATTTTTCCGTCGTCCGCCCCCGCATTATCGGTCAACAATCCGGCGTCCCGATGCCGGTGGATTCTGATAGAGACAGGTGGATCATGAACGCTTCGTGCTGGAATGAACGGGCGCAGGCCCTCGGATTGCTGTTCATGCGCGTCAGCGCCGCGGTGTTTCTGCTGTGGGTCCATGGCCTGCCGAAACTTTTGCACTACAGCAGCGAGCTGCAGAACATCGAAGACCCCTTCCACCTGGGGGCGAACCTGACCCTGCTGCTGGCGATCTTCGCTGAAGTGTTCTGCCCGCTGCTGATCATCGCCGGCGTACTGGTACGCCTGGCCTGCTTGCCTATTCTCTGTGTATTGCTGGTGGCTCTGGTGTTCGTGCACCCGGAGTGGACGCTCGCCGAAGGTCAGTTCGCGTGGCTGCTGCTGATCCTCTTCACCAGCCTTTTCATCGCCGGTCCCGGGCGACTGGCGCTCAACCATCGTTTCGCCGGGATCTGGCGCATTGCCTGAGCCGCTGGCGAGCCTTTTCCATTCCTACCCTGACGAAGGAGACGCGATGAACGCCGATCTGATTCTGTTCAATGGTCAATTCCATACCGTTGACCGTGAGAAACCCCGGGCCAGCGCCGTGGCCATCCGTGAAGGCCGCTTCGTGGCGGTCGGGACCGATGCCGAGGCCATGGCCCTGCGTGGTTCGGGCACCCAAGTCATCGACCTCAAGGGTCGTTGCGTGATTCCGGGCCTGAATGACTCCCACCTGCACCTGATCCGTGGCGGCCTGAACTACAACCTCGAACTGCGCTGGGAAGGCGTGCCATCCCTGGCCGATGCCTTGCGCATGCTCAAGGACCAGGCCGACCGCACGCCGACGCCTCAATGGGTGCGGGTGGTGGGTGGCTGGAACGAGTTCCAGTTCGCCGAAAAACGCATGCCGACCCTGGAAGAGCTCAACCAGGCCGCGCCTGATACCCCGGTGTTCGTCCTGCACCTGTACGACCGTGCCTTGCTCAACCGCGCCGCCCTGCGCGTGGCCGGCTATACCCGCGACACGCCGAACCCGCCGGGCGGCGAGATCGTGCGCGACAGCAACGGCGAGCCGACCGGCATGCTGGTGGCCCGGCCGAACGCGATGATTCTCTACTCGACCCTGGCCAAGGGCCCCAAGCTGCCCCTGGAATACCAGGTCAACTCGACCCGCCAGTTCATGCGCGAACTGAACCGCCTGGGCCTGACCAGCGCCATCGACGCCGGCGGCGGCTTCCAGAACTACCCCGATGACTACCAGGTGATCGAGCAGTTGGCCAAGGAAGAACAGTTGACCGTTCGCATCGCCTACAACCTGTTCACCCAGAAACCCAAGGAAGAGCTGGCCGACTTCAAGAACTGGACCGGCAGCGTCAAGCTGCACCAGGGCGACGACTTCCTGCGGCACAACGGTGCCGGCGAGATGCTGGTGTTCTCCGCCGCCGACTTCGAGGACTTCCTCGAACCACGTCCGGACCTGCCGGCCAGCATGGAGGCCGACCTGGAGCCTGTAGTCCGCCATCTGGTCGAGCATCGCTGGCCGTTCCGCCTGCACGCCACCTACAACGAATCCATCAGCCGCATGCTCGATGTGTTCGAGAAGGTCAACCGCGACATCCCGTTCAACGGTCTGCCTTGGTTCTTCGACCATGCCGAAACCATCACCCCGCAGAACATCGAGCGGGTCCGTGCCCTGGGCGGCGGTATCGCGATCCAGGACCGCATGGCGTTCCAGGGCGAGTATTTCGTCGATCGCTACGGTGCCAAGGCCGCCGAAGCCACGCCACCGATCAAGCGCATGCTGGCCGAAGGCGTGCCGGTCGGTGCCGGCACCGACGCCACCCGCGTGTCCAGCTACAACCCCTGGACCTCGCTGTACTGGCTGGTCAGTGGGCGTACCGTGGGCGGCTTGTCCCTCTACGAGGAAGGCCTGTCCCGCGAGACCGCGCTGGAACTGTTCACCCACGGCAGCGCCTGGTTTTCCTCCGAGCAGGGCAAGAAGGGCCAGATCAAGGTCGGTCAACTGGCCGACCTGGCGGCCCTGAGCGCCGACTTCTTCAGTGTCGAGGAAGAAGCCATCAAGTGGATCGAGTCGGTGCTGACCGTGGTCGGCGGCAAGGTGGTGTACGCCGCCGACGACTTCGAGAAGCTTGGTCCGGGCCACCTGCCGGTGCTGCCGGACTGGTCGCCTGTGGCCAAGGTTCCGGGACACTGGCGTCCGGGCGCGCCGCTGCAGGCGCAGGTTCACCTTTGCAGTGGCCCGTGTGCCGTGCATTCCCACAGCCATGAGCGGGCCCGTCAGTCGAACGTGCCGGTCAGCGACTTCCAGGGTTTCTGGGGCGCGTTCGGCTGTTCCTGCTTCGCCTTCTGATTTCCCACCCCACGGCGCCGGTCGTTCCGGCCGGCGCCACAATGCGTCCTTCCCTACGATGGAGCCTCGAAATGAGCAACGTTCCTTACAAACGCCTGGATAAAAACGATGCGGTGGTTCTGCTGGTCGACCACCAGACCGGTCTGATCTCGCTGGTACAGGACTTCTCGCCGAACGAGTTCAAGAACAATGTGCTGGCCCTGGCCGACTGCGCCAAGTTCTTCAACCTGCCCACCATCCTGACCACCAGCTTCGAACAGGGTCCGAACGGTCCGCTGGTTCCAGAACTGAAAGAGATGTTCCCGGACGCGCCGTACATCGCCCGTCCCGGCCAGATCAACGCCTGGGACAACGAGGATTTCGTCAAGGCGATCAAGGCCACCGGCCGCAAGCAACTGATCATCGCTGGCGTGGTGACCGACGTTTGCGTGGCGTTCCCGACCCTGTCGGCCCTGGCTGAAGGCTTCGACGTGTTCGTGGTGACCGACGCTTCCGGCACCTTCAACGATACCGTGCAACAGGCGGCGTGGAACCGCATGACCCAGGCCGGTGCGCAGATGTTGAACTGGTTCGCGGTGGCCTGTGAGCTGCACCGCGACTGGCGCAACGACATTGAAGGTCTGGGCAACCTGCTGTCGCAGCGCATCCCCAACTACCGCAACCTGATGAACAGCTACGCGGCGCTGACAGCCAAGTAAGCTTTTTTGC